>CAMEWP010000042.1 GCA_945946605.1 uncultured Pseudobutyrivibrio sp. | reverse complement strand
TATGATTTTGCCGTATATCACATCACGGCACTAGTAACCCTTTTAGGACCGGTAGCATCCGTGGCAGCCATGAACACCATTCCAAAGCCCTACCACTTCATGATCCCGGACTCTCCCCAGTTTGGTCAGGAACTGGTCTGTCCCAATGAGACAAGGGTATCTGCCATTCTCTCCATGAAAAACGGCATTACCGGAACCATGATGATGGACGGGGACAGTGTCATGAAAGAACAGCCTCTCTTCCGCATTTACGGAACCAAGGGTATCCTGGAGTTAGAAGATCCCAACCAGTTCGGCACACCTGTCCGGCTGATGATCCCGCCCAGAGACCCACGGCTTCCGGCAGAGTATACAGAGGTCGCACAGGTAAATCCTTACAGTGATAACTTCCGCGGCATCGGTATCTCCGATATGGCAGATGCAATTCTCACCGGACGCACCAGCCGGGTAGACGCCCAGCTGGCTTACCATGTGATGGATGTGCTGACTGCTATTTTAAAAAGCGGCGAAACACGTCGCTTTGTGGATGTCACCTCCGGTTGCACCATCCCGGATCCCCTTACGGGTTCCCTGTAAGTTTCTGTGCAAAATCTGCCATTGCCTCAGAAATTTTAATCTGCTGCGGACAGACTGCCTCACAGCTGCGACATCCGATGCAGGCGCTGGGACGCTTTTCCTCCGGCATGGTTCCTACCCTCATAGGCGCAAGGAATCCTCCGCCGGTAAAGCAGTATTCATTATACAGTTCCAACAGCTGCGGGATATCCAGCTTTTTGGGGCAGTGTGTCGTGCAGTAACGGCAGGCTGTACAGGGCAGGGCAATCTTTTGCACCATGTCATCCGCAACTCCAAGAAGGGTTTTCTTCTCCGCCTCCGTCAAAGGTTTTTCCTCATGATATGTGGCAATATTATCTTTCAGCTGTTCCATATCAGACATTCCTGACAGCGTCACCTTCACTTCCGGGATTCCCTGCAGGAAACGGAATGCCCAGGCAGGAATTCCCTCATCCGGCCGCATTACTTTTAATTTTGCTTCGTTTTCCGGTGCCAGTCTGGCAAGTTTTCCTCCCCTTAAAGGTTCCATCACCCATACCGGCAGATGATACTCCCTCAACAGTTCCAGCTTTCCTTTGGCATCCTGGAAGGACCAATCCAGATAATTGAGCTGGATCTGGCAAAATTCCATTTCCTGTCCATAGACTTCCAGAAAACGCTTCATAACATCATAACTTCCATGGGCCGAAAATCCCAGATGACGGATCCTTCCGTTTTTCTTCTGTTCCACCAGATACTCATATATCCCATACTGCGGATCCAGGTATGCATCGATATTCAGTTCGCACACATTGTGAACCAGGTAAAAATCAAAATATTCCATTTGCAGTCTTTCCAGCTGCTTTTCAAAGATTTCTTTTACCTTTGGCATATTGGAAAGATCATACCCCGGGAACTTCGTGGCAATATAAAAGCTGTCCCTGGGATATTTTTTCAGGATCCGCCCCATCACCGGTTCAGAATTTCCATCATGATATCCCCAGGCGGTATCGTAGTAGTTTACACCGTTTGCCATAGCGTACTCTACCATTTCGGCAGCCGCCTGCTCATCAATCATCCCGGGATTCTTTTCCTTTACCGGGAGGCGCATGGTTCCCATACCAAGTGCCGATAATTTTAACTCCTCAAAATCCTTGTAAATCATATGTGTTTTCCCCTCCTTATCTGATACATTCATAAATATATGCTGCGATCTGCCGGTATCCCTCATCATTGGGATGCACTTCGTCCGAGAACCATTCCGGATGATCCTCCGTCAGATGATACAGATCGATAAGCCCCGTCTGTTTTTCCTCTGCCACAGCAGCGATCCTGCTGCAAAGTTCCGGCATATACATTTTCTTTTCCTGTCCTTTCACATCCTTTGCTCCCGGGAAATAAGCCGGGGGCTGCACCAGAAAAATCTGTGATTCTTCGTTGGCGGCGCGATAATCCTCCACCAGTTTTTCCAGCTGTCGCTGATATTCTCCGGCGTCCCAGCAGTCTTCCCAGATATCATTACTGCCCAGCAGAATAATATAGATATCCGCCCCGGCTTTTAAGCTTTTCCAATAAGCCTTCTCCCGGGTATACGGGAAACGGGAGTCCTTCAGCAAAGTTCTCCCCTGCACTCCGTAATTTCGCACCCGGTACTCTTTTCCCAGAAACTCCTGCAGCAGGGCAGGATAGGTATTTCTTCCATTCTCCGCTCCCACGCCGTAAGTAATGCTGTCACCTACACAGGCTACCATCCTGCAGTTCTGATCCATCCATGCTCCCCCATAAAGCAGCAATGCCATAGAAAGAATCAGGATCACAGAAATGCCCTTGCGGGGGATTCTAATCCTCTGTTGTCCCATACGCTTCCATCTCCCGATACATCTGAAGGATCCTTCTGTTGGTATCATTATTCACCGCCGCGATCTCTTCTACTCCAACTCCCTGTTCTAAGGCTCCGGCATCTTCTCCGCAGACATCCATTCCGATGAGGGAATGTCTTTTGCACAGGGATGCAATGTCCTGTAAAATCTGAGGCAATGCCATCTCTCCCTGGTCCCAGTCGCACCGGGCATAATCTTCTGTCATAACATCTTTATCAAAAGAGATGTAAATTTTCTGTCTTTCTTCGCCGTCTGTAAGCCCCTCTAATCCAATATGGATCCTTTCATCTCCGCTATCCTCCGTCAGGCCCAGTTCCTGCAGCAGTGTCTCATCCACACCCGCCAGGTATACCTGCAAAAGGTTGTGATTACCCAAAAGTGCCTCCCTTACCCAGCCGCCGCAGGATGTGATCTCACCAAAGGAAGGAACCTGCATATCCGGATGGTGATCGAACACCACCAGTGAAAATGGTTCTTTGATCTTTTCCAGCCAGAGCAGCGATAAATAATGATAATTCCCGGAATCCAGAAAATGCAGTCCCTCCGGACCAAAATCATGTAATATCTGCCGCAACTTCTCTTTTGCCTCATCATCACAGTAACAGTTGGTGCCGGCTATATGGCGGCAATCCAGCTCCCTGATCTCTGACACTTCTTCATCTTTATAAAAATCCTGCATCAGGTATGCACCTGACATATGCATGATCACAGTGGATTTCATTTCTTTGTTCTCCTCAGTCTTTGTGCGTTTATTCCATAGAAGTCCATGTTCTTTTTTTGATATGTAGTGAAAATTTTATGGAAATTTGCAGTATAATAAATTCATGTTCACATTATAACATGACAGAAATGTAAGATACAACGGAGTACGAAAATGAAAGCGAAAAACAAAGGAATCCTTTATATTATCATGGCAGCCTTCTGCTTTGCCTTTATGAATTTATTTGTGAAACTGGCCGGAGATCTTCCTGCCATTGAAAAGAGTTTTTTCCGAAATGTGGTGGCTGTATTCTTTGCTTTTGGTGTGATGAAAAAGGAAAAGATCCCCTTTACCATCCCAAAAGGAAGTCTGAAATATCTGCTGACCCGGTCCATTGCCGGAACCATCGGAGTCTTTGCGAATTTTTATGCCATCGGATATCTGTGCATCTCCGATGCATCCATGTTAAATAAACTGTCCCCCTTCTTTGCCATTATCTTCTCCTATTTTCTGATGAAGGAAAAGATCCGGCCGTATCAGATGATCTGCGTGCTCACGGCCTTTGCCGGAACTCTTCTGATCTTAAAGCCGGGACTTGGCAGCATGGCCACCATTCCGGCGCTCATCGGACTGTTGGGAGGAATGGGCGCAGGTCTGGCCTACACCAATGTGCGGCTGGCCAGCCTTCACGGCGCACCGGGACCGCTGATCGTATTTTTCTTCTCCACCTTTTCCTGCATCAGCGCCATCCCCTTTATCATCGCAAATCCCGCCCCTTTAAGCAGCTACCAGCTGATCTGCCTACTCTTAGCAGGACTTTCTGCCTCCGGCGGACAGTTCTCCATCACAGCCGCATACTCCCATGCACCGGCCAGTGAAATTTCCGTGTACGATTACACTCAGATCATCTTTGCTGCCCTGTTGGGATATCTCTTCCTGGATGAAGTTCCGGACGGCTGGAGCATTCTGGGATACTTTGTGATCTGCGGCGCCGGCATCGCCATGTTCTTCCTGAAGAAACGCCATAGCGATACTGCCCCGGCTGATCACTAATCTTCCAACAGATTGTTCATATACTCCATCTTTTCCTCTGCCTGGTAAATCAGTTTGCTGCACTCCAGCAGCTCTCCGGTAAAATCCACACCGATATCCTGGTAGAGGGATTTATATTTGATATCATGTTCCAGACTGGCCCACATATCCATGGCCTCTGTCCGGATCTGAATCTCCACCGGCACAAACTGCTTCTTATTCATAAAGTATACCGGCACCCGGATGATCATATGAAGGCTGCGATAGCCATTCTTCTTTGGCTGGGCTATGTAGTCCTTGATCTCCATGATATAGAAATCATCCTGGGCCATCAGCCGGTCACGGATCAGGTACACATCCTTAATATAGGGGCACACCACCCGTACCCCTGCAATATCAAAAATATTGTTGCAGGCACAGTTTAATGACAATTCCAGATTCTTCTTTTCCAGCTTGCCAAGAATGCTTTTTGTTGACTTCAATCGGGTATCAATATGATGGATGGGACACCGCTGTCCCCGGTATTTAAACTCATCTTTGATGATGGAAATTCTTGTGGTAGCCTCGTTCATTGCTGCATTGTACATCCGCAGGATCGGTGCCATCACATGGCTGAATTCCGTATCGATATCTGCAATCCGCTTCATGTCATTCTGGGCTGCCCCCTGGGCCAGCACCAGTTCATTCACATGGATCACTTCCTCCACCATGGTATCTCCACCGGCTTCTGTCATGACGACATTTTCTCCAATATGCTGCTCCAGTATAATGTCATCTTTTTCTTTCATAATAGTTTGTAAAACCTCTCCTTCCCTTGGTCGTTTTGATACACACTTCTCCTGTTTTCTTCCACGAACCGGATATTATTATAACAATTTTTTCCTGCCCAAAGATGAAATCTCTATGAAATCTTTATTAAGATTTTTTCACAAACTTTCGACACCGTATTTATTCATTTTTTCTCCGTCAAATTTTCTGACATTCATTGACTTTCACCCGGTTTTTTCATACAATAAAAGAACAGAGGAAGGGAGGTTTTACTATGTATCCAGTGATTACAATCAGCAGGGAATTCGGCAGCGGCGGCCATAGTATCGGAGAAAAGGTGGCAACTCGTCTGAACATTCCCTTTTATGACGGAGAAATTGTTGAGAAGGTAGCAGAACAGTGTGGCTATGCCAAAGAATTGATTGAGGAACAGGGGGAATATACCACCTCTGCCAGCAAATGGTTCGATGTATCTGCAGCCAGTGCCATGTATTTTCAGAGTCCCCAGGATGAGATCTTCATTGCCCAGAAGAAGGTGATCCTTGAAGCAGCAGCCAAGGGGCCCTGCGTTATCGTTGGCCGATGCGCAGATTACATTCTTCGCAAGGCAGATATGAAATGCTTAAATGTCATGATCCACTCTGACATGGAGCATCGTAAAAAGCGTGTCTTAGAGCGCTATGGCGAGATTAAGGATGTGGGGATTGAGAAGCGCCTGGCAAAGAAAGATAAACAGAGAAGTACTTATTACAAATACTACACAGATCAGCAGTGGGGCAACTACCGCAACTACGATCTGGCCTTAGACAGCGGCAATCTGGGGGAGGATCTCTGTGTGGATATCATCTGCTCGCTGGCGGAAAAGCTTTAATTTTCCAGGCTCTAATTCATTCAAACAAATCAATCAGGGCGTATCCAAATGGATACGCCCCTTTTTACTATCATATTTCTTTTGACAACTGTCTATTTGAACAATTGATCCAGTGTCTTCTGATAAATAGCGGTTACCTTGTCGGGGCCGTACTTATCAATCTTCTTTACATAGGTATCCCAATCACCAAGGCCATCTTTGATCAGTCCCGGCAGAGCCTGACTCATGTAGTCATTGACATAGGTGTTGATCTTACCCAGGGTCTTGCTGTCCTCCTCTGACAACAGATCGTCATAATCCATAACACCTGCAGTGCTGGTATAGATCGTCCACTGATCGTAAGCGTGCTGGGTTACTTTGGCAAGACCTTTATCAATGGTATAATCCAGGTTCGGTCCTGAGCCGGTCATTTCTACACAGCCCAGCATTCTCATGGGTTTCACTGCATTAGCAATATCTGCGGTAGCATCGTAGTTCAGTTTGATGACTGTCTTGCCATCTTCACCTTCTTCCAAGGTATAAGCGCTCTTAATGTTGTTCTTTCCATACACATCGTAGGCTTCATCAAAATCTACGGATGCAATCTGCTCTTCATTCAGACCCATATTCCGTAACAGCTTGCCTTCCTCGGTACAGCTCCAGTTAAAGTAAGAGAACAGTGCCTCAAGGTTCTTGTCAGCTGCCTTTTCTGTGATACCGATATAGCCGGAGATACGGCTTCCCTGATAGAAGCAGTCCGGCTCAAGATATTTCTGATCTTCTGTACCATACATATCATTTACCGGGCAGGCACATGCCATTACATAGGCATCTTTCTTATCCTCCTCGTTCTGACAGGTTGCACGGATAGTGTCACCAACCAGACCAACGGTTCCATACCACATACCTACCATACCCTGTGAGTATCCGTTCTGGTTGATGGTGTAGAAACTGTCGGAAGATCTTGTCTCAAATTTAGTATCGATCCAGCCTTTGTCATACCAGGTGTGCATTGCCTCAAGATAGGTTTTGAAGTTATCGCTGGTTCCGCTAAAGGACACATTGTAATCCTCGTCCTTGCACCAGGATCCGTTTCCGCCACCAAAGGAAGATACCAGGTCACCGGTCTGCATATATCCATAGTAGAACAGGGATGTACAGTATGCATCACTATTGTCGGAATATCCTCTCTCATCGATAGCTTTCTGGAAAGCTTCAAACATCCACTCCCAGTCACTTACAGTGTAGGGATCTGTCTTACCACTGGGGAAGATCACATTGTCAGTGTAATCGTTATCCGGATCATCTCCTTCGCTGGCAGTAAAAGTTGTCACCTCATTCTTCTTCCATCCGGTGAGATTTCCCTGTGACTGTGCTTCAGCAAGGGGAGTCACTGCGGGATGACCGTTTTCCTTTACATAGTCGCTATCCCAATCCCAGATATATTCGCTGGGGGTTGCATATTTGACTACCCAGTCACGACGATAAACATATCCGCCCCAGGGCACATCATTTCCGTCCTTGATGCACGCCATCTTATAATAATGTACCTTACCATCCTCATCTGTGGTGGTTACCAGCGCCTTCAGTTCCGGGTTAGCGTCCAGAAGTTCCACATAGTTGGGGCAGTATTCTTCCACATAGTCTGTCAGTTCCAGAAGGATTCCTTCATTGTAAAGGGTCTCTGCAGAATCAGAAGACAATCTAAGATCAATCACATCCGTGTACTCTCCGGTACTCATCATGGTACTAAAGTTGTCTGTCTCCGCTCCCTTAATGGGTGCTTCAAAAGAAAACTGAAGATTGGTTCCATTATCTTTGGTACCCAGCGTATGATTTTCCGTATCCCAGTACTGCTGGTTCAGCCAGGTAATGGCCGGATTGTCTTCGTAATTCTCGTAATAAGTTCCGGCTCCGTCCGTGGTGTAGATCCACCAGGAAAAACTGTTTTCGGCACTGGCTCCGCCTCCGCCGCCGCATCCGGTAAATGCCAGTGCGGAACATACGGTAGTTGCAGCCAGTATCAGGCTCACTAATCTTTTCTTCATGGTTCATCCTAATACAAAATGAAAAAGATCTCCTTTTGGTTTAGTATTGCATAATTCTAATTTTTACTTCGTCATTTTTTTGATAAACTTATCAATTTTTCGGCACTCACGCTTTATTTTTGCATATACTAAACAAAAATCTATGGGGGGTGTCGTCATGTGCGGAATTGCAGGCTTTTGTAATTTCAGACAAAGTTACACAAAAAACAGAAAGAAATGGGAGCAGATCCTTACGGAAATGTACGAATGTTTATCTCACCGGGGCAATGACAGTCATGGAATCTTCCTGGGAGAACATATCGGTCTGTCCCATGCCAGACTCTCCATCCGGGATATTGCTTTCGGCAGTCAGCCCATGATCCGTTCCCGTTACGGGCGAACCTGTGGGATCGTATACAACGGAGAAATCTACAACACCGAAGAGCTGCTGCCGGATCTGATCCGGGCCGGATACCGGATGCAGACCTCCTCCGACACAGAAGTCATCCTGTCTGCCTACATGCACTATGGCAAAAATTTTGTTACACGGCTTAACGGTATCTTTGCTTTTGCCATCTGGGATGAGGCCGCAGAAGAACTGATCCTTTACAGGGATCGCGCCGGTACAAAGCCTCTGTTTTACACTTTTTTGAAGGATACCTTTCTCTTTGCCTCCGAGCCCAAAGCCCTTTTCCGCCACCCGGGCTGCACACCGAAGATCAACGAGGACAGCCTTCGGGAGATCCTTGCCATAGGTCCGGCCAGAACATCCGGCTGCGGTATTTTTGAAGGTATCCGGGAAGTTCGTCCCGGCCACTATCTCACCCTCTCCCGAAGATCCTGTGAAGACACGCTCTACTGGGATCTTACCGCAGCAGAACACTCCGACTCCTATGGAGAAACCGTAGAGAAAACCGGATTTCTGGTAAAAGATGCCATCCGGCGGCAGATGGTATCTGACGTTCCGGTCTGCACCTTCCTTTCCGGCGGCATCGACTCTAGCATTGTCACCTCCGTGGCAGCTTCCTACCTTCGGGAAAAGGGAGAAACCCTGAACACTTTCTCCTTTGATTTTCTGGGAAATGATATTTATTTTCAGTCCAATGCCTTCCAGCCGGAGCGGGATCTTCCTTATGTGCAGCAAATGCTTTCCTTCTGTCCCACCAATCATACGTATCTGGAATGTGATCAGTCCACCCTTGCAGATATGCTTTATGATGCCGTAGATGCCAAAGATTTCCCAGGTATGACGGATGTGGATGCTTCCCTACTGTATTTCTGTTCTCTGGTATCACAAAAAAATAAGGTCGCCCTGACCGGAGAATGCGCAGACGAAATCTTTGGCGGTTATCCCTGGTTTTATCGAAAGGAACTTCTGGAGCGGGACGGTTTTCCCTGGTCTGCCGATATGTCGGCCCGGACTATTTTTCTGGATGAAAAAATAACAAAGAAACTCCAACTGGAAGACTATGCCTACGCCAGATATCAGGATTCCCTTGCCCAGGTTCCCCATCTGCCAGATGAGTCTTCTGAGGAATACCGGCGCCGCAATGTTTCTTACCTGAATATCAAATGGTTCATGCAGACACTGCTGGATCGGATGGATCGCACCAGCATGTACAGCGGTCTGGAAGCCCGGGTTCCCTTCGCCGATCACCGTATCATGGAATATGTATTTAATGTACCCTGGGAAATGAAATACCAGAATGGTGTAGAAAAAGCGCTGCTGCGGGATGCCTGCCGGGATCTGCTGCCGGAAACTCTGCTTCACCGGAAAAAGAGCCCCTATCCCAAAACCTATCATCCTGCATATGAAAATCTTTTGGTAGAACGGTTAGGCAAAGTGATCGACAATCCCAACGCCCCCATCCGCCCCCTGATCGATGTCAAAAAGGCAAAAAAATTCATGGCCTCCCACAAGGAACTGGGGAAGCCATGGTTCGGTCAGCTGATGGCCGGTCCTCAGCTGATGGCATATTTTATTCAGATCAATTACTGGATGGAGCAGTATCATCTGAGTCTTTGATCTTTTCCCAGAAATCTACTGCTGTGCGCATCCACCCTTCTGCCCGGGTCTTTTTGGCAATACCGATGCCGTGGGGCAGTCCCCAGAAATTTTCATAGAGATATGTAACTTTCTCTTTTTTCAGGGCCTGCACCAGCACAGCCGCATGATGGCTGGCCGGCACTAAAATATCATTTGTACCGGACATAATATATGTTGGAGGATAATCCGGTGTGATCAGATTCTGCACACAGATGGATTCCCGCTCCTCTTTGCTGGCGTGAAAACCGAAAAGATACAGCAGTCCTCTCTGGGAAAGCCATACCCCCACCATACCCTTCCACACATTCCAGTACGGGTGGTCCAGCCAGTGATTGATATTTGTCCAGGGATAAGCCAGCATAAGTGCCCCCGGCTTTCTCACCCCGTATTTTTTATAACCGAATTTTTCCGATCCAAAGACTCCGGCCATATTACCTCCTGCAGAAAATCCGCAGATAGCGTAATCTTCCGGAAGGACTCCGTATTCTTCGGCATGAGCCTCAATATGACGGACTGCTGCTGCCAGATCCTTGATAGGCGCATAATGTCTGGCATGGAAACGGGTACGATAATCAAGCACAAAGGCAGTATAACCCATCTCATTAAACCGGGCCGCCACAGGATAGCCCTCTTCACGGGTGACACAGTGGGCATAACCGCCGCCGGGACAAATGATCACATATTTTCTCTTCTCCTGGGAATCACTAAGGAAAACAGATAACCTTGCATCCCCGCGGGATTTCTTCTGGCTGATCTCCTCCATAGAATAGAGGGGAATCTGCTTAAATCTTCCCTGGCGGATCAATTCGTCCTTTCGTTCCTTACCGTATTTGACCCCGTTGGATCTGTATTTGATCACATACATACGGATCACTTCATAGCAGGTCAACAGAAATGTCAAAATCAGATAGATTTCAACCGCATACCATATCATTTCGCTCAGACTGTTTCCGGGCAACATAACATCCTCCTTGTATGACTATTTATTCCACTCCCCTACTGTTTTGCGCAGATCCTGTTTTCTCTATGCTTCCAAAGCCTGCGCCAGATCCGCGATGAGATCTTCCTTATCCTCAATACCACAGCTGATACGGATCAGTTCTGCCGGTACGCCTGCTTCCTTCAGCTGCTCATCTGTCATCTGACGATGTGTGCTGGATGCAGGATTCAGGCAGCAGGTACGGGCATCTGCTACATGGGTCTCAATGGCACCCATCTTTAATTTCTTCATGAAGGTGCTGGCAGCCTCTCTTCCGCCCTTTAAGCCGAAGGAAACAACACCGCAACTGCCCTTAGGCAGATACTTTTTGGCCAGTTCATGATACTTATCACCCTCCAGTCCGCAGTAATTCACATATGCCACCGCAGGATGATTCTGAAGGAATTCTGCCACTGCCTGACCGTTTTCACAATGGCGCTGCATACGAACATGAAGGCTCTCCAGTCCCAGGTTCAGGATAAATGCATTCTGCGGGCTCTGGATGGATCCAAGATCTCTCATGAGCTGTGCAGTACATTTGGTGATAAAGGCACCCTCAAGACCGAATTTCTCCGTGTAAGTTACGCCGTGATAGCTCTCATCCGGAGTACAGAGTCCCGGGAATTTATCCGGATACTTTGTCCAGTCAAATTTACCGCTGTCCACAATGGCTCCGCCTACACCGGCTCCATGGCCATCCATGTATTTGGTGGTGGAATGGGTTACGATATCTGCTCCCCATTCAAAAGGCCGGCAGTTAACAGGTGTGGGGAATGTATTGTCCACGATCAGCGGAACGCCGTGGGCATGTGCCACTTTTGCAAATTTTTCAATATCCAGTACAGTCAGTGCAGGATTGGCAATGGTTTCGCCGAACATTGCCTTAGTGTTATCCTGGAAAGCTGCATTTAACTCTTCTTCTGTAGCATCCGGTGAAACAAATGTCACATCGATTCCCATGCGCTTCATGGTAACAGCGATCAGATTAAATGTACCTCCGTAAATGCTGCTGGATGCCACGATATGATCTCCGCAGCTGCAGATGTTAAATAACGCATAGAAATTTGCCGCCTGACCGCTGCTGGTCAGCATTGCTGCCGTACCGCCTTCTAACTGGGCGATCTTCGCTGCCACATAGTCATTGGTAGGATTCTGAAGACGGGTATAAAAATATCCCTCCGCCTCAAGGTCAAACAACTGGCCCATATCCTCGCTGGTGTTATATTTAAATGTGGTACTCTGTACGATGGGGATCTGCCGCGGCTCACCGTTGCCCGGAGTATACCCGCCCTGTACACAAATGCTGTCAATATTCATTGTCATATCCTCCTGATTTCGACTTTTTATTGAAACTTTATTGAAAAAAGTATAACACAGCCGGTAGAGGAATACCAATCTTTTCTTTATTTGGCAATTACTTCTGCCTTTTCTGCTATCTTTCCTCGTGTTCTGCACTTCCTTCTGAACTTTCCTCATGTTGCGGATTGACTTTCCCACTTCTATGTGATAAAGTTTCCTTATGACTTTTTCAGTTTAACGCTTGAAAGCGCAAAATCAAAAGATAGGAGAAGGGATAAGTTATGAAAGTTGTTATTTTACTCGTGTACTTTGCAGTTTTGATCGGTATCGGTCTCTACTGCCGTAAGCACGCCACTGATGTAAACGGTTTCGTTTTAGGCGGCCGTTCCGTAGGACCATGGCTCACATCATTTGCCTACGGTACATCTTATTTTTCTGCTGTAGTATTTGTCGGATATGCAGGACAGTTTGGATGGAAATACGGTATTTCCGCCACATGGGCAGGTATCGGCAATGCCATCATCGGCTCACTCCTTGCCTGGGTTGTCCTTGGACGACGTACCCGTATCATGACACAGCATCTGGATTCTGCCACCATGCCTCAGTTCTTTGGCGAGCGTTTCCAGAGCCGGCCTTTGAAGATCATGGCATCCGTCATTATTTTCATTTTCCTGATTCCCTATACAGCATCCCTGTATAACGGATTATCCAGACTTTTCGGCATGGCATTTGATATTGATTATTCCATTTGTATCATTATTATGGCTGTGCTGACTGCCATCTATGTTATTGCCGGTGGCTACATGGCAACTGCCATCAATGACTTTATTCAGGGTATTATCATGCTCTTCGGAATCGTGACCATCATTGTTGCGGTATTGAAAAGCAAAGGTGGTTTTATGGCCGCATATGAAGGTCTTGCAATGATTACCGATGAAACGGTTTCCAGCGCACCGGGTGTCTTTGCTTCCTTCTTTGGACCGGATCCCCTGAATCTGTTTTTTGTAGTAATCCTGACATCTCTGGGTACCTGGGGACTTCCGCAGATGGTTCAGAAATTTTATGCCATCAAAGATGAGGCTGCTATCCAGAAGGGAACCATTATCTCCACACTGTTTGCCCTGGTGGTTGCAGGCGGATGCTATTTCCTGGGTGGTTTCGGACGTTTGTTCTCCGATCAGATTGATGTAGCTGCCAACGGATATGATTCCATCATTCCCACCATGCTGCAGAACCTTTCACCGGCACTCATTGCCCTGGTTGTGATCCTGGTGCTTTCCGCATCCATGTCCACCTTATCCTCTCTTGTCATTGCTTCCAGCTCTACGCTGACAATCGACTTCCTGAAGGATAACTTCATCAAAAATATGAGTGAGAAAAAGCAGCTGCGTATGATCCGTGTTCTGGTAGTGGTATTCATCGCCATCTCCGCTATTCTGGCACTGATCCAGTACAAGAGTTCCGTTACCTTTATTGCACAGCTGATGGGAATTTCCTGGGGTGCTCTGGCCGGTTCCTTCCTGGCTCCGTTCCTGTATTCCCTGTACTGGAAGAAGACCACAAAAGCTGCCTGCTGGGTATCCTTCTTCTTCGGCTCCGGCCTGATGATCGTAAACATGGTTGCTCCCCAGTTGCTGCCTGCCATCATGCGCAGCCCCATCAACTGCGGTGCCATCGCTATGCTGGCCGGTCTTGTTATCGTTCCGGTTGTAAGTCTTATCACTCCGAAGCTGGATGACAAATTCCTTGATGAGGCATTCTCCTGCTATGATAAGGATACTACCGTAGCACAGAAGACTGCTCTGGGAAAATAAATTTGATCAGATAATCATCGGATAATTTTCAGACAAATGCAAAAAGAACTCCTGCAGGGTACCGTGCCAAAGGATACATGGCAACTTGCAGGAGTTTTGTTTTGCCGATAGGATTTCATTTGATTCCATATTCAGTCATCAATTGTTCCTGAAATTTAGGATCCATTGCCGCCCGGCACAGGTCTTCCATTCTGTTATCCTCTATCAGGCGACGATTTAAATAATTCACATGATTTATTCCACTTTTTATTCCTCGTGCCTCTCCTCGTGCCTCTCCTCGGGCTTCTCCTCTTGCTTCCCACAGATCAATTGCTTCACACATTCTAAGTTTTGCACCTCCTTCTATCCGATTCTGAATCTCACTCCATATTTCTACAAAACGATCATCTTCTGTCAGCACTGCCATGGTTTTCAGAAATGCATCCGAATGATAGAGATATTCCAGAACAATAGAAATCATAGTATTAAAAATATATGCTTTTCTGCATT
>CAMEWP010000041.1 GCA_945946605.1 uncultured Pseudobutyrivibrio sp. | reverse complement strand
ATACCGATAATGTGATCTTCCCCAGCGGTAAGTCAGATCCCTACACCATCAGTGACTGGGAGTGGATGCTGGAGGCTTTTGACAAGGCTATTGCAGACAGAGGCTGGAGTGAGGATACCGATTCCTACGGCATCAGTGTACCTTACAATGGATACAGCCAGTTGGGAGATCTGGTATCATCCTTTGGCGGCGGCACCGGATATTATTATGTAGATAAAGACGGAAAGGTAAGTTATGAAGGAATCTCCGAGAATTTCAAGGCTTATCTGGAATGTATCAGCAACTGGTATGACAACGGCTGGCTGGATGAGAGATTTGAGACCCGTTCCGGTGATATGTTCTTCTCCATTAACCAGACCGGATGTACTCAGGGTAAGGTTGGTATGTGGCTGGGAACCACAGGAACCCTTGGCACAACCATCCGTCCTTCCTGTATGAATGCAGAGGATCAGGCAGATGCCTATATCATGGGTTGTGCCCTGCCTATCAATGATGTGTATGGCGGTGATGAGCAGAAATTTAAAGAGCCGGATGCACTGTATCAGTCAGCAGCCGGACCGGACGGCGGTATCGGTATCACTACCAAGGCAGAAGGCAAGAATCTGGAAGCGCTGTTTACCTACTTCAACTGGTGCTACACCAAAGAGGGAGCTACCTTCTCCAGTTTTGGTCTCACCAAGGAGCAGTATGAAAGCGTAGAACTGGGTAATGATATTTATAAGGAATATGGATTCACAGATGGAATGTATCATATTGAGGACAGAGATGGCGTGGAGACGGTAGTTCTTCATCTGGATCCTAATTCCGGATTAAACATCAATGCCTTTAAGACCTGCCGTATGATCCAGAGATATGAGATGACAGGACACGGTGATGTGGATTATGCAGTGGATAACGGTGATTCCAAGGTAATACAGGATGCAAAGAATGCATATGGCCAGTATGTCAATACCGGAAGTATCCTGCCTTACATGGACATGATGACGGATGAGGAGAAGACATCCACCGACAAGATCAACACACCGATGGGTGATTATGTCAACATGACAATTCCTAAACTGATCAAGAACGATCTGAAGGGATGGGATGAGTATGTAAGCAAGATCAATGAGTATAATCCGGATGAAGCATGTAAGGTTTTCCAACAGTATGTGGATAAATCCAACGGCAAGTAATAAAGTTGAAAATGGATGGTAAAACTTAGAGAGGACCTAAGAGGGTGTGCATGTTGCACGCCCTCTTTACATTGTTATTCAGAAAGGATAAAAGGCTTTGCGTTAACCTGAAAAAACGGTATAATATGCTCATGTGAAGTTATGGAGGAAGAGAAGATGAACGATGTAGAGTATGTACTGGAAAAACTCTCTCTCTTTAATGAAATTCCCATTGTGGGGATTGGTGAGCAGAATGCAATGGTGTTGTGTAATGGCAGTCTCTTTGATGCGGAGGGATTCTACCGGGAGAATCAGGATCTGTGGAAGCAGCTGCTGGGCCGGTCAGAGGAAATGGAAGAACCGGTGCTGTTGGTGGAGTCGGGAATCTTTGCCTATGCCCTGCTGAAAAATGATGATCAGAAGGGGAAATGCCTCATCGGTCCGGTGCCCCTGGGTAAGATGTCAAGGGCGGAACTCTGGTCCTATCGGAATATCCGCAAGTACATGGTTTCCGGATATCAGATGGATGGCATGAGATTTGATCAGTTTCTTTCGGAACTGGGGCTGGTTTATTATGCCACTTATCATAGGCAGATGGATACAGAGAAATTGCTGGAAGACAACGGAATTTCCTGGGATGATTGGAAGATCAATGAATATGACTACCTTTCCTATCAGTTCAGTAAGAATGAGAAAAAACGGAATGAAAGTGCCTACCTGAAGGAAAAGGAATGGTTGGAATGGGTGAAATCAGGCGGTGATCCCAGTAAAATGACACCGGGACTGAACGATTATTCTCTGACAGGGGACATGGCCCAGAACAGTCTAAAGCAGCAGGAGTATGCCTGCGTTTGTATGATCACTCTTCTTACCAGGACTGCGGTGGAAGCCCATGTCACCCCGGCGGAAGCTTATGGCATCAGTGATCTGTATCTTCAGAAACTGGAAAAGTGCAAGGATCAGATGTCCATAGCGGCGGTGACACAAAATGCACTAAAAGCATTTCTGGACAGTATCCGTCGGGCAAAGGAGACGTCGGATACCCCCAGTTACATTACGGCCTGCAAAGATTATATTGCACAGCACAGAACAGATGATTTAAAGATCGGTGATATTGCATCGGTGGTGGGACTGAGTCACAGCTATCTGGCTCAGAAGTTTAAGGAGCATGAAGGAATTACCCTGCAGCAGTATGTCATCAGGGAAAAGGTAAGGGCGGCAGCCAATCTCATCAAATATTCGGATTTTTCTCTGTCTGAGATTGCGGATTATCTGGGATTTTCTTCCCAGAGCCATATGGGAACCTATTTTAAGAAAGAGTATGGAATGACCCCCAATGAATACCGCAACAAGTATAAAGTGGTGGAATTTTCCTGATCTATGGGGAAAGAAATATAAAATCATGGGGGTTACCCTTTTGATATCGTAAGGAGGAAGGCATAACATGAGTACTTATTCTATGAAAGATTACGCGGCGAAAGCCAGAGAGGCAGCAGCGGAAGGCATTGTTCTGCTGCGCAATGAGGGAAAGACCCTTCCCTTATCATCCGGCACAAAGGCGGCAGTCTTTGGCAGAAGCCAGTTTAACTACTATAAGAGCGGTACCGGATCCGGGGGACTGGTAAACACCAGCTATGTGGTAGGAATACTGGATGCTCTTGAGGCAGATGAAGAGATTCAGGTAAATGAGGATGTGAAGGCAGCGTATGAGACCTGGCTGAAAGATCATCCTTTTAATGCTGGGGCAGGATGGGCATCAGAGCCCTGGTTCCAGGAGGAGATGCCACTGGATGAGAAACTGGTACAGGATGCAGCGGCGGTTTCCGATGTGGCACTGATTGTCATCGGAAGAACTGCGGGGGAAGATCAGGATAACAAGGCGGAGGCAGGAAGCTATTTGCTGACAGAAGCGGAAGAGCAGATGCTGTCCGTTGTATGTAAGGCCTTTGAACGTACGGTAGTCCTTCTGAATGTGGGAAATGTCATTGACATGAGCTGGGTGGATAAATATGAGCCCTCAGCGGTGGCTTATGTATGGCAGGGCGGCCAGGAAGGTGGCAACGCAGTATTAGATGTTTTGAAGGGAACAGTGAATCCCTCCGGAAAACTGCCGGATACCATTGTACGGGATATTCATGATATTCCTTCCACTGCCGGTTTCGGAGATCCCAATAAAGCGGTTTATGCCGAGGATATCTATGTGGGATACCGTTATTTTGAGACCTTTGCCAAAGATAAGGTACAGTATCCCTTTGGTTTTGGACTGTCCTACACGGATTTTACCATGGATGTGGTATCGGTAAAGGCAGATCAGCTGGCATCAGAAGGTGCATCCGTTACGGTCAAAGTAACAAATACCGGGGATGTGGCTGGTAAGGAAGTAGTACAGGTTTATGTAAGCGCGCCGCAGGGACAGCTGGGCAAGGCAGCAAGAAGTCTCTGCGGATTTGCAAAGACCGGCCTTCTGGCACCGGGGGCATCAGAGGAAATCACCCTTTTGATTCCGGCCTACGATATGGCTTCCTATGATGACAGCGGTGTGACGGGACACAAGTCTGCCTATGTGTTAGAGGCTGGTGAGTACACATTTTATGTGGGAAGTGATGTGAGAACTGCTGTGGCATCAGGCAGCGGAAGGGTTGCAGAACTTGCTGTGATCAGCCGGCTGACGGAAGCCATGGCCCCAGTAGAAGATTTTGATGTGATCAAACCTGAAGTTGCAGAAGATGGAACCATCAGGATGCAGAAGGTTCCTGTGGCAACCCGCACCATTGATCTGGCAGCAAGAGTAGAGAGGAATCTGCCGAAGACTTACGACTACACCGGAGATCAGGGATATCAGTTGGCTGATGTGGCAGAAGGAAAAGTGTCCATGGAGGATTTTGTGGCACAGTTTTCTGACGAAGATCTGGCAGCAATTGTTCGCGGAGAAGGTATGTGTTCTCCAAAAGTAACGCCGGGTATTGCCGGAGCTATGGGCGGTGTGACAGAGAGCCTGAAGGGCTTTGGACTTCCGGTGGCAGGATGCTCTGATGGCCCCAGCGGTATCCGTATGGACTGCGGAACACTGGCTTTTGCAATGCCTAACGGAACCCTTTTAGCAGCAACCTTCAATCAGGAGCTTTCCAGGGAACTTTATGAATGGGAAGGATTAGAACTGCGGAAGAATAAGATCGATACTCTGTTGGGACCGGGTATGAACATTCACCGCAATCCTTTAAATGGCCGTAATTTTGAGTATTTCTCCGAGGACCCATTCCTTACTGGAAAGATGGCAGCTGCACAGCTGCAAGGTATGCATAAATACAATGTGACAGGCACTATCAAACATTTTGCCTGTAACAATCAGGAGACCAACCGTCACGGTGTGGAGGCAGTGGTATCAGAGCGTGCACTTCGGGAGATTTATCTGAAAGCTTTTGAGATTGCTGTAAAAGAAGGCGGAGCATATTCCATTATGACCAGTTACAACCCCATCAATGGTTTCTGGTCTGCCAGCAACTACGATCTTCTGACTACTATTCTTCGTGGAGAATGGGGTTACACCGGCATTGTTATGACAGACTGGTGGGCAAAGGGTAACTTTGAAGGCGAGAAGGGCGAATTGTCCAACACTGCCGCAAAGGCACAGGCGCAGAATGACCTGAATATGGTAAATCCCGATGCCTCCAAGATGGACTTTGATAATGCCTTAGAGGCAATGGCTTCCGGAAAGGTAACCCGGGGAGAGTACCAGAGATGCGCAGCTAATATCTGTCGCTATCTGCTGCGGACGCCGGTGTTTGATCGGATGCTTCACGGTGAAACACAGTTGGATGAGGATCTGAAAAGCCTTGTGTTTGAGGGGGGTGAAGTGATTACCAGAACCCTGGAATGGAATGTGGAAGGAGAGAGTGACCTGGACGGATCTCTTTTGGATACGGCGAAGGGGGCCATTGACCTCGTCAGTGTGTCTGTGGCTGAACGGGGAATATATGCACTGGAATTTACCTGTCGGGCTTCTGCAGAAGAAGGTGAGCTGGCACAGATTCCTGTCACCATCTATAAGGATAAAGAAATGGTGGAGACTATTTCCATTACCGGTGCGGATAAGGAATGGAAAACCTACCGCATTGATCAGCTTCCGCCTTCCTTCCAGACTTCCTTCTATCTGAAGTTCTTCTTCGGTCAGGGCGGAATGGAAGTAAAGGATGTAAAACTTATCATAACAGCATCACTGGAAGCGCAGATCCGAGCAGCCATGGCGGCTATGGTCCAGAAAGAAGATTGAAAATAATTTTCAAAAATGTCGAAAATATGATAGAAAAACTTCTGACGAGCGTATATAATAGAAGGAAGTTAATAATATCATATTTTCGACATTTATATTTCAGGAGGTGCTTATGGGTACAAAACAACCGGTGATCCTTCCGGCTCCACAGAAGATCACAATGGAAGGGGATGCAGTATTTACAGGAAAGGTGTCAGACCTTTCTGAGAACCTGCGGGAGGGGATTCCCGCGGAGGGGTATATTCTTAAGATCACAGAGACATCTATTACAGCGGAGGCTTCCGATGATGCGGGGATCTTTTATGCGAAGAAGACATTGGAGCAGCTGCAGATCCAGTATGGAGATGCCCTGCCCTGCATGACCATTGAGGACGCACCAAAATATCCCTACCGCAGTTTTCATCTGGACTGCGCAAGACATTTCATTCCGTTGGAGGAATTGAAGAAAAATATTGCCTGTGCAGCCAGCTTTAAACTGAATCATTTCCACTGGCATTTTTCAGATGATCAGGGATATCGCATCGAGTCAAAGGTTCTGCCGCTCCTCACAGAGATCAGCTCCAAGAGAAAGGGAGATCATTTTGGCGGTAATACCGATGATACCGAAGAACAGCATTACTATACCCAGAAAGAAGTCCGGGATCTGGTGGCCTTTGCCGCCGAGCATCATGTGGAGGTGGTTCCGGAGATCGATATGCCGGGACATGTTACCGCCATTCTTGCAGCTTATCCTCAGCTTTCCTGCAAGGGAGAAACTCTTGAGGTGGCTACCAGTGAGGGAATCTTTTCGGATATCCTTTGTGCAGGAAAAGAGGAGACCTATGAGTTTATGGAGAAACTTTTAGGGGAACTGGCAGAACTTTTCCCGGGTAAGTACTTCCACATCGGAGGGGATGAGACACCGAAAACAGCCTGGAAGAGCTGTCCTGTGTGCGCTAAGAGAATGGAAGAGGAAGGACTTGGGAATTTCCGGCAGCTTCAGGGATATCTTCAGAATCGTGTTGCTGCTTTCCTGCAGAGTAAGGGTAAAACCGTACTGGCATGGAATGAGGCTGCTTTAGGCGGCAATCTGAATCCAGATATTGTGCTGCAGCTGTGGAATGATGATCCTCAGGATCCGGGCATGAAGGCCTTTAATATGAAGGATGAGAAGGGAAATTACACCAGTCCCAACCAGGGCATCGGTGCAAAACATATTGCAAAGGGCGGCAGGGTGATCAACACCAATATGCTGCATTCCTACTGCGATTATCCCCATGCCTTTGTGAAGGCAAAGAACATCTATGAGACAGATATGGTACCTCAGAAGTGCGAGGCCTTAGCAGAGGATCTGGTAAAGGCTGCTGTCATGGGCGGCGAGGCACTGTGCTGGACGGAGCATATCCGTGATGCGGCAAGACTGGAGTATATGATCTGGCCAAGATATGCAGTGAAGGCAGATGCCCTCTGGAGTCAGGCGCAAGACAGAAACTTTGCAGCATTTAAGAAACAGTTAAAGACCCTGTATGCATTTTTGAAGGCCCAGGGTGTGCAGCCTGCATCGGAGAAGGAGTTTATCCCCGGACCCATCGAGTCAGGAAAGCAGATGCTGGAGTTTATGAAACGTCTGGGCGGTGCATCCAATGCAGATAAGTATGCAGAGGCAAATCGTGAAGTCTGAGGGACAAAGATTTCCTTCATACTTCAAAAACAAGTGAAATTTATGGAAAAACTTTGAAAATTTGCAGGAATTTTAACGAATTCCTGCAAAAAAATGATAAAAAAGTGAAAAAATACATATGCTTCTTTTCCAAAATTTGTTATACTGTTTTCCACGATAGATTGGAAATGAAGGAGTTGAGAAGTAAGTGTTTTCCAGCAAGACAAAGATTAGCGATGTATTAAACGATGAGGATTTTCGTGATTTCCAGGATTTTCTGTTTCCGGAGATGTTTACCCAGCATCGGCTGATCCGCGGAGTGGGTCTGAAGGTGTTTGACAAGGTATGGTCTGTGGAAAGCATCGTCAGCGGATTTAATTATATGAAGGAACTGCGGCAGCAGGGGGAAAAGCTGTTCTATCCCGTCTATGATGAGGCGGCGGCCAAGAAGGATCTTTCCCTGAAGAAGCAGGTTCTCTTCCATTTTCCGGTAAAAGAAAAGACGAAGTTTGCGGTGATCTGTGCCGGCGGCGGTTATGAGAGTGTGTGCTCTTTTGTGGAGGCTTTCCCTGTGGCAGAAGCATTAAACCGTATGGGATATCACGCCTTTGTGGTAAATTACAGAGTGGGAGCGGAAGGACATTTTCCCCATCCCATGGATGATCTGGCTAATGCCGTGTCCTATATCTTAAAGCATGCCGACGAATTCAATGTTGATACAGAGGACTATGCGGTAGCTGGATTTTCTGCAGGCGGTCACCTGGCAGCAAGTTTTGGTACGGAGCATCTGGGATTTGCCCACTACGGTCTGCCGGCTCCCGGCATGCTGATGCTTGCCTATCCGGTGGTGACCATGGGAAGCGAATACGGCCACAAGGGGTCCGTGATCCAGCTTCTTGGTAAGGAAAATGCCGGCAATATGGAGCTGAGAGCGGAGTATTCCATTGAGAATCAGGTGACAGATCAGTATCCTAAGACCTATATGTGGCAGTGTGAGGCAGATAATACCGTGCCCATTGAGAATACCAAACTCCTGGCAAAGGCATTGGATGATCACAACATTCCCTTCCAGTACCATGTGTATCCGGGAAATGCCCACGGATGGGGGCTGGCTACCGGCAAGGCAGCAGAAGGCTGGCTGAAGGAAGCGGTGGATTTCTGGGAAGAATAATTTTTGAGAAAAAATATCATAAAGTCTATAAAAAACAAACGACGGTATGGTCCGAAAGGGCTGTACCGTTTTTTTGCGGGCTGCATTGGGGACAGTCCCCAATGCAGCTTTTTTACCGGGAGGAACGCTTTTGGAACACGAAAGAACCTTTTTTGGAACACTCCATCCGTATAATGACTTCAGCAGACAGCAAAAAGGCTGTTTGAAAAAGGAATGTCTGGAGGAAGAAAAAGATGTATTTTGATGCAATAGCAAAGATCGTTTCAGAGCGTACAGGATGTGATGTTTCTACGGTGAAACCGGAAAGTAAATTTTCAGAACTGGGGATTGATTCTCTGGATACGGTGGATCTTCTGATGGATCTGGAAGATGAGATCGGTATTGAGATCGAACTGGATCAGAAGGTAGAAACCATCGATGATCTGGATCAGTTTATTCAAAGTAAGCAGGGATAAGATTATGGTAAAGTCAGCAATTTGTGAAATGCTGGGAATCGAATATCCGGTGTTTCAGGGTGGTATGGCCTGGATCGCTGACGGCAGACTGGCCGCTGCCGTTTCAAACGGCGGCGGACTGGGAATCATTGCCGCAGGAAATGCCCCCGGAAGTTATGTGAGGGAGCAGATCAGGATCGCCAGAGAAATAACAGACAGACCCATCGGTGTCAATATCATGCTGATGAGTCCTTTTGCCGAGGAAGTTGCAAAAGTTGTAACGGAGGAGAAGGCAGAGGTGGTAACCACCGGTGCCGGAAATCCGTCTAAATATATGAAGGAATGGTTGGATGCCGGGATCAAAGTGATCCCGGTGGTGGCTTCGGTGGCCATGGCAAAACTGATGACCCGGCTTGGGGCTTCGGCCCTGATCGCAGAGGGTGGTGAGAGCGGCGGTCATGTGGGAGAACTCACCACCATGGTTCTGGTGCCTCAGATCCGTGATGCCACAACCCTTCCGGTCATTGCGGCAGGAGGGATTGCAGACGGAAGAGGTGTGGCGGCAGCTTTTATGCTGGGGGCCCAGGGTGTTCAGATGGGCACTCGGTTTCTTTCTGCCGAAGAGTGCACCATACATCCGGTGTACAAAGAAAAAATCTTAAAGGCAGCCGATCTTTGTACCATGGTGACGGGAAAACGCTTAGGCCACCCGGTCCGTAGCTTAAGAACCCCCTTTGCCCGAGAATATTCGGCGGCAGAATACGGCGGTATGCCGGATGAAGAACTGGAGGCACTGGCCACAGGAGCACTGCGACTGGCTGTCCAGGAAGGTGACCTGAAAAAGGGTTGTTTCCTTTCCGGTCAGATCGCAGCCATGGTGAAAAAGGAACAGCCAGCGGCAGAAATCGTAAAGGAAGTAATGGAAGAGGCGGAGCCTCTTCTTGTGAGGGCAGGCGAATGGGTAAAATAGCATTTGTTTTTTCCGGCCAGGGAGATCAGTTTCCCGGAATGGGAAAGGAGCTTTTTCAAACTTATCCGGCAGCAAGCCGGGTGTTTGAAATGTGCGATGCCATCCGCCCGGGTACATCCGCCCAGTGTTTTTTGGGCACTGCGGAGGAGTTAAAGGAAACAAAGAATACCCAGCCCTGTTTGTTTGCAATGGAAGCGGCAGCGGCAGCAGTGTTGATAGAAAAAGGGATCTGCCCGGATGTTATGGCCGGGTTTTCCTTAGGGGAGGTTACTGCGTCGGCAGTCAGCGGCCTCTTTGATCTGCCTACTGGGTTTTCCCTGGTGTGTAAACGGGGAGAGCTGATGCAGCGGGAAGCGGAAAAACGGGATACTTCCATGGCAGCAGTGGTGAAGCTTGGGGCAGAACAGGTAGAAGACCTCTGTGAGAAACATCAGGAGATCTATCCGGTAAATTATAACTGCCCGGGACAGATCGCAGTATCGGGTCTTGCCTCCCGGATGGAAGATTTTGCTGCAGATGTAAAGGCGGCCGGGGGAAGAGCACTGCCCCTTCGGGTAAAAGGCGCTTTTCATTCGCCCTTTATGAAGGATGCAGCAGCTGCTTTTGCCCAGGAACTGCAACAGGTGAAGATGACGGAGACAGGAGAAGGGAAGATCCTGCTCTATTCGGACATGACGGCAGAACCATATTCCGGTGACGCCCGGCAATTGCTTTCGGAGCAGATCTGTCATCCGGTATTGTGGGAAAAACTGGTGCGTCGCATGATCGCAGACGGGGTGGATACCTTTATTGAGATCGGGCCGGGGCATACCCTTACCAATATGATAGAAAAGACGGACGGCACCGTGAAGGCTGTCACCTACACAGAGTATTTAGCGGAGGAGAAGCCATGTTAAAAGGAAAAACAGCAGTGATCACCGGTGGATCCCGGGGCATCGGCAAAGCCATTGCCTGCCGGCTGGCATCCATGGGGGCTGATATTGCGGTGATCTACAGTGGAAATACTGTGGCAGCGGAAGCAGTCTGCGCCGAATGCAGCCGGCAGTATGGCATCCGAGCAAAAGCATATCAGTGTGATGTGTCGGATTTTGATGAAACCAAAGAGACGGTGGCCAGGATCAAAAAAGATTTTGGAACCGTGCATATTTTGGTAAACAACGCCGGTATTACCCGGGACGGACTGCTGGCCATGATGAAAGAGGAAGATTTTGATCAGGTAGTGGACACCAACCTGAAAGGGGCATTTCACATGATTCGTCATATAGCGGGGCTGTTTATCCGCAACCGGGAGGGATGTATCATCAATATATCCTCTGTGGCGGGTCTTATGGGAAATGCAGGACAATGCAATTATGCTGCTTCCAAGGCAGGACTCATCGGTCTGACAAAATCCGTGGCAAGGGAACTTGCAAAAAAAGGCGTACGCTGCAATGCGGTGGCTCCGGGATTTATCGCAACGGATATGACCAGTGACCAGGCCGACAATCCGCTTCTTTCCTCCATTCCGTTGGGAAGGATGGGAAAAGCAGAGGATGTGGCGGATGCGGTGGCTTACCTTGTGACAGCGGAATATGTAACCGGCGAAGTGCTGCGGGTTGACGGCGGCATGGCCATGTAAGGAGATCGTTATGAGTGAAAACAGAAGAGTGGTTGTTACCGGCATCGGTGCAGTCACCCCATTGGGAAATAATACAAAAGATACCTGGGAAGCAATGAAAAACGGGAAAAACGGCATTGCTCCCATCACATCTTTTGATACAGAGGGCTATAAGGCAAAACTGGCTGCGGAGGTCAAGGGATTTGATCCCGGGGAATATCTGGAAGTTAATGATCTGTTCCGTACAGACCGGTATGCCCAGCTGGCTGTGGCAGCGGCCCAGCAGGCTGTGGAGGAAAGCGGTGTGGAAGGCACCGTAGAACCGGAGCGTTTTGCTGTGATGTTCGGAAGCGGCATCGGCGGCATCACCACCTTTGAAAAAGAATATACAAAACTGAAGGAGAGAGGTCCCCGTCGTGTTTCGCCGCTGTTTGTCCCCATGATGATCAGCAACATGGCTGCAGGGATGATCGCCATCCGGCACGACTGCAGAGGATCGGCTATGCCGGCAGTGACAGCCTGTGCATCCGGTTCCAATGCCATCGGGGAGGCCATGCGTCTCATCCGTCACGGATATGCAGATGCAGTGATCACCGGTGGTGCGGAATCAGCGGTGTGTCCTTCTGCCATTGCAGGGTTTGTGAATATGCAGGCCCTGTCCACATCGGAAGATCCCAATGCGGCATCCCTGCCCTTTGATAAGAGAAGAGGGGGATTCGTCATTGGCGAGGGAGCAGTGGCTCTTGTGCTGGAAGAATATGAGCGGGCCAAAGCCCGGGGGGCAAAGATTTACGGTGAAGTATGTGGTTACGGATCCACCTGTGATGCCTATCATATCACATCGCCCCATCCGGAGGCCCGGGGAGGCGCTAAGGCCATGACGGAGGCCCTCGCAGAGGCTGGATACAATGAAAATGATACTTTATACATCAATGCACATGGTACCGGAACACCCATGAATGATGCGGTGGAAACCCTGGCCATCAAAAAGGCTTTGGGAGAGGATGCAGCAAGGGCTGCCTACGTCAGCTCCACAAAGTCCATGACAGGACATATGCTGGGAGCCGCCGGTGCTGTGGAGGCTATGGCGTGTCTGTTTACGCTGCAGGAAGGCGTTATCCCACCTACCATCAATTTGAAGGAACAGGATGAGGAGTGTGATCTGAACTGTGTGGCAAATGAAGCGGTATCGGCTAAGGTTACTCTGGCAGTTTCCAATTCTTTGGGATTCGGCGGTCACAATGCATGTCTTGCATTCAGAAAGGTGTAGAAATGGAAGAAAAGGAAATCCGAAAATATGCGGAACTTATGAAGGAACTGGAGCTGACAGGGCTGGAGATTACCGTGGATAACGGCAAAGTCCGGCTGGAAAGATCCATTGTCCAGACGGTGCCGGAACGGGCGGTCTTTGTGCAGCCGGCGGGACAGACCACTCAGCCGGAACCGGAAAATACAGATGAGATCAGCATCAAATCCCCCATTGTGGGTGTATTTTACGCTTCTCCTGCGGAGAATGCAGATGCTTATGTTAAGGTGGGAGATCCGGTACAGAAGGGGCAGACTTTGTGTATCGTGGAGGCTATGAAGCTGATGAATGAGATCACGGCGGAAGAGGAGGGCGTCATCACGAAAGTCTGTGTGCCCAACGGCCAGGTGGTAGAGTATGGAACAGAACTGTTTCGCATGAAGAGGTGAGAAGATGAATCGGGAAGAGATTATGAACATATTGCCTCACAGAGATCAGATGCTGCTTTTGGATGATGCAGAGCGCAGGGATGATATGGCCATCGGTCATTACCAGGTCCGGGGAGATGAATTTTTCCTGAAGGGACATTTCCCGGACAATCCCATTGTCCCGGGTGTGATCCTCTGTGAGATTTTGGCCCAGTCCGCTTGTGTACTGATGGCAGATGAGATGAAAGAGGGAAAACTTCCGGTTTATACAGGATTGGACCGGGTAAAATTCCGTTCCCCGGTAAAACCGGGAGATACGGTGGAGACAAGATGCCGCATCAGGCGGGCAAAACATCCCTTTTATTTTGCAGAGGGAAGCGTACAGGTAGGCGACAGGCTTTGTGTGTCTGCGGAGTTTTCCTTTGCCATTACAGGAGAGTAGTCTATGTTTTTAAAAATATTGATCGCCAACAGGGGCGAGATCGCCGTGCGGATCATACGGGCCTGCAAGGAAATGGGGGTCTCCACGGTTGCTGTATATTCTGAGGCGGACAAAAATGCGCTGCATGTGGCATTGGCTGATGAGAGCTACTGTATCGGAGGGCCGGAGGCGTCGGAGAGTTATCTGAAAGAAGACCAGATCATCCGAACCGCTCTGTTAGCCGGTGTCCAGGCCGTTCATCCGGGGTACGGATTCCTGTCGGAAAATGCTTCCTTTGCCCGGCAGTGTCAAAAAAACGGACTGGTGTTTATCGGACCGGATCCGGCTGATATGGAACGACTCAGTGACAAAGCAGCTTTAAAGGAACTGATCCGGGGCACAGGCCTTGCGGTGATCCCCGGCACGAAAGTACTCTCTTCTGTGGAGGAGGCAAAGGTGGCTGCGAAAAAGATGGGATATCCCGTGATGTTAAAGGCCTGTGCCGGCGGCGGAGGTCGGGGGATCCGTCTGATCCGTCAGGAAGAGGAGATGGAAGACGCTTATCTCCAGGCCACCGGTGAAGCACAGAGTGCCTTCGGGGACGGCAGTGTGTATCTGGAAAAATATATTTTCCCGGCCCGCCATGTGGAACTGCAGATCTTAGCAGACGAACAGGGAAATGCCCTGTGCTTAGGGGACAGGGACTGCTCCCTGCAGAGGCGGAATCAGAAGTTGCTGGAAGAAACCCCTTCCCCGGCTGTTGATGAAGACAGAAGAAAAAAGATCATGGAACTGGCGGTGGATGCGGTGAAAAAGATCGGGTATGTGGGGGCAGGCACTCTGGAATTTCTGCTGGATCAGGAAGGAAATTTCTGGTTTATGGAAATGAATGTGCGTCTGCAGGTGGAACACTGTGTCACTGAGATGCTGACAGGTGTTGATCTGGTAAAATGGCAGATCCGGATTGCTGCAGGGATCCCTCTGGATTTCACACAGGAGGATATCCGGCTGGCGGGATCAGCCATTGAGTGCAGGATCAATGCCGGAAACTGCGGAACGCTCCAGCGCCTTCATGTGCCCGGCGGGCCATGTGTGAGGTTTGATACCTGCCTGATCACAGGGACGGGGGTATCCCCATACTATGATTCTCTTCTGGGGAAACTGGTGGT
>CAMEWP010000040.1 GCA_945946605.1 uncultured Pseudobutyrivibrio sp. | reverse complement strand
TGTTTATAATACCATGTCGCCACTGCTTTGTCAACAACTTTTTTGAGATTTTTTAATTTTTTCAAATCTCACACCGCCCGATCAGCGGTGCGAGAATTATAATAACAAAATCCCAAGTGATTGTCAATGGATTTTTTTGTAATTTTTTTCATTCCAGGATTTTAAAACAAACAAAAAATAGATGTTGTGGAAAAGAAAGAAAAATCCACAACATCTATGTCCATTTCCTATGTCCATTTCTGATGAATACTTATTTTTACAGGAACATCTCCATCACCGCAAGAATGATATTATGCTGATAAAGATATGTAAGGAATGTGTTTTCATAGATATCTGTCACAATTCCTGCAGAGAACGGAACCGTTGCCGTCAATGCCACCATATACATAAAGATCCATACATACAGCAGTCCTTTTAATAAGCCAGTCAAAAGTCCCAGCATTCCATTTACTCCCCGGATCACAGGCGCCTCTGCTACGGTATTTATCATATTTCCCACAATCCAGACAATGAGCTGGGCTATGATAAATGCAATTAAAATGGCAATACCCCGCATCACATAATCCAGACAGGCCGCCATCATGGCGCTTTTTATCGATTCCGTCACAGCCCCTGCTGTTCCCACTTCCGTTCCTGCCACATCTCCCGGCGCATCTACATCCGCACCGTTCTGCCGGACATTCTCCATAACTTCACGCATGGGCTCCGGCAGTTCCTGCAGCCACAGATCCAGGGCCTCTGCCCCACTTGCATTCTGTTCCTGTGCAATCTCCTCCGTTTTTTCCGTAAGATATGCCTCCATTTTCTGCTGCATGGTTTCCGGCAGAGATGTCCGCTCTCTTAAGTACTGCTCTACATGGGGATTTGCCCAGATCACAAACAGAAGAATAAAGATCCAGGAAATGAGGCTGTATACAATCCCAAGCATCCCCTTCCGCCATCCATTGATTCCGCAAAATACCAGCACCAGCAATACAAGTATAAAAACAATATTCATAACAACCCCCTATTATCTTAATCTTACCTTCTCCGTTGTTCCGTCCATCAGGAAAATATAATTTTTAGAACCGTCCCCCGGTATTATTTTATATATGCCTGTTTCAAATTCATATGCAAATTTTTTAATACCAAGAGAAGTATAGATATTAACATCCGCTCCATCGGAAAGAACAATCTCATTGTTGCTCATGATCTCGATATCCCGGTAAGAAATATCCAGCTGTTTGGAAAATTTCTTATATCCCCCCACACTGTACACTGTCATTTCATTGCTTTGGGATCCATCCTCAAGGGTGGCATCACAGACAATGCCAAAATATTCTTCATTATGAAAAACACTCTTTATGGTGCCCTGGAGAAAAATCTCTTTATCACAGGTACTCTTGGTATCATTTTTATAAAGTACGATCTCCGAATCACCAAAGGCAATGGCTCTGTCTCCCTTGACGAAATCAACCTCCGGAATGATCATATTGGAATAACTATAAGAAGCCACCACATTATCAATGGCATCCTGCCCCGCTTTGCCAAAGTGATAGAAGGTGATGGTGGATTTGATATCCCCTTCACGCAGATCGATCATGGAAACCATGAGTTTTTCCCCACTGGAAGAAAGTGCCAGTGAAACAGGGTATCCGCTGTTCGATCCGTGAAGTTCACCGGAAGCCAACAGGCGTCCATCCACATCATACAGTTCAATATAGGCTGTTGTCCCCTGCTGCATCAGCACAGCCACCGTTCCCTGGGCTGCCACATCCGCATCCACGATGGGAAGACTTGTCTGGATCCCTCCTTTCATTCCCGTAGGAGAAAGAACCGCCAGCTCTGTGCCTCCTTTATCATAAATCATCACAAAGGATTCACAGGTCTTCGCCTCAGGCGACTTCATTTCATATGTATAATTCCAGATCAATTTGCCGCTGTAGTCTGTATAAAACGCTCCATCCCGGCTGTATTTCAACAAATTCCCCTGAAATTCCAGAAACTCTGTGTAAGAGGAGTCATCCCGTTCCACCGATGTTTTTGTATCATAATCTTCATATCCCCGCAACTGGTACAGTAGCACAAAGCAACAGCACAGCAAAACAAGAAAGATCACAGCCAGCAAAATCTTCCGCACATTTTTGTGCCTCTCCCGATGTCGTTCCAGGTCCTGTTCCCGATCCTGTTCTCGATTCTGCTCCTGATTTTGTTCCTGATTATGTTTCTGAGATGGTTTCCCATACAGTTCCTGTTCCCGGTCCCATTGATCGCCTTCATGGTCCCATTCAAAATGCTTCATATATTTCCGCCTGTCTCCCAGATAAAAACGAGGTGTCACAAACTGCGTTCCACTGCACTCCCACAGCTGACTGCGGATTTCTGACACCCCTTTTCTATCGTTACTATCTTATTATACTATTGTCCGGCTCCTAGTAAACAAACACAGCCACACCGTAAGGCGGCAACGGATAACCAATGGAGTACTCCCGTCCGTCGCATTCTTTCTTTCGCGGTGTATATGTTTTCTGGCGCTTAACATCTTTTCCGCCAAACTTCACATCTTCGCTGTTCAGCAGTAATTTCATTTTCCGTTTCTCCGGCACACCCACGCGATAATCGTCATATGGCATGGGAGTAAAATTAACCACGAAAAGCAGGTTGTTTTTACCATCCTTCGACTTGCGCACAAAGCTGAAAATCCCACGGTAACTGTCATTGGCATTGATCCACTCAAAGCCCGCCCAGGAACTATCCTGTTCATACATAGCCGGATATTTACGATATATATGTAATAATTCCTTCATAAAATCCCAGACTGCCTTGTGTTTTGGATTATCCAGCAAATACCAGTCTAACTCTCTGGCCTCGCTCCACTCCTGAACCTGGGCGAAATCCTGTCCCATAAACAACAGCTTTTTGCCGGGATGTCCCATCATAAAGGCGTACCCCGCCCGAAGATTCCGATATTTGTCATCTTCCAGCCCCGGCATTTTGTTCAGCATGGAACATTTCAGATGTACAACCTCATCATGAGAAAGCACAAGAATATACTTCTCATACTCATTATAGCTCATGGCAAAGGTCATTTTATTATGATTGTCCTTACGGAAGTACGGATCCAGTTTCATGTAATCCAGAAAATCGTGCATCCACCCCATATTCCACTTGTAAGAGAAGTTCAGGCCGCCGTCTTCCACTGATCCTGTCACTCTCGGCCAGGCTGTGGATTCCTCTGCGATCATGAGTACATTCTTGTTGCGTCCCCGGATCAGATTGTTGATATGTTTAAAAAATTCGATGGCTTCAAGATTTTCATTTCCACCGTATTTATTAGCCACCCACTGGCCATCCTGCTTACCGTAATCAAGATAAAGCATGGATGCAACCGCATCTACACGCAGGCCGTCCACATGATATTTCTCCACCCACATCAGCGCACTGCCAATGAGGAAATTCTTTACTTCATTCTTTCCATAATCAAAGATTTTGGTGCCCCAGTCCGGATGTTCTCCCTTTCTTGGGTCTGCATATTCGAACAGGCAGGTGCCGTCAAACTCTGCCAGTCCGTGGGCATCTCTGGGGAAATGAGCCGGAACCCAGTCTAAGATCACACCAATACCTCTCTTATGCAGATAATTTACCAGATACATAAAGTCTTTCGGCGATCCGTAGCGGGATGTAGGTGCATAATATCCCGTCACCTGATATCCCCAGGAACCGTCAAAGGGATACTCTGATATTCCCATTAATTCCACATGGGTGTAACCCATATCTGTCACATAGTCAGCCAAAGCCTTAGCAAATTCCCGATAGGAATAAAAACCATCCTCATCATCCCTGCCCGGATGCCGTTTCCAGGAACCCGGATGCACTTCATAAATAGCCAGCGGCTCATCCGCATAATTTTCTACCTCGGTACGTTTTTGGATCCAGGCGTCATCCGTCCATTTAAATCCTTCCACATCCGCGATACGTGATGCTGTCCCCGGCCGCAGTTCCGCCTCTGACGCAAAGGGATCTGCTTTATATAATTTTGTTCCATTCTGGGTATGGATGAGATATTTGTAGAGCTGCCCCACCTTAGCTTCCGGGACAAACAGTTCATATATGCCGATCCCTTCCGGTGTCAGCCGTTCCATCTGGTGACTCTCTTCATTCCAGTTATTAAAGTCACCAATAACATAAACTTCTTTTGCGTGAGGTGCCCAGACATCGAAATACACACCCTTTACTCCATCTACCGTTGCCACATGTGCCCCCATCTTACGGTAGATTTCGTAATGAGTCCCCTGTCCGAACAAATACATATCCAATTCGGTTACATTGCTCATGTAAAATACTCCTTTTCTTTCATTATAATTCAAAATCCTTCTCGCGCAGGATTAAATTACCATCATCATCATATTTCTTGGTGCCAAGCCGACCGATCACCGCCCGCAGCCCCCCTCTCTGGGCATGATCGATAGCGTCATCCATGATCTCCTTTACTTCCGTCAGAGATGTCCCATGATCCACACGCTGGATCAGATTGATCCGGTTATACATGGCAAGCACTGCCATCTCATCCACCACACAATCCATTTCTTCCGCATAGGTCTTACCAAAATTCACCAGTTCATCAATGGTGAACACAGGAATCGTTATCTTCTCTGTAAATTTTTTGGCAAAAGATGCATCCTTACTCAGCACACTCTCGATTCCTGCTTTGGTATCCTCCATGATCACAAGAATTCCGGAAGTGTCGTTCTCCATCAGCAGCGACAAGGTTACCGCCGTCTCTCTGGAGATACCTCCTGCCTTTTCGATGATCAGGCAGCCACCCCGGATCTTTCCGAACAGTGCCTGAAGATCTTTATGATTCAGTTTCTTACCGTCGATCTTTCCCACATTTCCCTTTGGTTTGTGGATTTCCATCTGAAGAGCCTTCACCAGATTGCCAGCCATCATAGTTTTGCCGCAACCCTTCTCTCCCTGGATAATGATATTGCCTGTAGAGGAATTACCGGTACGCTCCAGACGATATTTTGCCCCTGTCAGCGCCTGGCAGATACTGCTTTCCATACCGCTTACCGGCATGAAATAGGAAAAAATCGCCTTCTCATCCCGATTCAGCTCCTTGATGGGCATCTCATCTGCAATGGCCTTCTCCAGCACCTTCTCATCCACAAAAGCTGCCACTTCATCATCTTCCAACGTAACGGTCTCAACCTCCGGCAGGATATCATTCTCTGGCAGCGGATCAACCTTTTCCAGATCGGCAAGCAGTTTCTCTTCCACGGAGCGGATATCATCTTCTGCTTCCGTTGCAGTTGTTTCGACTGTCTCTGTTTCAGACTGTTCTGTTCCCACAGACTCTTCTGTGACATCCGTCGCCTCAGCCTCTTCGGCAATGTCTGTCTCTACAGATTCCTCTGATTCTTCTCCTTCCGGTTCTTCTCCCTGGGTTCCTTCCTCCTTTTGGAGTTTATCTATCTCTTCCTGAAGAATCTGATTCACATCCTCCACCAGTTTGCTGGCCTCTTTATAATCCATATCCGCATCTCCTTCTAAGTCTGACTCAGCTTCCGGCGCATCCGTCTTAGGCAGCGGCTGCGACAAATATTCTTCTTTCAGTAGTTCTGAAGGTGTCACACCTGCATCCAGCCGGGGGATCACATCCTCCAGGCGATCCATGATGGAATTGGCCTCCTTCAATGCCAGTTCCCTGGCCGACTGCAGTTTCTGCTGTTCAGCCTCCTGGAGTGTCATCTCTGCCGCACGCTTGGTCTTCTCCCACTCATTCATCACATCTTCAATGGTCATCTGGCCCCGGACCTGTGCCTCAGCATGGTTCTCTTCCGGAACGCAGAAACTGATCTGTCCGTCATATTCTTCTTCCAGATAACCCTGAAATACATCTTTCAGAGAAGAATTGATCTCCTCCTCCGCCTTCTGCTTTTCCTGCAGGCGTTCTTCGGATCCATCTCCCATCTGCAGATAGGGGATCTCTTCCACCAGACTCTTAATGTTCTCCATATTTTCAGAGATCTCACCGGCTTCCGTTGCCAGCATGATCTCATCAATATTCTTCTTGATCTCCGCCTGGAGATTAACGGTGTTAAACCGCTCCGGCGGCAATGCTACTTCCGGGATTGCCACAGTATGGGGAACGATCTCTCCCGATGCCAGGGCTTCATTCGCTTCTACTTCCGTGATTCCATCCCGTTTCTGTTGAAAATGGCGGTACTTATCTTCCTGCAGTTTGTCCAGGGGCTGATATAGCATCTTAAGCTCCAGTGCATGCTCCACATAAGGGCCATCGCCAAACCAGAGAACGATCTCATCACACAGTTCTATACATTTATCAATCTGTCCTGTCTTATGGTAAAGGTATGCCAATTCATATGCCCAGTCTTCCAGGAAGTCATGACTCTTTAATTCTTCCAAAATACCGATCAGTGTACTGTCATCCGCACCTGAAGCCTTGCCCAGATAATATTTCATGGAATATTTAAGGCTATCATGGGGGGCGATCTGAACAAATTCCTGATAATAGCCCCGGGCAGATTCCAGATCTCCCATCTTAATGCACACCAGCACCAGATGATACAGTATCATCCGTCCTACCGGTGATCTGTCGTGGGCAATCTCAAGGAGCTGCCGACTGTCCTCCAGTCTGCCGGCCGCCTCGTATATCTCACTGGCACCCAACAGTGCATTGACATTGTGAATCTTCTGCCAGTTCACTGCATCACAAAGGTCCAACGCCTCATCCTGCCGGCCTTCTTTCATCAACATTCTGATCTCATCTATTTTTGTTTTGTATTCATACCGATCCATTTTTACCTCTGAAATCCGATCATCAAATTGTACAATATATACGATTTCAGTGTACCATACGCCTGATTTGATGTCAAAAAAATGTGACCGTTTTTTTGCGGTTTTACAGATAATACACAAAAAGCCCGCAGCGCGGATTTTAACCGTCTTACTGCGGGCTTTCTCTATGCATAACATCAAGAAATCTTACTCTTGATCTTCTTTCGACGACTGCTGTTTCGTCTCCTTATTCTTTTTATTTTTACCGGAGAAAGTAAAGCGGCTCTTCTCTTCCTCTTCCGGTGTTTTCATGATAAGTTCACCGGTACCGGCATCCACCTGTTTCATGTGTACATAGGTTTCTGTATCTTCCGGCAATCCCTTTCTGCGCAGCAGCCATCTGGTCAGGCGCTGTGCCAGATAGTAGATCACTGCCATGGTGGGCACTCCCAGAAGCATTCCCGGGAATCCAAACAATCCGCCTCCAAGCACAATGGCGAACACAACCCAGAAGGAAGAAAGTCCTGTGGAATTTCCCAGAATCTTCGGTCCGATAATATTGCCGTCCACCTGCTGCAGCACAACCACAAGGATCAGGAAATAGATACCCTGCATGGGGCTGGTAAGGAAGATAATGATCACCGAAGGAATTCCTCCAATGAAAGGTCCAAAAACAGGAATGATGTTGGTCAGACCGATGATGACAGACACCAGCAGAACATACGGCATCCGCAGGATCGTCATAGCCACATAACAGATCACACCAACGATCAAAGAATCTATGATCTTACCGATAATAAAGCCATAAAACACTTCATTAGCCTTACGGATAACATCCAGTACCACATTTGCATATTCCACCTTCAGCGTACCGTAAATGATCTTTTTCGTCTGGCCTTTAAAGGTCTCCTTGCTGACCAGAATATAAATGGATACGATCACACCCACAAACAGGTTCATAAAGAACTTGCCCACACCCATGACACCGGTAGTGATGCCACTGATGAGTTCTGCCTGTCCTACATCCAGATAATTTCCGATCCAGGCCAGCGCATTCTGGAGCATCTCCTCAATCCCGCTGTTCTTAACGGACATAATATTTTTTTCAAAATGTCCGAGAGTGATCTCATTGGCCCAATCAAGGATTCCACTGATCTGATTTCCCAGGTTATCCACCAGAAATCTTACCGTACCATAAAGTTCCGGTATCACTGCCACAAAGATCAATATGATGACTCCTGCAAAAATCACCAGAGACAATATAGCGCAGACCATACGGGATGTCTTTTTGGCAGATTGTTCTGACTTACTGTGTTTTAGCACAAAGGGATAAAATCTCCGTTCCAAAAACTGCATGATGGGATTCATCATAAAAGCCATCACAGCTCCTATAATGATAGGCTGCAGGATCGTCATCAGGGTATCCCACCCCGCCCGTAGCCCGTCATATCGCTTTACGCAGAAATAAAACATTATGATACAACAAGCTGTAAATATCACGATCCCAGCTGTGATCAGCTGACTCTTTATGGTGCTTTTCTGTCTATCGGTTTCTCTGTCGTTTTGTCCTTGCCGGTCTGTCATCCGTACCTCCTCACACTTTCTGTTTCAAACCCCCGGGCTGATGTGTATCAGCCCTTATAATAATTGATCAGACATCCTTTCAGGATGATCTCTCTCTCGTCATCTGTAAGTTCACCCATCTGCAGTTCAAAGGCCTGCAGACCACCGTCCTTTACAACATAAGCCGAAATCTCGGTATCCTTATCCTCAATGGCCTTCCGCACATTGGGAACAAACAGGAAATCACCGTTTGCAAAGGGAAGATCTCCTTCCGGGATCAGGAAGGGAAGCATACCCCAGTTAATGAGGTTCGAGCGATAACGCTTGGTGGCATATTCATTGGCAATATTAGCCCATCCGCCTAATACCTTCTGGCAGGATGCTGCCTGTTCTCTGGCGGAACCATCTCCGGGTTTCACCGCAAAGATAGTACTTCCCACGCCGTAATTACCGTCACCCACTTCCGGGAACTGTCCTTTGATGGCATCCAGCACTTCCTTCAGTTCCGGAACAGCTGCTTCTGCACTTTCTCCGGCCTCAATAGCTTTCTGTGCCTTCTGGATTGCCTTTGCTTTACCCACATACTCCGGATCTTTTCTGGACAGGGTAAACTCTGCCAGTCCCAGAGGATTGGACCGGTAAGAAGAAGTCTCGCCGGAGGGGATCAGTTCGTCTGTGGTAGTTACCGGATCATGGATCTCGGAAACAACTTTCAGTACCAGATGTTCCGGCAGAGCACTCATTGCCGGCCAGTCCTTAATGTTAGGACCAAATTTAATCTCTACAGAGGGATCTGCCACTCCATGACTGTCAAATACACGGTTTGCGTAGATGGTCTTGTCAAAGAAGTACTTCGGCTTGGTATAATCCACATCCAGATCTGTTGCAGCGGTCAGGTAACCCTTGTTTGCAGCGGTTGCCGCAATTGAGCGGGCATCCATAAGTGCAACAGAAGAAATCTGGCCATTCTGTAGTTTGGAACCTTCACGGTTCGGGAAGTTTCTTGTGGAATGACGGATGGAGAAACCGTTGTTGCTTGGGGTATCTCCGGCACCGAAACAGGGACCGCAGAATGCAGTCTTTACAATGGCACCTGTAGCCATCAGGTCTGCAACGCATCCGTTCCGTACCAATTCCATATAGATCGGTGTGCTGGCCGGGTAAACACTCAATGTAAATTCATCCGGTCCAATGCTTGCGCCCCGGAGAATATCTGCAGCATCCGTGATATTTTCATATCCACCGCCTGCGCAGCCGGCAATAATACCCTGATCCACATACAGTCTGCCGTTTCTCACCTTATCCTTCAGGGTGAAATCCACCTGTCCGTCCAGGCTCACTTTTGCTCTCTTTTCACAGTCATCCAGGATGTCCATGAGATTCGCATTCAGTTCCTCAATCGTATAAGTATTGCTGGGATGGAACGGCATAGCGATCATGGGTTTAATCTGGCTAAGATCAATCTCGATCATGCCGTCATAATATGCCACATCCGCAGGATTCAGCTCCTTATATTCCTCCACACGGCCATGGATCTCATAATAATCCTTAACCTTATCATCTGTCTTCCAGATAGAGGAAAGGCAGGTGGTCTCTGTGGTCATAACATCCACACCGATACGGTAATCAACACTGAGCTTGTCCACACCCGGGCCTACAAACTCCATGACTTTATTCTTCACGTATCCCTTATCGAATACCTCTCCGATGATAGCCAGTGCAATATCCTGCGGGCCTACACCCTTTGCAGGCTCACCGGTCATGTACACGCCAACCACACCGGGCATATTGATATCATAGGTCTTAGACAGCAGCTGCTTTACCAGCTCCGGTCCACCCTCTCCCATAGCCATGGTACCAAGAGCACCATAACGGGTATGGGAATCGGAACCCAGGATCATCTTGCCGCCACCAGCCAGCATCTCTCTTGCAAACTGATGGATCACCGCCTGATGAGGGGGAACATAAATTCCACCGTATTTCTTGGCACAGGAAAGGCCAAACATATGATCATCCTCGTTGATGGTTCCACCTACCGCACAAAGGCTGTTGTGACAGTTGGTCAATACATAAGGGATCGGGAACTTCTCCAGTCCGGATGCCCGTGCTGTCTGAATAATTCCGACATAAGTAATATCATGGGAAGTCAGCTTGTCAAACTTAATCTGAAGCTGCTTCATATTGCCGGAAGTATTATGGCTCTCTAATATACCATATGCCATGGTTCCCTTTGCTGCCTCTTCCTTGCTGACACTCTTTCCGGTCATGCTCTTGATGCAGGCAGCTGCCTCCGGTCCGTCTTCCACCAACTGACTGCCGTTGACGAGGTATACACCATGTTCAAATAACTTCATACTCAATCCTCCTCGTAATCTAATCCATATATTCCATATATGTAGAAAGTATATAGATTTCTGCTGTAAAAATCAAGAATACCCTCCCGGCTATTCTCTAAAATTTTTATGAATTTTCTAAAAAAAGAAGTGGCTGTTCTACCACTTCTTTCCAAACAGGGAAAATCCCTTTTCTTTTTTCTCTTCTCCGGATTCCTGTCCTTCTTTCCATTCAAAGTAGTCAGCATCCAGTTCCCGGGACAACTCTTCCGCCTTCTGGAGATCTTCCTCGGACTGGGAATTCTCCCGCTCTCCCTCTTCTTCCTCTTCCAGCGGGATCCCTGCCTGGGCAAAGTACTCCTTGTTAATGCGGATTTCCGGTTTTACAGATGCGTAGGGCGACTGCTCCTCCGGCTCACCCTCCTGCTTTTCCTTTTCTTTTTCTATCCGGCGATTCTCCTCCTCGATAAGGCGCAGATATTTCTGTGTATCGATGAGTTCCTGCAACTGCCCTTTAAGATCCAGCTGATTGGTCTTTACCTCCTGCCGTTCCTTCTTCAGATCTTTCTCCAACTGCCGGTAGATATCCTCCATGGATTCCTCCGCCTTCTTCATGATATCTCCGATCCGGGAAAGGGCATTATCCGTATACATGATAGAGGCAGCGTAAATATCCTCCGCATTCCGGCTGGCTTCAAAGATCATGTCATCCTGCTTCTTCTTGGCCTCCCGCTCTGCCTTGTCACGGCTGCTCTGGATCAGCTCATGTTCCTCCATCATATCGTACATGCATTCATTCAGTTCCTTCAGCAGATCCATGACCTCGTTTTTATCCACAACAACCCTTTGCTTGCTTCCTTCAAAAGGTTCCGCCTTGGAAAATAAAACATGTATCTCCCGCAATACTTTCTCTGTTCTAAGTTGTGCTCCCATATCATCCCTGCTTTCTGACATTTTAAAATCACAAAAAGCGATCGTCATTTTCTTACCTCTAAATATAGCATAGAGGGAAAAAACTGACAACCGCTCCCTGGGATTTCTGTTGTGTTCTTTTATTCGAAAGGTTCTAACGCACGATCCAATATGCCGTGAATATAGGCGATCATCACGCCATAATTGGTGATGGGCACATTCTCGGCAGCTCCCCGGGCGATACGATGCTCCATTTCCCGTGGATTTAACATACAGCCACCGCAGTGTACCACCAGAGCATACTCCGACAGATCTTCCGGAAATTCCGTGCCGCTGGTAAAAACAAACTGAAGATCCTTTCCGGTATACTGACGGATCCATCGGGGCATCTTCACCGTTCCGATATCCTCACACTGGCGATGGTGGGTACACCCTTCCGCGATCAGCACCTTATCTCCATCCTGCAGATCCTCGATGGCTCTTGCTCCTGCTGCCTGCACCGCCAGATCCCCCTTATACCGGGCCATAAGAATGGAAAAGGAAGTCAGCGGGATCTCTCGGGGAGTCTCCTTTGCCACCCGCTCAAAAGCCTGGGAATCCGTCACCACCAGACGGGGCGGTTTGGAAAGGCTTCCCAGAGTCTGCACCAGTTCCGTTTCCCTGGTGACAACAGGAATTGCCCCGGCCTCCAGGGCATCCCGGATCACCTGCTGCTGCGGGAGTATCAGCCGCCCTTTGGGCGCGGCGGAATCAATGGGCACCACCAGCACCACCAGATCTCCGGTCTTTAACAGATCACGGATCAGCACCGGTTCTTTCTTTCCCTCATCCAGAAGATGCCCCATGGTTTCTTTCAGTTCAGAAATTCCAAAGCCTTTGGCAGCGCTGCAGAACAGAATCTGTTTTTCCGTTATTCCCAGAAAAGAGGACAGCTTTTTTCTTATCTTTTCCCCTGCCTCATCCTGAACACTCCAAAGATCCGCCTTATTTACCACAAAAAGACCAGGGATTTTTCGCTCCGAGATCTCCCCAAACAAGTCTTTTTCCAGCCGAAGGTGCTCCTGCCAGGATGCTTCCTCTCCGTCTTCCGGCATACAGGTCATCAGCTCCTGACCATCGGCAACCACCAGGGCGATATCCGATTGATGCAGGGCCTGACGGGCCTTTTTGATGCGTTCCTGTCCCAGGGCCCCCTGGTCATCCAGTCCCGGTGTGTCAATGAGCACCACCGGCCCCAGGGGCAACAGTTCCATGGCCTTTTTGACAGGATCCGTGGTAGTGCCTTTGATGTCGGAGACAATGGCAAGGCTCTGTCCGGTGACAGCGTTAATAAGGCTGGATTTGCCGGCGTTTCGTTTGCCGAAGATACCGATATATATCCGCTCTCCCGAGGGTGTTGTGTTCATGCTCATAGCCACTCCTTTCTCTGCTCTCTGCAAGCTAGAATCTGAAATCCCGATCGCCCTGATGGATCTCCTCAATATAGCGTTTTGCCCGCTCCTTTACTTTTGGATTGGTGATCACTTCCAGTTCCCGTGTGATCAGTTCTTCTCCCACTTTCTTTGTCTCCGGTGACGCATAATCTTCCAGATACTCTTTCAGGGTCATCAGGGCATTGGGATGACAGCAGTTCACGATCTGTTTGTTCTTCAACAGCGTCATAAACCGGTCTCCGGTACGGCCTTCCCGGTAACATGCTGTACAGAAACTGGGCACATATCCCAGATCCATCAGCCATTTCACCACCTCATCCAGAGTGCGGTTATCGCTGACATCAAACTGGGCAGAATTGTCCTCCTCTTTCTCCTCTTCCACATAACCTCCTACGCTGGTACGGGAGCCGCCGCTGATCTGGGAAATACCCAGTTCCAGCACACGCTCACGGCTTTCCTTTGACTCTCTGGTGGATACGATCATACCGGTATAGGGCACAGCAATGCGGATGCATGCTACGATCTTTGCAAAGGTTTCATCGGAAATACCATTGTCAAACACATCCGGATCAATATCATCTGCCCGGCGGACACGAGGTACACTGATGGTGTGAGGTCCCACACCCTTGTAAGCTTCCAGGTGCTCTGCATGCATGATGATGCCGGTGAAATCATATCGGTAATTATTCAGTCCGAAAAGCACACCCAGTCCCACATCATCGATGCCGCCTTCCATGGCCCGGTCCATAGCCTCCGTATGATATGCATAATCGCTCTTTGGTCCTGTGGGATGCAGCTGCTCATAGGATTCCTTGTTATAGGTCTCCTGGAACAGGATATAAGTTCCGATGCCGGCTTCCTTTAACATCCGGTATTCTTCCACGGTAGTAGCGGCAATATTTACATTGACACGACGGATGTCTCCGTTTTTATGATGAATACTGTAAATGGTCTTAATACTCTCCAGAATATACTCGATGGGATTGTTAACAGGATCTTCTCCTGCCTCAATGGCCAGCCGCTTATGCCCCATATCCTGTAGCGCGATCACTTCGTTACGGATCTCTTCCTGGGAAAGTTTCTTTCTGCGAATATGCTTGTTTTTCGCGTGATAAGGACAGTACTCACAGCCGTTGATACAGTAGTTGGACAGATACAGCGGCGCAAACATAACGATACGGTTGCCGTAAAATTCCTGCTTGATCTCCTTTGCCAGCTGGTAAATTTCCTCGTTCTTATCTTCCAGTTCACAGTCCAGAAGCACGATGGCCTCCTTGTGACTGATTCCCTTCATCTTTCTTGCCTTATTCAGAATCTGGTCAATGAGTTCCCTGTTATTTTTATTGGCATCTGCGTAGGCCAGACATTCACGGATCTCCTCATCACTAATGAACTCTTCCGCCTTTGGTGACATAACATTATACATAATTTCTTACCTCCCTCTGTTTTTATATATTCTCTGGGCGGCCGGCCGTTCCTTA
>CAMEWP010000039.1 GCA_945946605.1 uncultured Pseudobutyrivibrio sp. | reverse complement strand
GGAAACGGGAGGTGAGATTTTATGAATTTTTCGGAAAGTATTCGTCTGGCCCTGGAAAATCTGAAGTCCAACCGGCTGCGATCCTTTCTTACCATGTTGGGTATCATCATCGGTATCAGTGCGGTGATCACCATTACAACCATCGGAAATTCTTTGCAGAAAACCATTGCCGCCACCATGCGGGAACTGGGAGGAACGAATCTCATTGAGTGCTATGTCCAGGCCATTTACCCGGAATTTGAAACGGAGGAAGAGTGGGAGGCCTGGGAATATCCGGAAATGGATCCGGAGGAGAAATTATCCTACGAGAAACTGTCAGAATTTCAGGAAGCCTTTGCGGACCGTATCGATCAGGTGGTGGTGACAGAAGACGTGGGAAACGGCACAGCAGATGCGGGAGAAGAAGATCGTGTCAATGTTTCTGTGGTGGGCGTTACCCCGGGATATCTGGAAGGGTCAAAGATCAACCTCATCACCGGCCGTGACATCTCTGATCAGGACAACCGGCAGAAAAAAGCCACAGCGGTAGTGTCAGACCTTTTTGCAAAATACGCCTGCGGCGGGGAAAATCCCTTAGGCAAACAGATCTCCGTGGAGTCAGATGACGGAACTGTCATGAAATATTATGTGGTGGGTGTGTATGAATACGACCCGGTAAAGATGGGCACTATGGGGGATAAAATATCAGAACGGGAAATTGCTACCCAGATCATGATCCCTTACACCTGCGCAGTGGAACAGAATCCCTATTCTAACGATGGGGAAGGGCTGCAGTATTTCTCCGTATCCGCCAAAGACGGTGAGGATGCCTCCCTTCTTGCCATTGATATTTCCTACTACTTTAATGAGACTTTGTATGGTGCCAACGGAAATTTTGAAATGTACTGTTATGATCTGGCATCTGAGATCAGTCAGATTGATACGGTGCTGCAGGTGCTTACCATAGCCATCTCTGTGATCGCGGCGATCTCACTGATCGTAGGTGGTGTGGGAGTTATGAACATTATGCTGGTAAGTGTGGTGGAACGGACCAAAGAGATTGGTATCCGCAAAGCCATGGGTGCGAGAAACAAGAGTATCCGCCGGCAGTTTTTGACGGAGGCAGTGGTGATCTGCCTGTTTGGTGGCATCATCGGTATTTTGATCGGCATTTTCAACGGATTTGTGCTGTCCCAGGTGGCAGCGGCACTGGTGGTACAGTACCAGGAGGAACTGGGGACCATGCTGACGGTGACGGTGAGCCCGTCCTTAACAGCCATTGTGGTATCGGTGGTATTTTCCATGCTCATCGGAATCATATTTGGTTACTATCCTGCAAAAAGAGCTGCCAATATGTCCCCCATTGATGCGTTGCGTTATGAATAAGAAAATCCGATTGTTTTGTGTATGTTTTGCGTGATTTTATCCCATACTATTCCTGCGGCAACAATTTGACCGACAAAGGGCACTGCAGGCCGGCTGCGGTCTTCCTATTCTGAACTTCTGAAAGAAAGGGAAGGCCGGATCGTGAACAGGCGGCCCGCATCCCGGATCAGATGGGAGAAATGCAGATGAGTACAGGCAGATTTGGATGTGGCTGCGGAAGTGGCAGTGGCCCATGCGGTATTGATGGCCCCACCAGGGATGTGCTGGGAGAGATCAGTGTGGGATGCCAGATGGCAATGGATTCCATGGACCAGATCGCAGGTCATGTGGATGATGCGTCACTTCTGAAATTGATCCAGCGATACAGAAGGCGGCATGAGGAACTGGAGGCAGATGTGGCGGACCTTTTGCGAAAGGCAGGGGAGCGGCCGCCGGAACCGGGAATGAGCAAAAGTGCCTTTGCTAAAGTGATGGCCGGGGTAAAACTCAACTGGGATGAAAGCCGGCACGAGGCAGCGAAACTTTTGATGGATGGCTGCAATATGGGAATTCAGTCCATCAGTGAATACATGAACCGCAATCCGGAGGCCTCCCAGACCAGTAAAGAACTGGCACATCAGCTGATCGCACTGGAAGAGGAAATGGTTCAGGATTTAAAAGAGTTTTTGTAAAAAAAATTTGAAAAAAAATGGAAATTTCATCAAAAATCGCAGGGCGCTTGCTGTGCGGTTTTTGTGTTTTTGGGGATAGTATGATATAGTGGAAAGCAGTATGAAACTAAAGAGGGAAAACAGAACATGATAGAGATCAACCGACAAAGAGTCAGAGAGGCATTTGCTTCCTATGTCAAAAATTACAATGCCCAGGATGAAAAGGTAAAACTAAAGATCGTGCATACTTCCCATGTGGCAGAGCTCTGTGAGAAGATCGCAGTCAGTCTGGAACTGGGGCAGGAAGACCGGGATCTTGCCTGGCTGTTGGGAATGCTTCATGATGTGGGCAGATTTGAACAGCTGCGACGATTCGGAACTTTTTCCGATGCCCAGTCCATCGATCATGCCCGTTTTGGAGCGGAACTGCTCTTTGGTAAGGAACAGCTGATCTGTGATTATATTGATTTTGACCGGAGCGCAGATGCAAAAGAACTGGATCTGATCTGCAAGGCGGTGGAAAATCACAGTGCCTACCGTCTGGAAGAGGGGCTGGATCAGCGGACGGAAATGTTCTGTCATATCCTGCGGGATGCGGACAAGATCGATATTCTCCGGGTAAATGTGGAAGTCCCTCTGGAAGAGATTTACAACACTACCACGGAGGAACTGAAACATGCGGTGGTGACACCGGAGGTGATGGAGGCCTTTGCAGAAGAGCATGCGGTACTGCGAGCACTGAAAAAAACACCGGTGGACAATGTGGTGGGCCACATGGCACTGGTGTTTGAACTGGTATATCCTGTCAGTGTAAAGATCGTGATGCAGCAGGGATATTTAAAGCAGCTGATGGAGTTTTCCTCCGACAATGCGATCACCAGAGAACAGTTTGCGATCCTGAGAGACCATATGAATGCATACCTGTCCCGGGTGACGGCATAGATCAGATCCGTTTTTTACAGATGTCTGCCAGACAGCATTTGTCACAGTAAGGCTTTGTGCGGGCGGTGCAGACTTCCCGGCCGTGATAAACCAGACGATGGCAGAAGTCGCTGCCTTCTTCCGGGGGAATGATCTTCCACAGTGCCATCTCCACTTTCTTTGGCTCTTTGATCCCGTCCACCAGGCCGATGCGGTTACAAAGGCGGATACAGTGGGTATCGGTAACAATGGCAGGCTTGCCAAACACATCACCCATGATGAGATTGGCACTCTTTCTTCCTACACCGGGGAGAGAGAGAAGGGCGTCAAAGTCCTCCGGTACTTTGGAATCATACTGATCCCGGAGAATCCGCATGCAGGCACTGATATCTCTGGCCTTGCTTTTTCCCAGACCGCAGGGGCGGACAATCTCTTCGATCTCTTCCGGGGTTGCCTCGGCCAGGGCATTCACATCCGGGTATTTCGCATACAGATCTTCCACCACAACATTGACTCTGGCATCGGTACACTGGGCAGCCAGCCGTACGCTGACTAAAAGTTTCCAGGCCTCATCATAATCCAGGGTACATTCTGCCAGGGGATATTCTTTTTTTAATCGATCAATCACTTCCAATGCAAGTTCTTTTTTTCTCATAAGTTTACCTCAAAATATGTTTGAAACGAGTATAGCAGATTTGACGCAGATTGGCTATGGATTCATTGAACCCTTGCCCGGTATTCTCCCGGGGTCATGCCTATCCGTGATTTGAAAATGCGGATATAATTCTCCTCATTGTCCATTCCCACCATCCGACCGATCTTGCAGGATGGCAGATCTGTCTCGGAAAGAAGCATTTTTGCATGGGAAATCCGCAGGTTTAAAACATACTCCTTAGGGGTGAAACCGGTGTGCTGCTTAAACTGGCGGATCATATAATATTTGCTGAGACCGCAGAAGGACGCCATTTCACCTATGGAGAGATTTTCTGTAAAATGGTTTTCCAGATATTTCTGAAGCAGCTGAATGTTTTCCGGAATGCGATCCTGCTGAAGTTTTTGATGCTGAAGTCGGAACACATGCATCATCAGGGACTCAATCTGGGAGGAAACCAGGAATTCCCGGTGAAAAGCCGTGGAAGTGTAATCCCGCAGCATTTTTTCCAATAAGAACTGATATTCCCCGGAAACAGATTCGTGGAAGACGGGATCTGAACCGGCAAAACAGTGCTCGAAGAGAAACCGGCTGATGCCACCGGTAAAATGCAGATCCGAGTGATACCATTGGGAGCCTTTGGTGCGATAGGTGTGCTCTTTCCTGCAGTCGATGAGAAAGCCGTCCCCCTCAGACAACTGCCAGGTTTTTCCCTCATAGATCAGTTCCCCTTGGCCGCTGTAGGTGTAGAGCAGCAGATAAGAGTCATAGTTCTTCCGATGGGTGTAGTAGGATTCTGACATCTGCATGGTGGAAAAGGACTGAATCCGGATGATATGGGGTTCGTATTCGGCAGGGACAGGAAGCTCCAACAGAACATTGACGGTGCCCCGGACAGCGTGTTCTCCGGAAAGAGCGGCAATACTGCCTGGATTTTCTTCCAAAAAAATATCATAGGCTTCTTTTTGCGCTTCTTCCACATCCTCTGTCATTTCCATCTGATTCATAAAATGAATATGGGAAAAAAGTTCCATAAGCAGATACCTCTTTCTTGATATAAAGCAATTTTGTACGGTATTATGGCAATTTACATTATTTTTTCATTTTAAATATCGTACTATAATCCTTTTGTAAAAGCAATAAATATCAATTTGATTCCGTTTATGAAGCTGAAAGGAGAATGATACATTATGAAAGTGAAAGAAATTACAACACTGAATATGGAGAATCCCCTGGGGATTGATGTTACGCCTTATTTTTCCTGGAAAATAGAAAGTGAGGAACCTGGCACTTTGCAGACAGCCTATCAGGTGCAGGTGTGGGATGAGGAAAAGAAGGTATCTGATACCGGAAAAGTGGTCTCCCGGCAATCCGCCTTTGTGCCCTATGAGGGGGAGAAACTTTTGAGCAGAACCTGCTATCGCGTAGTGGTGACAGTCTGGGATAATCATAGTCACTGGGCGGAGGAAACTGCATATTTTGAGACAGCACTGCTGGAAAAAACGGATTGGGAGGCCCGGTGGGTGGAATCCCCCATCCGGCGGAGGAAAGGAAAACCGGGATTTGGCAATCAGGATCCGGCGACCATGTTCCGCCGTGCTTTTGAACTGAAGGATGTTCCGGTAAAGGCAAGATGCTATGCTACATGTCATGGGGCATACCGGCTCAGTATCAACGGACAGCGGGCGGATGAACGTGAGTTTGCACCGGAACATACCGTGTATGAAAAATACTTATGTTATCAGACCTATGATGTGACATCCCTGCTGCAGAAAGGGGAAAATGTACTGGGGATGTATGTGGGGGATGGCTGGTATCTCTGCCCTCAGGCTCTGCCGGATATGGAGATGAAACATGCCCATGGAATTCTGTTTCAGCTGGAGGTAACTTATCCGGATGGAACGGTGGAAGTTATTTGTTCAGATGAGAAGGTAAAAGTGGCTTATGGACCTGTACGCAGCAGTGATCTGTATGCAGGAGAGTGCTTTGATGCCAATGAGATACAGGAGGGATGGGATACCGCAGATTTCGCAAAGGCAGAAGTGTTTGTAAAGAAAGGATGGCTCAGGAAACCGGAAACGGATCAGTGGCAGTGCGCAGAGCAGGCGGAGTATGATCTTTCCAATCTCCATGCCCAGTTAGGTGAACCGGTAGTGAGGGTGATGAAACTTCCGGTAAAAGAAGTGCTTCATTCCCCGAAGGGAGAAACTATCCTGGATTTCGGTCAGATCATAGCCGGAAGACTGGAAATGCATGTGAATGCACCAAAGGGAACCGTCATCACGTTAGAACACTGCGAAGTGCTGGATCAAGAGGGAAATTATTTTAATAACATCATGGGAGCCGGAGGTGTTGGAAAAGGCTGTGACCAGAAAGACGAGTACATCAGTGACGGCAGGGAACGGGTGTATGAACCGGCCTTTACCTTCCATGGTTTCCGTTATGTCCGGGTCAGCGGACTTGATGCCGTAAATCCGGAAGATTTTCAGGCAGTGGTGCTGTCCACAAAAAAACGTGATCTGGGCACCTTTGTCACATCAGATGAGAGGATCAACCGGCTTTATGAAAATACCCGCTGGTCCCAGAGATCCAATATGATGTCCATTCCCACGGATTGTCCCCAGAGAGAAAAGGCCGGATGGACCGGTGATATGCTGGTTTATTCCAAAACAGCCATGCTGAATGAGGATTGTACCGTTTTCTTTACCCGGTGGCTTGACAATGTGGCCTGCGATCAGGATGAATATGGCATTGTGCCCATGGTGGTGCCGAATGTGGGATCCTATCCCAAGATGGGAAAGATGATGAATATGATGTTCGGCGGAAAAGGAAAAGGCACCTCTGCCGGATGGGGCGATGCAGCGGTGATGGTGCCCTATCAGATGTACCAGGTAACGGGAAACACGGTGATTCTGGAAAGACAGTATGATTGCATGAAAAAGTGGTGTGATTATGTGATCAACCAGGCAAAAACAAGGGCACCAAAGGGATGCACGCGTCCGGCCGAGATAGAAGAATATTTGTGGGATACCGGCTTCCATTACGGAGAATGGCTGATCCCCAGCCAGAATAAAAAGGGCATGGACATGAAGAACATGAAAAATATCATGGAGATGAGTTCCTGCTACACCGCACCCATCTTTGGCTGGAATTCGGTGAACAGGTTTGCTGAGATTGCAGAAATTCTGGGAAAGAACAAGGACGCTGAACAGTATGGTGAGATTGCAGATCGCATGAAGAATGCTATCCGGAAGGGTGTCATACAAAAAGATGGCTCCATGCCGGCAGAACTCATGGGTGCTTATGTGCTGCCAATCTATTTTGATCTGGTTCCGGAGGAGCAGATGGAAATATTTACAGAGCATCTGGTTCGTCTGATTGAGGAAAATGACGGTTGTCTGGACACGGGATTTCTGGGTACACCCTTCCTTTTGGATGCACTGTGCAAGATCAATCGCAGAGATCTGGCATACCGGATCCTGTGGCAGGACAAAGCACCATCCTGGCTTTACGAGGTGGATCATGGTGCGACCACCATCTGGGAGAGCTGGTATGGATATGATGAAAATGGCAATCCGGGAGAATTGAGTTTTAACCATTATTCTCTGGGAGCAGTGGATGACTGGATGTTTAAATATATTGCCGGAGTCGATACGGATACCCCGGGATTTTCCCATCTGATCTTTGCACCAAAGACGGATGCAGGCATCGTTTCCTGCAGCAGAAGTTATGAAACACCCTGTGGCCTGGCTTCCTGTGACTGGAAAGTAGAACAGGCGGAAGGAAGCGGTGAAGCAGGAAATAAGGTGGAAAACAGTGCAGAAAACAGACGGTTTGTGATGGAAATTGTGGTTCCTTGTAACACGACAGCCACAGTGGTGCTTCCGGATGGCAGCAGACGGGAAGTGGGAAGCGGAACATACCGGTATGAGGTCATGCTGTAAAGGGATTCAAAGGAAAAATAGATCATTTTTTGACATAAATGCAATAATTGTGATATAGTATTTCGGTGAATATCATATATAATTACAAAAACACAATGATGGGAAATATCATGAAATGTAATTTTGGAAAACACAATTGTGGAAAACTTGCAGAAAATGGGAGGATATTATGATTTACAGCAGAATGAACTTGTATGAAGACAGAGATGATGTGACATTAACAACCTATGTGCTGGATGAATCACCGGAGATGCCCTGCGGAAAGCGACCGGCCATTCTCATTATGCCGGGAGGCGCATATCTTAACTGTTCCGACAGGGAGGGAGAACCCATTGCCATGAAGTTTAATGCCATGGGGTACCATGCCTTTGTTCTGAGATATTCCATTTACATGGATCCAGCGCAAGGCAGCGACATGACGCCGCTTTTTATGGGAAAAATGGAGCCAAAACCGGAGTGTCAGAATCCCATGCCTATGAGAGAGATCGGAATGGCAATGCTTGAGATCAGAAAGCATGCAGAAGAGTGGCAGGTGGATATGGATCGCGTGGCAGTATGCGGATTTTCTGCAGGAGCTCACAACAGTGCCATGTTTTCCACCAGATGGAATGAGCCGGTGGTCTATGAATATTTAAACTGCAAGCCGGAAGATATCAAACCGGCAGCGTGTATCCTTGGTTATACACTCAGTGACTATAATGTTATGAAGGAAACATCAGAAGGCAACCAGTTTTTGAATATGTTTTTCGGAGTTTCCAACACAGCGTTTCTGGGTACTGCGACACCGGATCAGCAATTGCTGGATGACGTGAGCCCGGCACTTCATGTAAACGAGAACACACCGCCTATGTTTTTGTGGGCAACAGCAGGGGACCATCTGGTGCCTGTGCAGAATACCATTGTGATGTCCCATGCCCTGGCAAATGCGGGGATTCCTTTTGAGGTACATATTTTTGAAGAGGGAGAACACGGCCTTGCCACAGCAGATCAGGCCAGTGCATCCAACAAAGCCCAGGTTGATGTGAACGCGGCGAAATGGATCGGTTTATGTGAACAGTGGCTCCTGAAGAGATTTGCGTTAAATTTGCCGGATGCGCCGGTGTATGATGCCGGATCCATGGGCATGTAATGGATATGTGAAGGACACTTTTTTGGAAAGGTGTCCTTTTTTTTATGAAATTGACAATTGGCGTTATTTTTTACATAATGAAATTGACCATCTGTCAGGAAGGATTATCTAAATGAAGGAACGCACAGAAATCAGTATGCAGTTATACCATATGATGCTGGACCGGGGATATCCGGAGGATTTATGTGATCTGGTGACGCGGAATCTAAACACAGATTTTACAGCGACCCGCATGATCGGATATCTGTCACACTATTCCAATCTTCCGGATGTGGAAGTAGTGGATGAAATGCTGGCAATCTTAAGTGACCGGAATGCCATTATGAAGAAAAAAGAGTCAGAACAGGCTCAGAAGAAGATCAATGAAATTTACAGCTCGGGGCTGGATTTAGATTAAAAAGAAATAACATGGAAGAGAAGATAACATTTGATGTCATCCGAAGCAGCCGTAAAACAATTGCCATAGAGATAAGGCCGGATGCAACCGTTCTGGTGAGAGCACCTTTGAAAATGAAGGATGCAGAGATTCAAAAATTTGTAAAGGAAAAAGAAAACTGGATACTTACACACTTAGAAAAGGCAAAAGAGAGACAAAACGAATCAAAAAATGTGGAGAAACTTTCACCGGAGGAGATTCGAAAACTTGCTGATCTGGCCCTGAAAGTGATTCCGGTGAAGGTAAGCCACTATGCCGGTCTCATGAAAGTCCGGTACGGACGGATCACCATTCGCAATCAGAAGACCCGGTGGGGAAGCTGCAGCAGCAAAGGAAATCTGAATTTTAACTGTCTTTTGATGCTGGCGCCGGATGAAGTGGTGGACTATGTTGTTGTGCATGAACTTTGCCATTTGATAGAAATGAATCATTCCAAAGCGTTCTGGGATCAGGTGGAAAAAGTGATGCCTGATTACAGGATACATCGGAAGTGGCTGAAGGATCATGGGAATGAATTGATAAGCAGGATGGAGTAGGAGAGGGGAAAACATGGATATTGCAAATTTTAGGGATCTTGGTGGAATTCAGACTGTCGACGGAAGGACGGTGGCACCGAAACGGCTGCTGCGCTGCGGGGATCTTTTTCAGATATCCGACGAGACGGTACAGGAACTGAGAGATATTTATCATGTAAAAAATATTGTGGATCTTCGGACAAAAACGGAACGGGAGATGCAGCCGGATCGGGAAGTTTCTGGAGCAGAATACAGGATTCTGGATTTCTTTCCTGACACTGAAGCGAAGGGACCCACCGGAAGTGCGGACCAGCTGGAACAGATGCAGAACGTGGAGATGGTGCACCAGTATATGGAAGCACTGTATTCTGATTTTATCTGTAAAGAGACGGCAAGGGAGGGGCTGCGGGAGCTTCTTGAGGTTTTGAAAGATACAAAAGAAGGTGCAACCATCTTTCATTGTTTTGCCGGAAAAGATCGGACAGGGATTGCCGCTGCGGTCATACTGACGATCCTTGGCGTTTCGAGAGAATTGATCATGAAAGACTATCTAGAGACAAACCGAATGCGGACAGAAGCAAATCAGAAGATTTTAGAAGACCTTCGTGGAAAAAATGTCCCAGAAGCCATGTTGGTATCGATTGAAACGGCGCTTTGTGTGGATAGTAGATATCTGAATGCCAGTTTTGAAACAGCAGAGCGGGAGTATGGATCTTTTGAAGGATATATCGAAGAAGGAATTGGATTTGGAAAGGCGGATCAGGAACTTTTAAGGGAACTGTATCTTGAAAACATGATATGAAAATAGTGCGAGTTGTTGCGGCAGTCATAAAGGTGGACAACAAAATATTTGCGACACAACGCGGTTATGGCGAATTTAAAGATGGATGGGAATTTCCCGGCGGAAAAATTGAACCGGGTGAAACGCCACAGGAAGCTCTAAAACGAGAAGTAATGGAAGAACTTGATACGGAGATTTCAGTGGGAGATCTCATTGATACCATAGAGTATGATTATCCGAATTTTCATCTCTCCATGGATTGCTTTTGGTGTGGGATCGTGAAGGGAGATCTTGTGCTCAAAGAGCATGAGGCAGCCAGGTGGCTTAAGAAAGAGGAGCTGGGGGAAGTGGACTGGTTGCCGGCAGATATTGCTTTGATTGAGAAGATTAAAAAGAAATTATGATAATCTTGAACACAAGCCGTATGGTACCGCCAGTCCGGTGTGGTATGTGCCACATGTCCGGACTGACGAGTTTTCCATAACTAGATTTTTACTTCATTTCTTTCAATGCGGCGAGGATCACATTTGCCGCACCGTCAATGCCCAGGGCACTGGTATCGACGCAAAGGTCGTAAGTCTTGGCCTGTCCCCAGTGCATATCAGAAAAGCCATTATAATATTCTGAGCGTTCTTTATCCACTTCTGAAATCTTCTTTGCAGCTGCTTTTTCGGAAATATGATCTCTCTTTGCAATTCGGGCAGTGCGTTCGTCCTCACTTGCTGTGACAAATACCCGCAGCAGAGGCGTCTTTTCCTGCAGTACAACCTCTGCCCGCCGGCCTACGATGACGCAGGAACCTGCTCCGGCAATCTGCTCAACCACTTCCTTTTGTGCCTGATCTGCCATGCTCTCCAGAGATTGAAGAGGCTTATACGCCGTATAGACATTGTAAATTCCTGTGGTTGTGGTGAGTTTTGCCGTTTCGTCCATACGCTCCAGATACTTCTGACTCAAGCTGCTTTTTTCTGCTGCCATTTCCAGAATCTCCTTATCGTAGAAAGGAATCCCCAACTGCCCCGCAACTGCCTTCCCAACACTGCGTCCGCCTGCTCCGTAAGAGCGGCCAATGGTGATGACAATGCCGGGCTTACCGGATGATGTTGCTTCTGGGGTATGTTCCCTGGATTCGTCGCAGGGCTCCGTAAAACATTTTTTGATGGAGTATCCCAGTACAGCGGCGGCAATCACGATGCAGACCACATCACTGATAGGGAATGCCCAGACAACGCCATACATTCCTACTGTTTTGCTTAAAATCAGAACCAGTGGAATGAAGATGTAGCAGTTTCGGCTCATGGAAACGATCAGCGAAGCTACCGAGCGCCCCATTGCCTGTATTACCATGGCAATAACATTGAACAGGCCATACAGCCATGTTGTTATCATAATGATTCTCGCAAAGGAAATACCAAGAGAAACGGCTTCCTCACTGGAAACAAAAGCGCTGATAACACCCTCAGTAAAGAGGAAGCAGAACAGGGTCATCACCAGGCAGATCCCAATTGCAAGAAGAATTGAGAATCTGAGGATGTCCAGAAACTTCTTCTTGTTGTGTGAGCCGATCTGATAGCCAAGCAATGGCTGAATTCCGGTTCCGACGCCGATAGCAAAGATACCGATGATGGTGACGATGTTCTGGGCTGCACCGATGCCTGCAACGGCAATGTCTCCGTAAGCGGCAATCTGGTTGTTGGTCACGATATTGCACACGCTCTGGAAAATGGAGAGCAGCGCCGCAGGCGTGCCGATGGCAAAGACGCTGGTGGCGATTTTGTGTTTGACAGTAAACTCCTTGATGTTGATGCTGACGGCACACTTACCCTTCAGAATCAAAACCATGTAATAGCCGAAGGCGCACATCTGCCCGACCAGTGTTGCGATGGCAGCACCCTTGGCACCCATATTCAGAGCCAGAATGAATACCGGGTCCAGGACGATATTCACCACATTGCCCAGAATCATACCGATCATGGACTGGGTAGGTTTACCCGCCGCCCGGATGAGAGAGGAAATCGTCTGAGACAGAATGGCAAAGGGACAGCAAACCGCGAGGTAAATCAGATAATCCGATGTAAAGGCAATGGTCTCCGCTCCGGAGGCACCAAGGACATTGAAAATGCCACTCTTGAAAATCCAGAGAACCAGCATCAGAACCACGCCGACGCCTGCCGCTCCCCAGAAGCAGAAGGAAGAAGTCTGACGGCTTTTCTTGGTATCGCCTTCTCCGGTAAACCGGGAAATCAGGGCAACACCGCCGGTGCCGAAGATATTGCCAAAAGATGTAAACAGGACAAACACCGGCATAGCCAATGTGACAGCTGCCACCATGTAATCATTGCCTGTCATGCCGATGAACACCTTGTCTGCCATGTTGTAGATCAGGCTCATCAGCATGATAGCGGCAGCAGGCAGCACGTTTTTAAGAACTGCTGTATGTACCGGCAGTTTATCCATTTCTGCTAACGCATTTGTATTCTCGTTCAAAATCATTACCTCCTTAATTCCAACCGCCTACCAGCTCCAGACAGCAGTATCCGGTTACTTGTTTCCCTTTGTAGGTGCCTTCAAAGCGGCTGGCACCTTCATATTTCCGCCCTGCCGCATCAGGAGATACAATTTCCTGTTCTTTCATGACGGATTTGACAATCAGTGTGCAGTCCCACTCCGGAATGGTGATCTTCCAGCCAGTGGGATATTTCATTCCTGTTTCGGGACCTTCAAACACATCAAAAGAATCCCGGACCATGGGATTGACGCCAACTCCAGCCTGGGTGCCGTCCGGATGCAGAACGGTTGCCCAGCAATTTTCCTTGCCGGTTTCCAAAGAAGTGACACCGAACAGGCTGATGCGATCCTCGTCATTATCAAAGCAGAGATTCATCCACACCCATTTGCAGTTGTAGCCGTTCGTCATGGTCTTGCCCTTGGGCCGTTTTGCAAACTGGCGGTCAAACCAGACCATGCCTTTTACCGGGTATTTTTTGTTTTCCAGTGTCAATGTGCCTTCCCCTGCCATGGCTGGGAAAGAATACTGATAGTTTGGTGCACCTGCAAGCTGAAAATATCCGGTACAAAGGCTGTACAGCGGATATCCGGTTCCGTGCATGGTCACATCAATGGCACCTGATGGCATGGTGGACGCAATGTGCAGGGTATCCAGATTGCCTTCTACCACATCCCGGTCCGTGTGGATGGAAAGGCCTTCTTTTGCCATCTGACCACTTTTAAACCTGTAAAAGCGGTCTTCGTGACGATAAATTTTTCCGGTTTCATCCGTGATGGACAAAACGCTGTTGATCATGTGAAATGGGATATATTTGGAAAAACTCAAAACACTGATATGATACATAAAATTCAGCGTGTGTCCTTCCGCGTCAAAGTGTCCTACCCAGAACCAGGAATTTCCCGCCATTTCCGGCTTGAAATTCACATCCGCTATCGCATCCACCAACGGCTCTGTTCCGTGGGAAAAGGTGCGGATATTATCTGTTAATGATTTCATAAGCAACCTCCTTGTATTGAGAACGCCAAGCGAAATCTAAACTTGACTTTTCCTTTTATTTGCCGTATCGTGATAATACAACTATGGTTGCTTAATTACAATCAACGGTTTAAACATATGGTAGTTTAACCAACTTTTTGCCTAAATCGTTGACAAACGGAGTGATGGTATGGATTTGAGAATTGTTAAGACAAAAAAAGTGATTAAGGAAGCATTTCTGACCCTGCGGAAAAAATATCCCTTGGAAAAGGTAAAGGTAAAGGATATTTGCGATCTGGCTCTCATCAATAAGACCACATTTTACAAATACTATCTGGATGTATTTGATCTGTCGTCAGAGTTGGAGGATGAAGCCATTGAGAAGTTCTTTTCGGAAAGCAAGAATCTGGACTGCCTGTTTTCGGCGCCGGAGAAATTTGTGGCTGGAATCCCCAAAAGCGCCGACGAAAACATCAAACCTGTCATGGAACTGTTTGCCGGGCGGGAAGATGTGTTTATGAAGAAGATGGAACACTGGCTGCTGGATTTCTACAAAAAGAATAACAGTGATATGAGTATCGAAGATGAAGTGAAATTGCACTTTGTTATCTGCGGTGCCACCCATACCATGCAGGAAATGTCTGCAAAC
>CAMEWP010000038.1 GCA_945946605.1 uncultured Pseudobutyrivibrio sp. | reverse complement strand
ATCCCGGCAATTATAGAAGCAATGCAGGAGTAAGGAATATGAATAAGAATGCAAAAGCGCCAAAGAAAGGCGCCGGGCAAAAAGAAATTTTGAAAAAAGATGTAAAATCCTCCGGCAGGCAGCTTTGGAGGCCGGGAAATATGGTATACCCGCTTCCGGCGGTTCTGGTCAGTACCAGAGATGCATCCGGTAATGACAATGTGTTTACCGTTGCCTGGACCGGAACAATCTGTACGAATCCGCCTATGGTATACATTTCTGTGCGCCCGGAGAGGTATTCTTATCATATGATCAAAGAAAGCGGTTCTTTTGTGATCAACCTCACAACGGAGCAGCTGGCCTGGGCCACAGATTACTGCGGTGTCACATCCGGGCGTGATGTGGATAAATTTCAGGCCTGTCACCTGACAAAACTGGAGGCGGACCAGATATCAGCACCCATGATCGCAGAAAGCCCTGTGAACATTGAATGTCAGGTCACTTCCGTTCAGGAACTGGGAAGCCATCATATGTTTTTGGCGAAGGTGGTAGCTGTCCATGCAGACGAAAAATATATGGACGAAAAGGGAAAATTTTCCCTGGAGAAAGCAGATCCTCTGGTTTATTCCCACGGGACTTATTATAGTGTAGGAAAGCCCCTGGGAACCTTTGGATATTCTGTTGCAAAAAAGAAAACTGCAAAAAAGAAAACTGAAAAAAAGTCCGGAAAGAAACCGTCAAAGGCTACTGGACCAAAGTGTCGATGATACCCATATAGACATCTTCGTAGCGGACTTTCCAGTTGTTGCACATGGTTTCTGCCTGTTCCTGACTGGCTGCGTGAAGAGTGAGATTTAAAATATCACGCTGGCCTTCCTTAACACGGCAGTGTACCAGATAGCCGCCGCCGACTGCCTTGTCGTAGTTGGCTGTCAGTGCATTATCCCGGCTGAATTCGATGGCATGACATTTTAAGTATGTGTCGATATCCTGGGAGATGGCATCTGTGATCTTGTCGTAGAACAGAGTCAGTGTCTGGCTGCCTTCTTCTGTCAGACGATAGCGGGTATTGTTGTGCAGTGTCTCTGACTGGATCAGGGAAGCTGTTTCTAAGTCGTTTAATACCTGCTGTACATTAAAATAATCCGTATACTGTCCATCCAGAAAGAAATCTGTAATCTGAGCATTGCTGAGAGGCTCTGCTGCCTTGGAGAGTATTTCCAGTGCGGTAATCTTATATATCATATTCGGTTCTGCCATTTATCTTTACCTCTTTTCCCTGATAAGTATCCAATAATTTAAGTTTATGTGAGATCATGTTCAGCACCTGACGCTTGTGCAGCGTCCACAGAGGTGCTATGAGCTGGTCTCGTGGTCCGTCACCGGTGAGACGGTGGATCACCATCTCCGGCGGAAGGTGTTCCAGACAATTGATCACAAGATCTGTATATTCTTCCATAGTAAGAAGCGGGAAGGAATCCCTTTCGTACAGGTCGCCTAAAGCTGTGCCTTTCAGCACATGGAGCATCTGCAGTTTTACACCCCAGATGGGAAGCGATGCCAGATAATCCATGGAAGAGAGTGTTTCTTCTCTTGTTTCGGTGGGAAGCCCAAGAATGGTATGGGCAATGACTTTGATGCCCAGCGAGTGAAGTTTGTGGACACAGTCCTCGAAATCTTTCAGTTGAAAGCCGGTATGCATCCATTCATGGGATTTGCCATGCATACTCTGAAAACCCAGTTCAATCCAGACAGGCTTGATCTGATTACATTCTGCCAGCAGGTCATAGATGGCAGGAGAGAAGCAGTCACTGCGGGTTGCAATGGAAAGCACGGCAATGTCAGGGTGCTCTATTGCCTGCATATATTTTTCACGCAGCAACCGGGGATCTCCATAGGTGTTGCTGTATGCCTGAAAATAGGCAATGTACTGCCGACAGCGGGCTTTCGGGGCGATCAGTGCTTTGGCGGCTTCAATCTGTTCTGAAACAGGCAATAAAGAAGAGACAGCGAAATCTCCGCTGCCGCCTTCACTGCAGAAGATACATCCGCCGGTGCCAAGGCGCCCGTCCCGGTTGGGACAGCTCATTCCGCCGTCCAGCGCCAGCTTGTAGATCTTCTCACCATATGTTTGTTTTAATTCTAAATCTAATGAATGAAAACGCGGTCCTGTCATTGGATTAACGGATATGTGCTTTTACCGCAGCGGATACCGCGTCGGCAACCCGGGGATCAAATGCTTCCGGAAGGATGAATTCGTCATTCAGCTGATCCTCTGGTACAAGGTTGGCAATGGCAAGAGCTGCAGCCAGTTTCATGTCTTCTGTAATCTGGGTTGCGCGGCCTTCAAGAGCACCCTTGAAAATGCCGGGGAATGCCACTACGTTGTTGACCTGGTTCGGGAAATCGCTGCGTCCGGTACCAACAACTCTGGCTCCGGCAGCCTTTGCTACATCCGGCATGATCTCGGGAACGGGATTGGCCATAGCAAAGAGGATGGCATCAGAATTCATGGATGATACCATTTCCGGTGTTACAATTCCGGGAGCGGAAACACCTACAAAGATGTCGGCACCTTTTAAGGCGTCTGCAAGTGTGCCGGTCCTGCCTTCCAGGTTGGTAACCTCTGTCATGGACTGCTGCATCCAGTTTAAGTTGGGGTAATCCTTGTGGATGATACCTTCCCGGTCACACATGGTAACATTGGGGAAACCGTAGGTGAGCAGAAGCTTGGTGATGGCTACACCGGCACTTCCGGCACCATTTACAACAACCCGGCAGTCTTCCTTTTTCTTGCCTACTACTTTTAAGGCATTGATGATACCTGCCAGCACTACGATGGCGGTGCCGTGCTGATCATCGTGGAAAACGGGAATATCCAATTCCTTTTTCAAACGTTCTTCAATTTCGAAACAGCGGGGAGCGGAGATATCCTCTAAATTGATGCCTCCGAATGTGGGGGCGATTGCCTTGACAGCTGCCACAATCTCGTCAGGATCCTGAGTGTCCAGACAGATGGGAAAGGCATTGACATTGCCAAACTCCTTGAACAGCACGCATTTGCCTTCCATAACAGGCATAGCAGCTTCGGGACCGATATTGCCCAGACCAAGTACGGCACTTCCGTCAGAAACAACAGCTACGGTATTGGCCTTTAAGGTGTAACGATACGCCTCCTCTTTATTCTCTGCGATGATACGGCAGGGTGCAGCAACACCCGGTGTATATGCGATAGACAGATCCTCGCGGCTCTTTACGGGAGCTTTCGGTGTGGTTTCGATCTTACCGTTCCATTGTTCGTGGAGCAAAACTGCTGTTTCGTCTATATTCATAATATGAAGTCCTTTCTGTAAAAAATTCTTTGTGTTAAAGTATACCATTCCCCTAAATTGAATGCAAGAAAATTGGGACTTCCATTTTGACTGCAAATCGTATATACTGTTTGTATTGTAAGAGTTCAAGTTAGTTCAATGGTCGTATCAGACAAGTATTCCACTTTGTAAACAGAATTCATTTTGTAAACAGTATTCATATAAAAACGTGAGGAGAATAAAATGCGGGAAAAATATGAGAGTTTGTCGGCTAGTGTCTTAAAAGATCTTGCAAAGTCAAGAGGAATTAAAGGCGCTACTACCATGAAAAAAGCAGAGCTGGTGGAAGCAATGCTGGCTAAAGATGAAGAGGAAACACGCAAGACCGCGGAGAAGAGTCCGGCGGAGAGAAATTCTACAGATAGAAATTCGTCCGATAGAAATTCAGCAGAGAGACCTGCTGCGGACAGAAAGGCTGCAGATGTGCCCCCGGTTCCTTTGGATGATACCTGGGAGACCAATGGTATTTTGGAAGTAATGCCGGATGGCTTTGGATTTATCCGTTGCGCCAATTATCTTCCGGGGGAAAATGATGTGTATGTTTCGCCTTCCCAGATCCGCAGGTTTAACCTGAAGACAGGTGATATTATCGCGGGACGCACCAGACGCAACAATCCCACAGATAAATTTGCAGCATTGATGTTTATTGAAAATATCAACGGATACAGCCCGGAGGAGGTTGCCCGCCGCAAGAATTTTGAGGATCTGACACCGATCTTCCCAAATGAGAGGATTCGCCTGGAACAGCCGGATTCTTCCGTTGCCATGCGGATCGTGGATCTGGTTTCACCTATCGGAAAGGGACAGAGAGGAATGATCGTTTCCCAGCCCAAGGCAGGTAAGACAACTTTGCTGAAGGAGATCGCTAAGGCGGTGACTATTTCCAATCCGGAGATGCACCTGATCATTCTGCTTATCGATGAGCGTCCGGAGGAAGTAACAGATATTAAGGAAGCCATTGAAGGGGATAATGTGGAAGTGATCTATTCTACTTTTGATGAGCTGCCTGAGCATCACAAGAGAGTTTCTGAGATGGTGATTGAACGTGCAAAGCGTATGGTAGAACATAAGCAGGATGTTATGATTCTTCTGGACAGCATCACCAGACTTTCCAGAGCATACAACCTGGTGGTTCCCCCCAGCGGACGTACATTATCCGGCGGTCTGGATCCTGCGGCACTTCATATGCCAAAGAGATTTTTCGGTGCTGCCAGAAATATGAGAGAGGGTGGCAGTTTAACTATTCTTGCCACAGCGTTGGTTGAGACAGGATCCAAAATGGACGACGTGGTGTTTGAGGAATTTAAGGGAACCGGTAATATGGAACTTGTTCTGGATCGGAAACTTTCTGAGAAACGGGTGTTCCCGGCCATCGATATTGTGAAGTCCGGTACCAGACGGGAGGATCTGCTGCTTTCCAAAGAGGAGCAGGAGGCTGTGGATATCATGCGAAAAGCCTTGAATGGCATGCGTAAGGATGAAGCAGTGGAGACAATTTTAAATATGTTTGCCCACACAAAGAACAATAAAGAATATGTATCCATGGTTCTGCGCAAGAGAGTGATCTAGCAGAAGAAGGCCAAAGAAGGGCAAAAGAGTAAAAAATAAGTTTGAGAAAATATCAAAATCTGGTTGCATTACCGACAGGGCTATGATACAATATAAAAGCTGTTTATCGGGATGTAAATAGTATCGGGTATACCGTAAGGTGTAAACACGCAAGTATAGATAGAAACGCATGCGAGGTGAGAAAGTAATGAGAGAAGGAATTCATCCAGATTATTATCAGGCAACCGTTACCTGTAACTGTGGTAACACATTTGTAACAGGTTCTACAAAGCAGGATATTCATGTCGAGATCTGCTCCAAGTGCCATCCGTTCTACACTGGACAGCAGAAGGCTGCACAGGCTCGTGGACGTATCGATAAGTTCAATAAGAAATATGGCATCCAGTAAGAGATTGATACTGTAGGACAAGGTTGAGGTTGCAAAATCTCAACCTTTTGTTTTAAAGGGATATTTGTTTTAAGAGGATATAAGAAATATGAAGTATTCTGGAATTGGCGGACAGGCTGTGATGGAAGGTGTCATGATGCGCAACGGCAGCAAGTATGCTCTGGCTGTTCGTAAAAGTGATCATACCATTGCTGTGGAGACTCACGATACGGCAGATACCACCACAGGGATTTACAGGATTCCCATTCTCAGAGGAGTTGCATCCTTTGTGAATTCTTTGGTGATGGGAATGTCTGTGCTGATGAAGTCTGCCGCATACTTTGAGGACGAGGAAGAAGAGGATCAGAAACAAAAGACGGCTGAACAGAAGGAGCGTCAGGAGAAGATTGAGATGGGTGCAACTGTTGCGGTTGCTGTAGTGCTTGCTCTGGCGATCTTTATGGTGCTTCCCTATTATCTGTCCCGCATTCTGGCTAAGGTGATCACATCCCAGAGCCTGCTTGCACTGGTGGAAGGATTAATCCGTATTGCCATTTTTGTGATCTACATTCTTCTGATCTCTAAAATGGAAGATATCCGGCGTGTGTTCATGTATCACGGTGCGGAGCATAAATGCATCAACTGTATTGAGCATGGCCTGGAATTAAATGTGGAAAATGTCAGAAAAAGCTCCCGTCAGCACAAACGCTGCGGAACCAGCTTTTTGCTATTTGTTTTTATTATCAGTGTGGCGGTATTTATGTTTATTCGTTTTGATTCGCCGATTCTGCAGTTGTGCTGCAGACTGCTCCTTGTGCCGCTGATCGCCGGTATTTCCTATGAATTTATCCGGTTGGCAGGAAGAACGGAGAATCGCCTGGTGAGTCTGCTCAGTAAGCCGGGATTATGGCTGCAGGGACTGACCACTTTAGAGCCGGATGATGAAATGATCGAGGTGGGGATCGCTTCTGTGGAGGCGGTTTTTGACTGGCGTGCTTTTCAGGAAGCCAACAGGGAGAGTTTCTGATGACGCTGAGAGAACTTCTGAAGGATGGAGAAAGAAAACTGCAGGAAGCGCAGATTCCGGAGGCGTCCATTGATGCCTGGTATTTGCTGGAATATGTAACTGGAATGAATAAGCAGCAGTATTTCCTCTCTATGGGAGAAAATGCGTCAGATGAAGTGACAGAGCAGTACAAGAATCTGATTGAAAAACGTTGTGAACATATTCCGCTGCAATATCTGACAGGAACCCAGGATTTTATGGGACTTACCTTTGAGGTGAACCCTTCTGTTCTGATCCCAAGACAGGATACAGAGATTCTGGTGGAGGAAGTGAGAAAACAGTTAAGACCTAACGATCGCATTTTAGATCTTTGTACCGGATCAGGATGTATTCTCATCGGTCTTCTGGCCTGGGGTGTGAAGAAACATACCGGGAATGGCCTTTGCGGTTTGCAGGATAACCTCACCGGTGTGGGGGCTGATATATCGGAAGCAGCATTGAGCACAGCTAAAAGGAACGCGTCGCTTCATAACATCGAGGCACAGTGGATCTGTGGAGATCTTTTTGAAAACATTACAGGATCATTTCAGGTGATCGTTTCCAATCCGCCATATATTCCCAGCAGGGAGATTCCCGGTCTGATGCCGGAGGTGTGTCAGCATGAGCCTATGGGGGCATTGGACGGCAGAGAAGATGGACTGTATTTTTATGACAGAATCACAAGAGAAGCCCCGGAATATCTGAGTCCCGGAGGTTGGCTTTTCTTTGAAATCGGGTGTGAGCAGGCAGAGGCTGTGACAGGGATGATGAAGGCAACCGGTTTTTGTGATGTGAAAGTGACAAAGGATTTATGCGGACTTGACCGTGTGGTCAGCGGACATTTGTAGCTGGACCGGTGATGGAAGACAGATTCGTATAAGATAGATAGTGCAAGAATAGAGGAAATAAAAAGGGAGAGAACAATATGTTTGATAGATTAGAGGATCTGATCCTTCGTTATGAAGAGATCATGAATCTTTTGAGTGAGCCGGATGTGGCAAATGACAATCGGCGTTTCCGTGAACTGATGAAGGAACAGAGTGATCTGGCACCCATCGTGTCAGCTTACAGAGAATATAAGCAGTGCAAGGAGACAATTGATGATTCTCTGGCAATGCTGGATGAGGAATCTGATGAAGAGATGCGGGAACTGGCAAAGGAAGAATTAAATGATGCCAGAAAGCGTTTGGAGGAAGTGGAGAATGAGCTGAAGATCCTTCTTCTTCCCAAAGACCCCAATGATGATAAGAATGTTATCGTGGAGATCCGTGCCGGTGCAGGCGGTGATGAGGCGGCACTGTTCGCAGCGGAGATCTATCGTATGTATATTCATTATGCGGAAAGCCGCAACTGGAAAGTGGAGACTCTGGAGATGGAAGACACCGGTATTGGTGGTATGAAGTCTGTGAACTTTATGGTTACGGGGCAGGGAGCTTACTCCGTGCTGAAATATGAGTCCGGTGTTCATCGGGTACAGCGTGTGCCTGAGACAGAATCCGGTGGAAGAATTCATACTTCCACCATTACTGTTGCGGTAATGCCGGAGGCAGAGGAAGTAGATGTGGAGATCAACGAAAAGGATATTCGTATCGATGTTATGCGTGCATCCGGTAATGGCGGTCAGTGTGTCAATACCACCGACTCTGCTGTGCGTCTGACTCATTATCCTACAGGAATCGTGATCTATTCCCAGACAGAAAAGTCACAGCTTCAGAATAAGGAAAAAGCATTTGCTTTGCTTCGTGCAAAACTTTACGATATGGAACTTCAGAAGCAGCAGGCAGAAGAGTCGGCAGCACGTCTGAGCCAGATCGGTACCGGAGACCGTTCTGAGAAGATACGTACTTACAACTTCCCACAGGGACGTGTGACGGATCACCGTATTAATCTGACATTATATAAACTGGATAAGATCATGGACGGAGATATCCAGGAGATTTTAGATGCTCTGATCGCAGCTGACCAGGCAGCAAAATTAAGCCGTATGCAGGAAAGCTAATTGGTAGTGACAGACGATTGACTGTATTCTAAAATAAAGAAATGAAAGGGATTTGATTTTGAAAAATCAGATCCCTTTTTGCATATCGAATGCACTGGATTATGCAGGGGATGGTCTTGGCGCAAGACTGGATCAAAATGTAAAGCAACTTCTGGCAGATAAGCAGATTCTATCGCGTATATTAAAATATACGATGGAAGAATTTTCGGATATGGAGTATAATGAAGACCAGGTAAAAAAATATTGTAAACCATATAGATAAAACTTGTATGTGAGCAGGAGGTATGAACATGAGTATGAACCCAACATCTATGATGAAGATTATGAATGCAATGAAGACTTTTCAGGCAAATCACCCGAAATTTTTCTCTTTTATTCAGGTGGTTTTCGGAAGGAAGATCCAGGAAGGGACCATTATTGAGATTACAGTGACAAGTCCAGGCGAGGAGCCCATCACAACGAATTTGAAGGTGCAGCAGTCTGACCTGGAATTGATGGAAGAATTGTCACATTTGCAGTAATTTAAGAATTTTTTGATTGGGATTTCATAATTATCTGTTATAATAGAGGCAAATTACAGAAAAAGTAGGAGGAGATACATATGTGGTCGAGATCAGCTTTGAAAGAGAAAGCAAAGGAAAGAAGAAAGGTCAACTATTGGAAGATGGTGCTGGTGGCATTGATCCTGACAGTGGTTACAGGAAGCAATCTTACCTTCAATCTTGGTGGAACAAATTCAGCGAGCAGCGGAGCGGATTCTTCCCTGGAGGAAAGTTATTCCTATGCAGTGCCTTATGGTGATAATGATGTGACCTTCGGATCTACTTTTCAAATTCCGGGAGGAGCATCTTCTGTCATGAGAGGGCTTGCGTTTGCTCCCTTCCTTTTTGCGGGAGTTTTCCTGGTTTTCCTGCTTGTACTGGCAATTGCAATACCGCTTTCTGCCTTTGTGCTGAATCCTGTGGCTGTAGGATGCAACCGGTTCTTCTATCGGAACATCCGTCAGAAGGCAGAGGTCAAAGAGATCGGATTTTCCTTCGATAATCATTACATGAACTGCGTGAAGATCATGTTCTTTAGAGATCTTTATACATTTCTCTGGTCCTTGCTTTTTGTGATACCCGGTATCGTGAAGGCTTATGAGTATCGTATGATTCCTTATATCTTAGGAGAGCATCCGGAGATGGATAAGGAGCAGGCATTTGCCATGAGTCGTGAGATGATGGATGGCAATAAGTTGGATGCTTTTCTTCTGGATCTGTCTTTCATCGGATGGCACTTATTAAGCGCATTGACCGGAGGAATTCTGGGAATTTTCTATGTGGATCAGTATGTTTCACAGACCAATGCAATGCTTTATGATGCTATCAAGTATGAGAAATATCCGGAAGAGATGCGTCAGTGGACTCAGCCGGGAGAAGATAATATGAATCCGGGCATGGACGTATAATAATAGAGAATGTATGGCGGAGGCGGCGCTTATGGTGCCGTCTCCTTTCATATTATAGCAAATGATATTATGACAAATGATATTATTGCGAACTAGTTTATTACAAAGGAGAGGTGTGTTATGTCACTTCAGTTTATCGTGGGAAATTCGGGAAGCGGCAAATCGACTTATCTGTATCAGCAGATCATAGAGGAATCCATAGCAGATCCGGATAAGAATTATCTGGTTATCGTGCCGGAACAGTTTACCATGCAGACCCAGAAGGAGTTTGTGCGTCTGCATCCGAATCATGCCATTATGAATATCGATATCCTTAGCTTTGAACGGTTGGCCTACCGAGTGTTCGATGAACTGGGGACAGACACTCTGACAGTTTTAGAAGAGACCGGGAAAAATCTGCTTCTCCGCAGGATTGCCCAGGATAAATCGGATGAACTGACAGTATTAAAGGGTAATATGAAGAAAAAGGGATATATCTCTGAGATGAAATCGTTGATCTCGGAACTATCCCAGTATCATATTGGACCGGAAGAATTTCAAATGATGCAGGAGACCCGTGGTATGTCGGAAACTTTTCGGTGTAAAGCTGCGGATATTCTTGTGATGTATCAGGGGTTTTTAGATGAAATCTCCGGAAAATATATCACCACGGAAGCTTTGCTGGAACTTTTGGTACAGGTGGTGGCACAGTCCGGACTGGTAAAGGATGCTGTGATGGTATTTGATGGATTTACCGGATTTACCCCCATCCAGAATCAGCTGATGCGCTGTCTTTTTACTCTGGCACAGGAGATTCGTGTTACGGTAACCTGTGATGTGGGAGAGCCCTTGTTTGGCGCTTATCGGGAAGAAGAACTTTTTGCCATGAGCAAGAAGATGGTCCGCAGTCTCAGCGATATGGCAAAGGACACCGGAACAGCTCTTTTGGCACCGGTGATGATGAGCAGGGAGGAACCACGCCGTTTTGTAAAAGGCGGCTGTCTGGAACATCTGGAGCAAAATCTTTTCCGCAGTCATTACCATGTGTACTGGAAAGATCCGGTGGAGGCGGAAGATGCCATAGAACTGTACAGTCTTGCAGATCCCAGAAGAGAACTGGAATTTGTGGCGGCTGATATCTGCAAAAACATCCGTAAGAGCGGATATCGCTATGGTGATTTTGCAGTAGTATGTGCTAATCTGGAAGAGTATCGTTTTCTTGCACCGAGAATCTTTGATACCTATGGGATCTCCTGTTTTGTGGATACAAAGACAGACATTATTTTCCATCCCTTTACGGAATTTCTCAGCAGCCTTCTGCAGATGGTTGAGGAGAGATTTTCTTATGAAAGTGTATTTCGTTTCCTGCGGAGCGGTCTGATGGATCTTGGCACGGAAGAGATCGATCTGTTGGAAAATTATGTTCTGGCAGCCAGAGTCCGGGGCTGGAAAAAATACGACAGAGCGTTTATGGTGATGCCCCGGGGGTATGATGCCGAAATGCTGGTGCAGCTGAATGAGATAAGGGAAAAGTTTGCAGTCTGTCTGCGGCCGTTTTTGCAGGAAGTTCAGAAAACAGAGCGGACCGTTACCGATATTTCCCTGGCCCTGTATCAACTGGTGGTATCCTGTGATGTGGAGCGCAAACTGAAACAGAAAGCAAAGCAGTATGAGACTCTGGGAGAGGAGACAAAAGCCAGGGAATATCAGCAGATCTATGCCATTGTTATGGATCTTTTGGACAAGATGGTATCGCTTCTGGGCGAAGAGCAGATGACATTGAAAGAATACCGGGAGATCCTGGAATCCGGCTTTGAAGCGGCCAGGATTGGTGTGATCCCGCCGGATCAGGACTGTGTTATGGTGGGAGATATTGAGCGGAGCCGTCTGGATCATATTAAGGTGTTATATCTGGTAGGGGCAAATGATGGCTCCATTCCAAAGAGTCTGGGCAGGGGTGGAATTTTATCCCAGATGGAGCGTCAGCAGCTGAAGGAGGCCTCTTTTGAACTGGCGCCTACAGACAGGGAAAAATCCTTTATGCAGCGTTTTTATCTGTACCTGATGGTAACAAAACCTTCCCAACGACTGGTGATCAGTTATACTCGTGTCAGTGAAGGGGGAAGTGCCCTGCGCAAGTCTTACTTCATCGGAATCATCCAAAAACTGTTTCCGAAACTTTCCGTAACGGAGATCGAAAAGCAGGATCCTGCAGATTACATGGTAAGTACGGCAGCTATGGATGGTTATATTGCGGAAAATATCAGGGAATATGCACTGCGTGATGAGCCGGACCATTTCCGGGAGCAGCAGTATCTGATGGCAGCCCTGCACTGGTACAGACAGCAGAATCCAAAAGATTATGATAAGATTCTTTCGGCGGCATTTTATTACCATAAGGAGGAACCCATCGGAAAGGCTGCCATGGAGGCGCTGGAAGGCAGCGTGCTGACGGGAAGTGTGACCCGTCTGGAGCAGTATGCCCGCTGCGCTTATGGATATTTTCTGACCTACGGTCTTGGACTTTCCCAGAGACGGGAATACGCTCTGGAAGCCATGGATATGGGAAATCTTTATCATGAAGCACTGGAAACTTATTCCCGGCTTTTGGAGGAGTCAGAGGAAAACTGGTTTGATGTTTCACAGGAGAGAAGCGATGAGATCTTAGAACAGGCTCTGCGTCAGACATACCAGAATCTTACCAAGACAGAGATCCTGGAAGATGCCAGGGATACTTATGTGCTAAAACGGATGGAAAAGACACTGCACCGGACCGTATGGGCGTTGACGAAGCAGATCCGGAAAGGAAAGTTTGAGCCAAAGGCATTTGAAGTGGATTTTTCCGCAGTGGGAGATCTGCAGAGTCTGGAAGTGACCCTGGATGAGATGCACAGACTCAGATTAAAAGGAAAGATTGACCGGATGGATCTTTGCGAGACAAAGGATACCGTTTATGTGAAGATCGTGGATTACAAGTCCGGTAACCGGGATTTTGATCTGTTGTCTTTGTATCATGGTCTGCAGATACAGCTGGTTCTTTATATGGGGGCTGCGGTGGAAGGTGTTGCCCGGCAGCATCCGGAAAAAGATGTGCTTCCGGGAGCCATGTTTTATTATCACATTGACGACCCGCTGGTGGACGGTGGTGAGCCGCTGGATGATGCGCAGATGGAAAGCGCTATGTTGGAACAGGTGAAAATGCGAGGAATCGTAAACAGTTCACCGGAAGTGGTGTCGGCTTTGGATGGGGAATTTTCCGGAAAATCGGATGTGATCCCCGTGTCCAGAAAAAAGGATGGAAGCCTTACAGCAACCTCCCGTGTAATGTCAGCGGAACAATTTGAGTTGATGGAAGATTTTGTAAGGCATAAGATTCAAAAGACCGGTGAGAAGATCTTAAAAGGCGAGTTTTCCTGTCAGCCCTATCGGCTGGGGCAGGAACGGGGCTGTACCTACTGCGAATTTCACAGTGTCTGCGGTTTTGATAGCAGCCTGGAAGGATATGATTTCCGGAAACTGGATAATCCCGGGAAACAGGAAGCAATTTTTGCGGCAATGCAGGAAGAACTGAAACAAAAAGGAGAGGAAACAAATGGCGGCGAAATGGACGAAAGATCAGCAGAAGGTAATTGATGCCAGAAATTGTAATCTTCTGGTGTCTGCTGCAGCCGGATCCGGAAAGACAGCTGTGCTGGTGGAACGCATTATCAAAAGAGTGATGGATCCGGAAACACCGGTGGATATAGATGAGATGCTGGTGGTGACTTTTACCAGTGCTGCAGCTTCTGAGATGAGAGAACGAATCAGGACTGCTCTGGAAAATGCCCTGGAACAGGATCCGGAAAATCCCCATCTGCTGCGCCAGATCACATTGGTCCACAACGCCCAGATCACCACCATTCACAGTTTCTGCCTGAATGTGATCCGTAATCATTTTCAGGAGATCGATCTGGATCCGGCCTTTCGCATTGCAGATGAAGGGGAAACAAAATTGCTGGCGGCGGATGCCATGGATCAGCTCATGGCCCGGCATTATGAGACAGAACCTTCCGACAGTCCTTTTTTTGCACTTATCGAGGCATACGGAAGAGGCGGCCGGGATACAGCGGTGACGGAAATGATAGAGGATCTTTACCGTAAATCCCAGAGTTATCCCTGGCCTGTTTCCTGGCTTCATCAGCTGGTGGATGCATACAGTGTTACAGATGAGAAGGCACTTGGCGAATCGTCATGGATGCAGTTTGTGGCAGCCTTTGTGAAAAAGCAGATAGCAGATGCCAGAAAGCAGACGGAGGAACTGCTGAATCTTTGTCTGAGACCGGATGGACCGGCATGTTATGCCAATGGACTGAAAAAAGATCTGGAACTTTACGATTCCTTTGTGGTGGCAGAAACTTATCAGGATCTGAAACAAAGATTTTCCGGGTTAAAATACGGCGCCATCGGAAACAGCAGAGGATATACAGGAGATCCGGAGCTTTTAGACTATGTGAAGGAGATGCGGGATGCCAACAAAAAGTGCATCATGAAGCTGGCTGACGATTATTTTTCAGGAGATACCGCAGAGGTTTTAACGGACCTTGCTTATCAGAAACCGTATATGGAAGAACTGGTGCTTCTTACAGAGGAGTTCCTGCAGGAATTTTCCCGGATGAAACGCAGCAGAAATCTGGTGGATTATAATGATCTGGAGCATCTGGCCCTGGAAATTCTTGTGGACGAGGAGACCGGTCAGGCCCGGCCTGCAGCAGTGGAGTACCGACGCCAGTTTAAAGAGATCATGACAGATGAATATCAGGACAGCAACCGTATACAGGAGACGCTGCTGGAAAGCATTTCCCGGGAAGGAATGGGAGAGCACAACCGCTTTATGGTAGGGGATGTCAAACAATCCATTTACCG
>CAMEWP010000037.1 GCA_945946605.1 uncultured Pseudobutyrivibrio sp. | reverse complement strand
TACTAACAGCCCCTACTAAACTTTGGGAAACCCCACTAAAGTTTGAAGACCCGACCACCTGCCCCGGTTACATTTTTCTTAACCCTCTCCTAAGGCAACTTCCTGTTCATACCTATCCAGAATCATCTGCTGCAGTTGTTCCCTGGTAGATGACTTGATGGGATGGGCAATATCCTTGTATTCCCCGTCTGTAGCTTTGCGGCTGGGCATTGCGATAAACATTCCCTTCTCCCCCTCAATGACTTTGATGTCATGTACCACAAACTCATCATCGATGGTAATGGATACCACTGCTTTCATCTTGCCTTCCTTCTCGATCTTGCGAATCCGGATGTCTGTAACCTGCATATTATACCTCCCCTGAAGCACCTTGCTCCTCATATCGTTTTGTATTTTCCGAGACAACACGGATACCATTTTCCCCAATATATGTGGTTCCGCTCAAAAGCGTCTCGTTGCTCTCAACAATACAGTTCTCTACCCGCACATTATCTCCTATATATGCGCCGTTTAAAATAATGGAATTCTTTATCACGCTGTTATTTCCCACAAATACTTTCTTAAACAGCACGGAATTCTCGACCTGGCTGTTGATGATACAGCCGCTGGCAATAAGACTGTTCTTCACCTTGGATCCACCATTGTATTTTGCCGGCGGAAGATCGTACGCCTTAGAATAAATCTGCGGCTCCTGACGGAAGAAGTAATCCCTTACATCCTTCCTCAGAAAATCCATATTGGTTCTGTAGTAACTGTCAACACTGGCAATATTGCTCCAGTATCCGTCTGCTATGTATCCGTAGATCTTCTTCAGACCCTTATAACGGATCAGCACATCGGTAACAAAATTGTAGCGTCCCTCCTCATTGCACCGCTCCAGAAGCTCGATCAGTGCCCGACGGCGGATCACATACACACCTGCGGAAACGATGTCGGATTTAGCCACCATGGGTTTCTCTTCAAAATCCATGATCTGACCATTCTCATCCATGGAAACCACGCCAAATCTGGTGATATCCTCATCTGCCGGCCGTTTCACACATACCACGGTAATATCAGACTGTTTTGCGATATGATAATCCAGAACCTTGTTGTAGTCAATCTTATAAACGCAATCGCCGGAAGCGATAATCACATAGGGCTCATGGCGCTCCTTCAAAAAATCAATGTTCTGCCACATGGCGTCCGCCGTTCCACGATACCACCAGCTGTTGTCTGTGGTAACAGTAGGTGTCAGCACATACAGTCCCCCCTGTTTTCTTCCAAAGTTCCACCACTTGGAAGAATTGAGATGCTCATTTAAAGAACGGGCATTATACTGGCTCAGCACTGCCACTGTCTGTACACCGGAGTTGGTCATATTGCTGAGTGTAAAATCAATACTGCGATAACTGCATGCCACCGGCATTGCAGAGATGGCTCTCTTATCTGACAGGTTCTGCATCCTGCTGCTGTTTCCGCCTGCTAAAATAATTCCTAATGCTTTCATGACTGTTCACCTGCCTTAATAATGTATCCTCCGCTTGCCAGTTCTCCTTCCGGATAATCGGCAGCATCTGTAATTCCTCTGATCGCTGTATTCTTTCCGATTCTGACATTAGCCGGAATGCTGGTCTTCTCGCCGATAGTGGCAAGTCCGAAAGCATAGATACTGGCATTCAGTCTGCTGGGTGCCTCTTCCCCAACACCGATTCTGGTGTTTTCTCCTACCGTGCAGTCCTCTGCGATGATGGCCTTTTCAATCTCTGCGTTCCGGCCGATGACGGTATTCTTCATTAAAATGGAATCCCGCACAACAGCGCCTTCCTCCACAATGACACCGGCGCCCAGCACGGAATTATACACCTGGCCGTATATCTGGGCTCCCGCTCCGATAATGGAACGCTCGATCTGGGCACTCTCTGCCACAAACTGAGGCTCGATCATATCCTGTTTTGTGTAGATCTTCCAGTATTCCTCATAGAGATTAAACTCCGGAATCAGATCAATGAGTTCCATGTTGGCTTCCCAATAGGATCCTAAGGTTCCCACATCTTTCCAGTAGCCGTTAAACTCATAGGCAAACAGACGCTGGTCATGATCCTTGCAGTAAGGAATAATGTGTTTTCCAAAATCACAGTTGCTCTGCTCACTCATGGCGATGAGTGCATCCCTGAGTACCGGCCAGCTGAAAATGTAGATTCCCATGGAAGCGAGGTTACTTCTGGGATGTTCCGGCTTCTCCTCAAAATCTGTAATTCTATTCTCATCATCTGTGATCATAATACCAAACCGGCTGGCTTCCTCCATGGGCACCGGCAGCACGGCGATGGTAACATCTGCGTTCTTCTGTTTATGGAAATCAAGCATCGCTTCATAATCCATCTTGTAAATGTGATCACCGGAAAGGATCAGCACGTACTCCGGATTATAACTCTCCATATACTTTAAGTTCTGGTAAATCGCATTGGCGGTTCCCGAGTACCACTCACTGGCATCGCTCTTCTCATATGGCGGCAGTACCGTAACGCCTCCATTGTTGCGGTCCAGATCCCAGGGGATACCGATCCCAATGTGGGAATTCAATACCAACGGCTGATACTGGGTCAGGACACCTACGGCATCAATTCCCGAATTGATGCAATTGCTCAGCGGAAAATCAATGATCCGGTATTTTCCACCAAAGGACACTGCAGGTTTTGCCACGTCGGAAGTTAGCACCCCCAGTCTGCTTCCCTGTCCCCCGGCAAGCAGCATGGCAATCATCTCTTTTCTTACCATAAAAAACACCTCAGTCTTTCGTACAAGTCTTCCTTGTCCATTCATTTATATGCCGGATCTTTCACTTTCAGCACAAAATTTTCATTTTTTAAACGGAGATGGGCAAGTTTTCTTGCTGTGAACCAAGTATATCATAATGGCTCTTTGTGTCGCAACAATATTCCCAATTTTTTTCTCTGAAATCAAAAAACTTTAGATATTTTGTACAATTTCAAGCCACATATTGCAAAAAAAGGCGGCAAGAGATATAGTTGTTTATATATACGATTTTTTATAGAAATTCACAGAAACGGACAGGTAACTACTATGTATCAAGTAAATTTTTCAGATCCTATACATATTCATTTTATCGGAATCGGCGGCATCAGTATGAGCGGTCTTGCGGAGATCCTGCTCCGACAGAATTTTATGGTTTCCGGTTCTGACAGCAAAGAGACAGATCTTACCCGTCATCTGACTTCTTTGGGCGCCGTGATTTCCTATCCCCAGGCAGCCGCCAATATAACAGAAGACATTCAGGCTGTTGTATACACAGCTGCCATTCATCCGGACAACCCGGAATTTCAGGCAGCCCGCAGCGCCGGTATCCCCATGCTGACCAGAGCAGAGCTTTTAGGACAGATCATGGATAATTACCGTCGTTCCATCGCTGTAGCCGGAACCCACGGCAAAACCACCACCACTTCCATGGTCAGCCAGATCCTTCTGTCCGGCACTGCGGATCCCACCATTTCCGTAGGCGGTATCTTAGAAGCCATCGGCAGCAATGTCCATGTGGGCTCCTCCGACCTATTTATCACGGAAGCCTGCGAGTACACCAACAGCTATCATGCCTTCTATCCAAAATACAGCATCATCCTGAATGTGGAAGCGGAGCACTTGGATTTCTTCAAGGACTTAGATGACATCCGCCGGTCCTTCCGGAAATTTGCATCCAACACAGCTGCAGACGGCGCATTGATCATCAACGGTGAAATCCCATCCTACGAAGAGATCACCGCTGACACCGGTGCCAAGGTTATCACCTTCGGGTTTACCGATGCCTGTGATTACTATCCTGCTGACATTTCCTATGACGAAAAGGGCTGTGCCGTATTTATCCCTCTGTACAAAGGCGAGGTCCTGCCCTCCGTACATCTGAAAGTACCCGGACGACACAATGTGGGCAATGCTTTAGCAGCCATCGCACTCTGCCGGGAAATGGGACTTCCCTGGGAGCAGATCAATGCCGGGCTTTCGGCTTTCGGCGGCGCCAATCGCCGGTTCCAGTTCAAAGGAATGTTCCGGGATACCACGGTAATCGACGACTATGCCCATCATCCCACAGAGATTGACGCAAGCCTGTCCGCAGCCAGGAACTATCCCCACGAGAGGATCATCTGTGTCTTCCAGCCCCATACCTATACCCGCACCAAGGCTTTCCTGAAGGATTTTGCCCGGGCACTTTCCGCAGCAGATATTGTGGTTCTGGCAGACATTTATCCTGCACGGGAGGAAGATATCTACGGCATCAGCTCTCTGGATCTGAAGCGGGAACTGGATGCTCTCGGTACAGAATGTTATTATTTTCCTTCTTTCGGGGAAATCGAAGCATTTCTTGAAAAAAAATGTATGCACAATGATTTGTTGATAACTATGGGAGCCGGAGACGTTGTAAATATTGGGGAAGACCTGCTGAAACAAAAGTTATAAACATTATCCACAATGGAATGGGGATATTTATCCCTTCCCCATTGTGGATTTTTTTGCCGTAAACAGTGGGTTTGCACCACTTATCCACATTATCCACAATTTTTATCAACCCCTGATTTTCCTGGCATCCCGGGAATTTCTCTCTTCTCAAAGGCGGCCGTCTATGCTATAATCGGGACAGGTTGAGAAGAGAGGAAATACATATGGCAGATATTACGATCCACGCAAGTAACTGTTCCCAGATTACTTGCATTTCTAATGTCTTTATTGACACATATATGAGAGAAGCCAACGGGGAATATGTTAAAATTTACCTGTATCTTTTGCGTTGCCTCGGACAGGATGGATGCGACATTTCCATCTCTGCCATCGCAGATCATCTGGATCACACTGAGAAGGATATCCGCCGTGCACTTTCCTACTGGGAGTCAAAAGGGCTCCTGAAATTGGAGTACGATGATACCAATACCCTTCGGGGGATCTGTCTTTTAGATTGCACACCGGCTAAAGAAAGCGCACCGGCAGCACCTGTCTGCAGAGCTGTAACACCGGAGGGCAGCTGTGACACCGATCGCAAAGAGGATGCCTCCGATGCTTCCTGTGCCTCCTACACCCCGGATCAGATGGCTGTTTTTCTGGAGGACGAGTCCATCCGGGAGTTGCTGATGGTAACAGAGGCGTATTTTAAACGTCCCCTGAAGACCAATGAGATGCACACCATTCTGTACTGGTATGACGGGCTTGGATTTTCCACAGACCTCATCGAGTATCTGGTGACCCGCTGTATCGATTGCAACCACGCCAGCATTCATTATATGAATAAGATCGCCTTAGACTGGGCGGACAAGCATTACACCACCGTTGCCCAAGCCCGGCAGGAAGCAGATATTCATTCCCAGGCTGCTTACGCAGTAAAGAAAGCTTTCGGCATTTCCGGACGCAACCTTGTGGAAGCAGAGACCTCATACATAGAAAAATGGACCGGCCAGTACGGTTTTTCCTTGGATATCATCACAGAAGCCTGCAAGCGCACCGTGATGACCATCTGCAAGCCTAATTTTGCATATGCAGATACGATCCTCACCAAATGGCACGAGAAAAATGTCCGCCATATAGAGGATATCACGCCTTTGGATGACAATTTTGCGGGGCAGACCACCCGTCCTTCTTCCCGGACGGCCACTGACAATTCTCCCCGTACCACCGGCAGTTCACGCAGCAACCGTTTTCACAATTTTCCGCAGCGTCAGTATGACTACGACGCCTTAGAACAACAATTATTACAGAAATAATAGGGGAATCATGCTATTATGCCACTGACGAATTCACAGTACGATGCACTCATGAGAGAATACAATCAAAAACAGATGCGCAATCATCAGATCACGGAGCAGCGGAAGGTGGAACTTTACCGCGCCATTCCTTCCCTGGAAGATCTGGATGAGAAAGTGCGGGATTGTTCTGTCTCCAGTGCCCGTCGTCTTTTAGATGGCGATACATCCGCTTCCCTTTCCCTGAAGGCAGAGCTGGCCCGGCTGCGCCAACAGCGTATCCGACTTATGGAGGACGCCGGTTTTTCTCCGGATTATCTGGAGCCGCCTTATGACTGCAAGGACTGCAAAGACACCGGTTATATCGATGGCAGGCGATGCCGGTGCTTCAATCAGGCTGCCATACGTCTGGTTTACAGCCAGTCCAATCTTTCCGACATTCTGGAACGGGAGAATTTTTCTCACTTTTCCTTCACATACTATTCCGACCGTGTTACGGATCCGGCTTCCGGACTGACTTCCCTGGAGGCTGCCCATCACGCCTATGATACCGCCCAGGCTTTCGTCAGGGATTTCCCCCGCAACGGCGGCAATCTTTTGCTGTATGGTGATACCGGAACCGGCAAGACATTTTTATCCAACTGCATTGCCAAGTCACTGCTTGACCAATGTTTTTCCGTTATCTACTTTACGGCCTTTGAACTATTTGATATATTTGAAAAGAATGTTTTTGACAGGGCCAGCGATGTGTCCGAGATTCACCATCAGATCTTTGATTGTGATCTTCTCATCATCGATGATCTTGGCACAGAGTTTTCCAACTCTTTTACCACCTCTCAGTTGTTCCTGTGTCTTAACGAACGGCTGCTGGCAGGAAAATCCACTGTGATTTCTACCAACCTGTCTATGAAACAGATTGCGGAAATGTACTCCGAGAGAACCTTCTCCCGCATTTCCAGCAACTATACATTGTTGAAATTCTTTGGTGACGATATACGCATCAAGAAAAAAGTTACAAGCAAAAAATAAACGGAGGATCAATTTTCATGCCAAACGAAGAAATCATGCTAAGTACAAACCCACCGCTGGGCAATTTGGGATTAATTCCCCTGGAAAGCTGCCGGGAACTGGGAGAAAAAGTCGATCAATACCTTGTAAAGTGGAGAAGCGAACGGGATGATGAAGCTCTGGTAAATCATCACACCAAATCCAATTACAAAAGCGACTCCTACATCGTTAAGATCGCAGTTCCGCGATTCGGTTCCGGCGAAGCAAAAGGAACGATTCTTCAGTCTGTCCGCGGACTGGATGTATTTTTGATCGTTGATGTGACAAATTACAGCCTGACCTACTCTCTCTGCGGCCATGAGAATCATATGTCTCCGGATGATCACTATGCAGATCTGAAACGTATCATCGCTGCCATCGGAGGCAAGGCAAAGAGAATCACCGTTATCATGCCTTTCCTGTACGAAAGCCGTCAGCATAAGCGTACCGCCAGAGAGTCTCTGGACTGCGCTATCGCACTGCAGGAACTGATCAATATGGGTGTTGACAACATCATTACCTTTGACGCTCATGATCCCCGTGTACAGAACGCTATTCCTCTCCATGGTTTCGAGACAGTTCAGCCTGCTTACCAGTTCATCAAGAATATCCTGAGAAACACCGATGATATTCAGATCGATAAGGATCACCTGATGATCATCAGCCCGGATGAAGGCGGTACCAACCGTGCCGTTTACATGGCAGGTGTGCTGGGTGTTGATATGGGTATGTTCTACAAGAGAAGAGATTACAGCCAGATCGTAGACGGACGCAATCCCATTGTTGCCCATGAATTCCTTGGTGATTCTGTGGAAGGCAAAGATGTCTTCATCGTGGATGATATGATCTCCTCCGGTGAGAGTATGATCGATGTGGCTACTGAGCTGAAAAAGCGCAAAGCCAAGAGAATCTTTGTGGTTGCAACCTTCGGTCTTTTCACCAACGGTATGGCTAAGTTTGACAAGGCTGTGGAAGACGGCATCATCTACCGTGTGGTAACCACCAACCTGACCTATCAAACACCGGAACTTTTGTCCCGTCCTTACTATATCAACTGCGATATGAGCAAATACATTGCTTACATTGTAGATACCCTGAATCATGATTGCTCCATCAGCAATCTGTTAGATCCCTATGATCGTATCGAGAAACTGTTGAAGGACTACAACAGCAAGCATAAAAAATAATTCCTGTTTTTGTTCTTTTCTTTTGAACATGACGGAACATGACGCAAAAACGGCTGCCCTCAGGGCAGCCGTTTTTTTCTTATGATATTCTCTTTCCCCTTCATCCGGCACCACCTTAAAGGCTTTACATATAATGAACTATAAGAAATCATCATAGATCATCTAGCAAGGAGGCGGCTTATGGACCGCGGAATCATTGGAATCATCGCATCTGATATGCGCCAGATTTATATGGCAGATCTGCTGAAAGAAAAAGGATATGATATCCGGCTCTTTTCGCTGATGGAAAAAGGAATCCCCACAGCAGATACACTTTCAGAATGCTCTACGTTCTGGGAAGCCGGGATTCTGATCCTTCCTGTGCCTGTCACAAGGATCCCCTGGCTGATGCAGTTAGCCGACTGCGTGATCGCTCACCGGCAGACCATCGGGCACATTTACGGCGGGGTATTTCCATCGGCATGGATACAAAAGGTGACGGATGCCGGCATCCCGGCAACAGATATCCTGCAGGATTCCTCCGTTGCCAGGGAAAATGCCATGGCCACTGCAGAGGGAACTCTGGCGGAACTCTTAAAACTTATGCCCATCAACCTGGAAGGATCCCATGTTCTTGTGATGGGGTTCGGCAACTGCGGCAAACTCATTGCAGAAAAACTTTATTGTATGGGTGCCCGGGTTTCCGTAGCTGCCCGCAGCCAGAAAGATCTGCAGCTGGCGGGATTTTTCGGCTTTACACCGGTGGATCTGACAGACCACGCTCTTCCCATGAGCCAGGTGGATGCGGTGGTAAACACCATCCCTGCGCCGGTACTTGGCGAGAAAGAAATCTGCTCTTTGAAAAAAGATGCCGTGATTTTAGACATTGCCTCTGCCCCCGGCGGTTGTGACAGCGACTGCTGCCGGAAATACGATGTTCCCTACAAACTGGCTCTGGGACTTCCGGGCATTTATTCCCCAAAAACAAGCGCGCAGATCCTGCTTCAGGCTATGCCTTTGTAAAGGAGGAACCATATGGATTTTTCAAAATGCACCATAGGATTCGGCATCACAGGATCCTTCTGTACTCACGAAAAGATCAAAAAGGAGATCAAAAAGCTTGTAGATAAAGGTGCCAATGTCATTCCCATTTTTTCCTACCAGACACAGCAGTGTGATACCCGCTTTGGTTCCGCCGCTGATTTTATAAAGGATATCACCTCCATCACAGAAAATGAGGGAATCCGCACCATCAGCCAGGCCGAACCCATCGGGCCAAATAATTTTCTGGATGTGATGGTGATCGCTCCCTGCACCGGAAACTCACTGGCAAAACTGAATGCCGGCATTTCCGATACTCCGGTGCTCATGGCCGCCAAAGCCCATATGCGCAACGGCCGTCCTCTGGTCATCTCCATCTCCACCAACGATGCCCTGGGAATCAACTTCAAAAACATCGGTGCCCTGATGCACATGAAAAATATTTATTTTGTCCCCTTCGGACAGGATAATTACAAGGCGAAACCCTGCTCCATGATCGCCAAAACCGAGCTGCTTCCGGAAACCATCGAAATGGCCATGAAGGGGAAACAGATCCAGCCCATCCTTCGCTGACAGAAAACGGTTGGCAGAAAACGGTTGAAAAAAGGGACTGCCAAAATATTGACAGTCCCTGAAAATTTCTTTCATATTTACTTTTCTATTGCCCCTGCTGTGCCTCGTAGGCAGCCCGAAGCGCTTTTGCCAGCTGGTCACCGCAGGAAGTTCCTTTTCCGTTGCAGGAAATACCGCTGATGCGCCGTTCCACCTCATCTACCGTCATCCCTTCCACCAGTCTGGGAATTGCCTGAAGATTACCGTTGCACCCGCCGGTAAACTTTACATCTTTTACAATATTTCCGTCCAGCTCCACCTCGATCAGCGTAGAACAGGTTCCTCTTGTTTTGTATAAATAGCTCATGTCCTATCCTCCCTCGTATCCTATCTGCTTTTTGCACCATACAACAGGCAAAGTCAGTATATCATTCCCGGGGCGGAAATACAACGCCGGCTTTCTTAACCGCCTTAACCGCCTTTTCTTAGCTCTGGGCCTGTTTCTTTACCAGTGCCAATGCCTTGGACACCGGAGGAAGTGCGATAATGATCAGGGTGATCAGCGCTTCTGCTCCCAGGTAAGCACCGTTGTATGCCAGAGAGTATACCACTGCGTTGGGGAAATTATCCGGGGCATACATACCAAAGAAGATCCATCCGGAAAGGAAGGAGAAGAAATAACGTCCCAGCACACCTGTAATATAACCTTTGATCAGTCCATGTCTGGAATCCTTAAACAGGCCAGAAAGTCCCAGGGCACCGAAAGCCAGAATGTAATCCACCAGCATCTGAGGCACACTTAAAATATAGGGATCGATCACAAGCTGTAGGATACCGTATGCCACTGCAGCCGTCAGACCGCCGCCCAGACCGTACCAGTAACCGATCAGACAGATAAACAGCATGGAGAGCAGTGTCACAGATCCGCCCATGGGCATGTCGATGATCTTAATGAAAGAGGTCACGGTTGCAAGGGTAATGGCCATTGCAGAAAATGCCAGTTGTTTTGCGTCCATCTTTTTCTTTCCGCCAAACAGGGCACATCCAATCAGTACCAATGCCACCAGTGCCACTACCAGCGCCGTGTAGCCGGCACCGGTGAGGCTGTAAGTGACATCTCCGTATTCATCTACCATAGGTGTTGCAAAAAAATCCATAAAAAAAATCCTCCTTTGTCTAAACCTGCCAGGAGAATTTTATGCTTCCTTCCGCCGGTATTGTCCGGTTCAAGTAATAAGGGTCGATGGCATGCCATCTCTCAGCTAATACGCACCCCTAGCAGATTATTTTATTGAACGACTGCAAGTATAGCAGTTTCGTTTTATTCTGTCAACTCTTCCTCCGATAAACTCTCCGGTAACTGTACCAGGTACTCATTGGAGCTCCGGAATACCGTATCATTGGAGCCCATCTGGTTCACCACAATGGTATCTCCATCCTCCACACTGCTCAGCTTGATGGTCAGGCACTGGCCGCTGACATAGGATGTGGGAACTTTCTTTCCATTGACAAACACCTTACTCCAACTGGTGAAGTTTTCACCATAGATATGCAGTTTGCCGTCAAACACATACGCTCTGTCGATAACGGTATCTTTCACACCCATCTCCAGATCTGTGGCAGGATATTTATCCTCTCCGTCATAAGCATATCGTTTTCCGTACAAAAGATCGTACTGCAACAGTTCCACACCTGCCATATATTCCAGGCTTCCGGCTTTCACACCGCGATCCATCTGGTACTGATGATAACGTCCCATGGTTCCCTCATGAATGCCCAGCCGGTCCAGATACTCTGCCACCAGATTATAAGTGGTCAGATCCTGGTCTTCTTTGGACATACCGAAGTTATTCCAGGTCACATATTTGCTCTGATACAGATCACCTGTGGCGATCTCATCCTCTGTCAGTCCCATGGTAGGCAGATGATCTCCAAAGAAGATCACAAGGGTAGGCTCTCCTGTGGCATCCAGTGCCTGGCAGTAAAGCTGCATAAACTCATCTACATTATGAAGCATATTGATGTAATACTCCCACTGATTGCTCAGAGCCTCATCCTTCCCTTCGCAGGTCACCTGAATCTCGGGATCCTGGATGAGTTTTTCAGACGGGTAGTTTCCATGGGCTTCCACCGTTATGGTGTAAATGTAATCCGGTCCTTCCGTGGCAGCCATGGCATCTGTGGTAGCATCGATCAAAATATCGTCCGTAGGCCAGGAGCCCATGGGAGTGTACTCGGTAATATCCAGCATTTCCTTACTCTGGAAGGTATCAAATCCCATCATGGAGAAGGCATTGGCACGGCTGTAGAAATTACCGCCGTTGTTGTGCACCACATGAGAACTGTATCCCAATTTTCTCAGATCTCCCGCATAACTCTCACAGTCTGTCTCCTTTAATATGGTCTTCTGAGGATATTCTCCCGGACCGAAGAACTGGCAGGACATTCCGGTCAGCACCTCAAACTCGGAGTTACATGTTCCGGCTCCCACCACCGGCACCGTCAGATGACCTGCAGAATATTCTTTCTCCAGGGAATGGAAATAGGGAATGGGATCCTGGGATGTCTGAATAAAATTCACCTCATCCACATCATAGAAAGACTCCAGCAGAACCACCACAATATTGGGCATTTCTCCCTCTTTTAGTGTTGTCTCTTCCTGCTCTGTTTCCTCAACCAGGGCCTGCACACGCTTCTCCGTGTACAAAAGGGGTTTGGACATACCTCTGTCAAATACACTGGTTCCAAAACCATACACATATCCGTAATCAAAATATCCCTGCTGCAGATTACCGAAATATGTTGCCAGAACTCCATGACTCTGCAGTCCTTTCGTCACAAAGGGGACGCTGATAAAACATGCTATAATAAAAGCATACTTCACCGGATACGGGATCCTTGTGGGCTGACGCTTTCCTTTGATGAAGATATAGGCCATCCAGATGGCATAGACCACAATGGCAAACACCGCAATGGCAGCCTGATCTGCAGTGAAATAGCTTGTTCCCTGCATGGTAAGAAGATCACCGATCATGTACATATCGGTAAAGCCAAAGGGGGTTACCCGGTTCAAAAGAATGATACAGTTGGTAATACCCAACGCCACAAAAACAGCACTGATCACCATTCTGGTGAAGGTCTGACGGTTGGACAGATATACCAGGGAGTACACCACAAAGATCAGGTAACTGTTATACAGGTACGCTCCCGTGTGATCCGTGACAAATCCCACCGCCTCTAAAAAGGAGTGCCGGGACATCCATTCCATGACAAAGCACATCGCCAGAGAAAGGATCACATGTTCCACCAGAGAATATTTATTCACCCATTCAAAAAATTTCTGCACCTTCGGTGATTCGCGGTATGCTTTCACAAATTTAGGCGTGGGAATTTTGGATTTGATCTCCTTTACTTTCTGTACCAGCGCCTGCATCAGAGTTTTCGCTTTCTGAAAAAATTTCTTCATAAAATATATGCCTCCTAAACTGACATCTGCAACAAAACACAAGACAACACTATAAAAGAGTGGTAAAATGTCTATTGAATTCGCGATATGATCTATTTGATAAATTTATTGATGGCATCCTCAAGATCTGCCAGGCACTGTTCGTCCCCGCTCTCCACTGCATCCACAACGCAGTGGCGGATATGATCTTCCAGGATGAGTTTTCCAATATTATTGATAGCGGATTTTACCGCGGCAATCTGCACCAGCACCTCACTGCAGTCCCGTCCGTCTTCCACCATATTGCGCACTGCTTCCATGTGACCAATGACACGGTTCATGCGGTTGATGACGGTTTTGGTGTGTTCGTGGGTGTGTACGCGGGTATGACCGTCGGCATGTTCATGAGAATGTTCCATCTCGGAATGATCGTTTGCCATAAGTTCCTCCTGAGAATAGTATCGCAGGAATTATATCATTTTCATAAATCGAATGCAAGAAAGTGAGGTTGAGTCCACAATATGTTCACATTTACATCATTATCTGTTTCCTGGATATGGCTGGCCATTCTGTCTGCCGTTTTTGCCGGCGCCACCAGTGTCATTGCCAAAGCCGGTCTCAAAAAGATGGATTCCACAGTTGCCACCGCACTGCGCACCATCGTTGTCCTTCTCTTTTGCTGGATGATCGTATCCGCCAAGGGCACTGCCGGTCAGATGACATCCTTCAGCCACACCACCTGGATTTTTCTGATCCTGTCAGGTGTTGCAACCGGTGCTTCCTGGCTCTGTTATTTTAAAGCACTGCAAATGGCAGAGGTTAATAAGGTCATGCCCATCGACAAACTGTCCACCGTGCTGACCATGGTCCTGGCAATCCTGTTTTTCCAGGAAACCCTGACCCAAAACAAGTGCCTGTCCATGATCCTGATCACAGTGGGTATCCTTATGATGAGTATCTCCACCAAAAAATCCGGCGGACGGAAGTCTGCAAAAGGATGGTGGGTCTACGCCCTGCTCTCCTCCGTCTTCGCATCCCTGACAGCAATCCTGGGCAAAATGGGAATGGCAGGCATTGACTCGGATCTTGGAACCGCTATCCGAACTTCTGTGGTCCTTGTCATGTCCTGGATCATGGTGTTTGTTACCCACCACGGAAGAGATCTGAAAAACATTACCTTATATCATACCCTGTTTATCCTGGCATCCGGCATCACCACCGGTCTGTCCTGGATCTGCTATTATCGCGCTCTGCAAATGGGTGAAGCCAGCGTGGTGGTTCCCATTGACAAAATGAGCATTGTGATCACCGTGCTTTTCGCCCGGATCTTTTTGAAGGAACATTTAAGCACCAGAGCACTGATCGGTCTTTTGATCCTGATCGGCGGAACATTGCTTCTGGTAATCTGACAGATAGGAGTCTGAAATGGAATTAAGTTTTCGAGAGAAAAAAATTGCCCCCGAACGAAAGAGACACATTCTGATTCTTCTGTGCATCTTCGTTGCAGCACTGATCTTCTTTGAGATTGTTTTAAACTATGAAAAAGAAAGCAGTGTCTCCGCCATGGAAGATGCCAGACTTCCCGTAGTTACCATGGAGGCCTGCGGCCGGAACATGAACGAACTCCACGGCTATGTGAAAAAGATGGATGCCTGCTATATGAGAGATGCCATCATCCCTCTGGGAGAAGACCGCAGGCTTCCCATCACCATCCACACCTACGGATATGATGTAGCAAAGGCATCCTATGAGATCCGCAGCCTTGACACGGAGCGAAAGATCGCCGAGACAACCCTTAGCGATCTGCAAAAAGACGGGGATCAGCTCACGGCCTCCCCACAGATCGAAAGTCTCATCGATGCCGGGGAAGAGTATCTTCTGATCCTGACCCTTACCGGAAAAGACGGTCAGGAGATCTACTATTATACCCGCATCATGCTTCCGGAAAACTGCCAAGAAAAAGAATGTCTGGAATTTGCCACGTATTTTCATGATACAGCGCTAAGCGGCAACTACAGTTCCCTTTCTTCCTATCTGGAGACAGATGCCGATACCAATATGAACACCTT
>CAMEWP010000036.1 GCA_945946605.1 uncultured Pseudobutyrivibrio sp. | reverse complement strand
CCTCTGCCATAACGGAGCAAAGTATACGGCAGAGGCTTTGGATGCCATGATCACAGAATTGAAAGAGCAGGGATATGAGATCGTACCTGTTTCCCAACTGATCATCCGGGAAGATTACCACATGGATCATGAGGGGCGTCAGATCGGGGATGAAGGATAGTGTCGTGATACTGCTCATTCACAATCTCCAACATCTCATCAATACTTTCCTGACAGTCAGATTCCAGCCAGATCCGCAGAAGGGATGTCATACCGGCGTAGAAGAAACTGCTGTGGTAATACAGTCGGCGCTTCGGCACATCATGGAGTTTGCGTTCTGCTCGAAAAATGTCTTCGCCGCTGATGTTTTCGTAGAAGGCCGGTATCTTTTCAAATAATGGCAAAATCGGTACATGACTGATGTAGATCCGGTAAAACTGACGGTATGCACTTACATGTTCAAATAATTGGCGGAAGCAGACACTCAGATTCCAGTGAGAATTATCCGGCTGGGAATTATAGCGATACAGGCGTTCCACCAGACCTCGGGACAGCATATCGTCTGTGTGGGCCATCAGCTCCCGAAGGTCTTTGCAGTGGACGTAAAAGGTGGCCCGGGTAATGTCGGCACATTTGCAGAGCTCTGTAATGGAGATATCACTTAAATTCCGTTCTTTTAAAAGCTGCAGGAATATGTCACAGATCTTTACTTCTGTTTCCTGGTATTTTTTATTATTCTTGGTGTTCATATTGCCTCGCTTGAAGTTTATTATCATGATGCCGGAACATTCCGGATGATTACAATGATGCCGGGCTTTTACGGATCTTGCGGTAGTGGTGGATGCACAGTGCCAGGGCAAGGATAAAGGAAATAACGGTAGCTACCGGCTGACACCATACAATGCCCTTAAATCCAAACAACTGATCCATGATATAGAGTGCCGGTACAAAGATCAGACCCTGACGGAGTAAGGAAACCAGCACAGCGTAGGATGCTTTTTCCGTGGACTGCAGGAAGGTGGTGGTCAGCTGGTAAACACCTCCCAGGGGTCCTACCAGTGTGCTGATGCCGATGACATAAATGCCCAGAGTGATGATCTCCGGATCATCCAGAAATGCAGTCACAAGTTCACGGCTGAAGAGACGCACTAAAAGCGTCAGGGCAATGCCGATGCAGATGGTGAGCCCCGCTGTCTTTTTGATGGTTTCGTTCATCCGTTTCCAGTTCCTGGCGCCGTAACTGTAAGCAAGGATGGGCTGAACACCCATGGCGATTCCCATCTGCAGCATGGTAATGATCATGGACCCTTTGCCGGCTACGGACATGGCCGCCACATATTCATCCCCGTGTGCCACCAGCAGGTTGTTCTCGAAAATATTGCACAGACTGTTTAGCAGGGTGCTTAACCCTGAGGGAAGTCCGATGCTCAATACACCGATAGCGATGCCCTGAGCCATGGTAAAATCTTTCGGATGGATGGTTACCATCTTGGCTTTTTTCAGGAAATAATGCAGATAGAAAATGGTGCTGCTGGCATTGCCGATAACGGTGGCAATGGCGGCTCCTGCCACACCCATATCCAGTGTCAGAATAAAAATGGGGTCTAATACGATGTTTAATATGGTCCCTAAGGTATTGCCAATCATGGCTTCTGTTGCGGCACCTTCCGATCGCAGCACCTGGCCGGAAACGGTATTGATCATGACTAAGGGAGCACCTACCATAATAATGGAAAGGTATGTCTGGGAAAAGGCTCTGGTGTTTTCACTGGTTCCGATCAGGGTAAGAAGCGGATTCTGTAAAATGAATACGAATGTGGCATAGATTACACCCAGGGCCAGAGCAAAGTAAAAGGCAAAACTGGACAGGCTTTTGACTCTTGTGGTGTCCCCACGGCCCATGGCCACGGAAATACAGGAAGAAGCACCGGTGCCTACCATGCTGCCCAATGCGGACAGTACCGTGGTAATGGGCATACAAAGAGATATGGCGGTTACCATATACTTGTTATTTAACTGTCCGATAAAATAAATGTCTGCCATGTTGTAGATTACCATGATCAGAATGGTCATTACAGCAGGAACACACATCTTTCCCATCAGCCGCCAGATGGATTCGGTGGCAAAAATTTCGTTATTGTAAGTTTGTTTCTTTGCGTTGTCATTTGATTTCATAGTGTCAACCTCCCAATTCCATAGATAGAAATCAAAAACTATACGAATGTATAGATAAATTATAGGAGCATGGAAAAGGAAATGCAATAGTTTTCCTGCGATTTATAAAAATTTAATATTTATGGAAATCATGTGCAAATAATATGATATTTGTATGAATTTTTGTGAAAAGAAGTTTTTTTGGAAGATTTTGTGGTAAAATAACGGGAGAGTAAAGGAAGAAGAAAGGGAAGACTATAAAAGACAAAAAACGGGAGGTAGTTACTTTGACAGAACAGGGATTACTGATATTTATAGCGTTGATTATTCTTGTGGCAGTTGGAGCGGCAGTGATCGCGGTGATCGCAGCGGTATCCGGTGCCAGTGCAGCCATTGTTGATGATGAGGATTCTGAGGAATGAATTGCAGGATTGTAATAGCCATGCATAAACCTTATGAGGTACCTATAGATCCGCTGTATTACCCTCTTCAGGTGGGTGCGGCAGGAAGACCGGACCTAATTCCCCTGAACCGTAAGGATCCTGTGGCCAGGGATGATACCGGGGACAATATTTCCCGGAAGAATCCCTCCTATTGTGAACTGACTGCTCTTTACTGGGCCTGGAAGAATCTGGATGCAGATGTGGTGGGACTGGTTCATTACCGGAGATATTTTGCCCGGCAGGACAGATCTGACGGATTGAACCATCTTCCTATGGATAATATCCTTACCGGCAGGGATGCAGAGCGTCTGATGGAGCAGTATGACATTGTGGTGCCCAGACGGCAGAAGTACTACATTGAGACATTGTACAGCCATTATGCCCATACCCATTATCCGGAGCATCTGGATATTGCCCGAGAGATCATCTCAGAGATGTATCCGGAATATTTGCAGGCGGTGGATCAGGTTTACCGGCAGCGCAGCGGCCATATGTTTAATATGTTTTTGATGAAGCGGGAAAATATGGATGCCTACTGTAGCTGGCTGTTTCCCATCTTAAGTGAGTTGGAACAGCGGGTGGGGGACCACGGATTATCTGCTTTTCAGGGGAGATTTTACGGCAGGGTCAGCGAGATTTTATTTAATGTCTGGCTGCTGGAACAAAAGAACCAGGGCAAGCGGATCGGTGAAGTGCGGTGCATTTACACGGAAAAGGTGAACTGGGGGAAGAAGATCACTTCTTTCCTGAAGGCAAAATTTTTCGGCAAAAAATATGAGGGTAGTTTTTAGATGAAAGTCAGTGTGATCACCCCCTTTTATCAGGGGAATACCTATATGCCCCATTACCTGAGGGTAATGGAGGAGAATCGAAAAAACCTGCAGTCCTGTGACGAACTGGAGGTTTTTTTGGTAAATGACAGTCCCTGGCAGGAGATTGAGATCTGTCAGAAAGAATGGATCCATGTGATCCAAAATCCGGAAAATATGGGGATTCATGGCTCCAGAGTTCATGGCCTTTCCTGCGCAACGGGGGAGTACATCCTATTTCTGGATCAGGATGATGAGCTGGAGCCGGATGCCATTGCCAGACATATGCAGATGGCAAAAAAACATCCGGACAGCGTGATGGTTTCCAATGCGATGTTAGAGCAGGCAGATGGCAGGGCGCTGTGGTACCGTAGTGCCTTCCACAAGAAAAGGGTTGGGGATTACCGGACCTACCTTATGGTGGGAATCCAGATCATTTCCCCGGGACAGTGTCTGATTCCCCGGCATCTGATACCGGAACTCTGGACCAGACGTATCTGCAGGACAAACGGAGCGGACGATTATTATCTCTGGCTGTTGCTGCTGCGGGAAAAGGTGCCTTTTGTCCTGTTGGATGAGCCTCTTTATGTACATAAGTACACAGCAAAGAACCTTTCGGCAGATACCAAAAATATGGATGATTCCACCTACGCTTTCCTAGATATTCTGGAGGAGGAAGATGCGCTTCCAAGGAAGGATATCAGGACCTTAAGGAAGATGGTGGCATACAAGGATGCCTTTCGCAGCGGATCCAAAGGGACGAAGATCCTGCAGTCCTTGCGGCATCCCATATTATGCGGGGCAAATGTGATGTTTAAGATAAGATCGAAGACCCCTTACGGATTTAATCGGGGATAGGAAAAAAGACAGCAGGTCCGTCAATTGACCCGCTGTCTTGCTTTTCTAAACTGCATCGGTGTCATGCCAAACTGTTTTTTAAAAACATTTTGGAAGTATGCCTGACTGGAATAACAAAGATAAGAACTGATTTCCGCCAGACTTTTTTCAGTAAACATAAGAAGACTTTTTGCTTCTTCCAGTTTGCAGCGGTTAATAAATGCACCGGGTGTAATGTCTAGTTCTTTGCGAAAACACTTGGTTACATAGGAGGGGCTTTTGCCTATGGTGGCAGCAACATCCTCCACACCGATGGGTTCGTGTGTATGACTTCGGATGAAACTCATACATTGAAATACTTCAGCAGAAATTCCTTTTGGAATCTGATTTTTTCCTGTCTGCTGGCATAATTCTACCATCATGTTATAACTCAGAATTTCAATTTCTCTTTTGGAAGTGCTCTTTTCCATTTCCTGTACATAAGAATCTAGAAGTGCATAGGCGTTTTCTATCGGGACACCGCCGGGAATCGCGCCGATCATGACGGCATTGGTGGCTGTTTTTATAAACAGATTTTTTGCCTGTCGTAACGAGGATTTTGCCATGGTGTTGCTGTTAAAGTTTAATGGTACAGAATCCAGATTTTTCTTGAGTTCGTCTATATTTCCCTTTCGTATCAGTTCATATAATTCCAATTCGTAAAAATAAGTGGAGCGATTTTCGTCGGTATTCGAAGGTTCCGGTGCGGACAAGGATTTTGCAGTTTCTCCTGACTTTTCGTCAAAATCCTTCCCAAAAAAATGTGACAGATCGCAGGATTTGCTGTTAATGCACTGGTGGATCAAAATCAGATGCTTGGCAAACTGGAGCATGCTGATCTGTGGAATGGTATAGAGAAATTCGGCAATGATTTCCCGTTGATTTGCAGGTATAGCCAGTTCGTTCATGTAGGAGTGTATCAGATCCGGTGTTGGCCGGATGCCGAATATGGGTCCCAGTACGATCATCTCATCGGTTCCATCAATTGCCACCATGCCGTATTCGATGTCCGGATTGTAGTTGTTAAGACACGGGAAATCCAATCCGGATGGGTCGATCTCGTGATTTCGATAGGGCGGGATAGAAAGCAACTCTGTGACGGTGGAATAAATGGAATGATGGCGATTGATAAGGCTTGTGGGAATGCCGGTTGCTGCATAGTAATTTTTACAAAAAGCAATATAGTCCATGTTAAATCCTCCATTGTAATCTCACACATCATAATTTTGGTAATCAAAGTATAAGACGAAATTCCCAATATCGTCAATACTGAAAATTATAAAAGAAGACTTATATTTACAATACGCTGCCTCTTTGCTGTGTTAAGATGCAATAGGTAAAGTTTCCAATGGTTTCCTTGGAAAATGATAATTGAAAAGATGACAGAGGGTTAGGAGAAGTGTATGGCAAACATTAAGATTTCCAAAACGATACCCAACAGAGGCGTATTGAATTACTCACATTTACTGGATGCGCCGGCGGGAAAGCATGGATTTGTTCAGGTCAGAGATGGTCATTTCTATTTTGAAGATGGTACAAGAGTCCGTTTCCTGGGATTTAATATTGCGGCAAGGTCTAATACGCCGGATCACGAGTTGGCAGAAAAATTGGCAGAACGGTTTGCGTCTCTGGGGGTTAACATGATTCGTATGCATGCAGCGGATGTGCCGATTGGCGAGGAACCATGCAGTTGGAGCAGCTGTAAGGAAACACCGCTGTTGGATTATCCAGCCGGAAGTACGCAAAATTTTCATCCGGAAGGATTGGATCGGTTTGATTATTTTGCAGCTAAACTAAAGGAAAAAGGTATTTATCTGCATTTTGATCTGATGGTTGCCAGAAGATTTTTGGAGGGAGATGGACTGGATTATCCGGGAGAGTATCCGCAGTGTGTAAAGTGTTTTCCAATGTTCAATGAAAGATTAGTAGAACTTCAGAGGGATTATGCAAAGAAATTTTTGTGTCATGTGAATCCTTATACCGGTCTTGCATATAAGGATGATCCGGCTGTAGCGGTTGTACAGATGAACAATGAAGATTCTGCCATTAAGGGAATTGATGAAGTGGATAGCAATCCGGATCTGCTCCCCTATAAGGATGAGGTGGAGCGGAAGTTTAATCATTTTCTGCTGATGAAATATGATAACCGGAAAAATCTGAAAAAAGCATGGACCAACGATGGAAAATGCGCTTTGGGGGAAGAGGAAGATCCGGAAAAAGGGACCGTGAAAATGGTGCGGGGTGGATTTTATCAGCCAGTGAACCAGCCCATGGGTCAGTGGGACGGGGCAGTGGGTCCGGCCCGTTATGCAGACTATATGGAGTTTGGAATATGGGCAAACCGAAGATTTTACCGGGACTATAAAGATTTTCTGATTTCGCTGGGGGTCCGTGTACCCATTGCTACAAGTAATCTGATTGCCGGAGCTGCAGATATTTACGGACACATAGACGGGGATTTTATGGAGAATAACAGCTATTTTAATCATCCGATACTGCCAAGGCAGGGGGAGGATTTCCTGGTGCCGGGCCCCACAGAGTATGTGTCTTGCAATCCCCTTAGAATGCAGGAACATGTGGGCGCTATGGCGACTACAATTCTGTCCCTTGGATCAGAATCCTGTGTGGTGGATAAACCTTTTATGATAACCGAGTGGAATGAGTATGGGCTGCATCCATTCCATTCTACTGCGCTGGTACAAACTATAGCGTATGCCTGTCTGAATGATTGGGATGGGCTGCTGTTATACAATTTCCACACATCGGAAAAGGACAACCAGCCGGATGATGAAATATGGGATGTATTTGACTGCTACAATGATCCGGCAGTTATTTGTCAATGGGGATTTATGGCGACAGCGTTTCTGAAAGGATTGATCTCTCCGGGGGAGAAAAAGGTAGCACAGATTTATACCATGAATGATCTAAAGACGCTGCCGGATACCCATGCCATGATCAATACGATTCTTCCTTATCTCACGGGTCTGCGAGCCGAATTTGTGGAAAATGGGGACAGGTACCGGGGAGACGCCGATGTGGCCATAAATGCAGGATTTTTTAACGGAGGGGATCTGGATAGTGCAAAACATGCGGTGAATTATGCCTGGTCGCCTTATCGGGATGCTTATCGGAGATGTCCGGATCATACTCGCCTGGCAAAAGCGGCGGAAGGAACGGAAGAACTTCCCGGTTACCGCGGTGTGCATCTGAGTGAGAAGATGCTGGTGATCGATGACATAGAAGCGTTGGCTGGAACAGGAAATTATACGGAATTTGCAAAAATATTGGATAGAGCATTAAAAAACTGGGACATCCTTCCGGAAGGAACGGGATACGTAGATGGAAAAATGATTTCTTCCACGGGAGAAATTCTTTTTGATCCGGATCACAGCAGATTTCAGGTGAAGAATGATTATCTGGGATATTTCAGCGGAGCACCGGAGGCGGAGATACTTCTTTCGAACCAGGTTGGTGTAAGAAGTGAAAATGAGAGAATCACGTTGGCACTGCTGCCGGTGGATCAGAGACCGTCTTTGGAAACAGAGGACAGATTGACATGTGATAATGCCTCTGGATTTGTACTGACTGCCATGGGGAAAACCGGAATGGATGAAACGGAATATCGGGAAGGACAGGAGGTTTATGGCATGCCGATGACGGCTGTGAGACTGCAGGGTAAACTTTTTGGAGAAACACTGCAGGGCAGCGTTATGGTGGAGAGCGAAAATGCTCGTTTAGAGGCGTTGGATACCGTAGGAAATGTAATAGCCACCATACCGGGGAGCCAAAAGTCAGGAAAAACAGAGTTTATATTGGATGGGACACAGACGGCACTGCAATATTATCTGACTTTATAACGGAGGAAAGATGAAAGAGAAGGTATATGAATTTAAAGACCAGGGAAAATCCTGTGTGATCTACGAACCAAAGCCACCCAGACACTGGTTTAATTATCTTTGGAGTGAAAAGGGATATGTAGCACAGATTTCACAAAGCGGACATGGACGGAGTTATTATCTGAATGAGAAGGCAGAAATGTGCATGGTTAACAATCAGGATGCCCGCTATGTTTATTTTCGGAATGATGATACAGGGGAATGCTGGAATATAGGTGCTATGCCCATGGGATGTGAAAATTGGGAATACCGGTGTGATCATAGCATTGCGTATACCCGTCTCAGTTCCATCCATGAGGATATAAAGGCTTCCTGCCTGCTATCTGTATGATACATCGTCTTTCTTTGGTAAATGGCTGAAAGATGTGCGCAGTGAACAGGGATATTTCGGAGGAATCCCCATGGTGGTTCCCAGAAATGGGCATGAATGGCCGCCATTTACCACAGCCTGCTGGGGTGACAGCTGCATTTTAGTGCCATGGGCGGAATTCCTGGCCCGTGGGGATTTAGAACTTCTGCGTCGCAGTTATCCTTCTATGAAACGGTTTTTACGGTCCGTTAAGTGGTGGGCAGGGCTGTTTTCGCAGGGAAAGAAGAGACATATCTGGCGTTATCCCTTTCAGTACGGAGACTGGTGTGCTCCACAGGATCCGCCGGAACCCTGGCCGAAATGTGTGGAAACATGGATGAAAAAGGGACCATGGATCGCAACGGCCTATTATGCCAATTCCTGTGGAATTGTTGCAAAAATCGCAGAATATTTAGGAAAAAAAGAGGATGCGGTTTATTATCGAGCACTGCGTCGAAAGATATGTAACGCTTACCGGGATGTGTTTACTGACGGACACGGAAAGTTAACAGAAGAATTTCAAACCGGCTATGTACTGCCCCTCTACTTTGAAATGGTGGAAGGCCAGGAAGCAACAGCCATGGCAGATCACCTTGCAGAACTGGTGGCTGACGCCGGGGATCACCTGACTACCGGGTTCCCGGGCACACCGTATCTGTTGTTTGCCCTCTCCGACCACGGTCACGCGGATACAGCATACCGATTGTTGCTACAGGACACCTGCCCTTCCTGGCTGTATGAAGTGAAAATGGGCGCAACTACCATCTGGGAACGGTGGGATGCTATTTCGCCTGATGGCTTGATGAGTTCGGAGACGGTATGCTCGTGTAACCATTATGCTTACGGTGCTGTAGGTGACTGGCTGTACCGGCGGGTGCTGGGCATAGAAGCAATCTCCGGCGGGTACAAAACCTTCCGCATCGCACCGATCTCCGGTGGTGGGCTGACCTGGGCGAAGGGCTATTTTGACTCACCATATGGAAGAATCCTGTCGGATTGGAAAATAGTAAATAATGAATTTGTCATCCGGGTAGAAATTCCGGAAGATACAAAGTGTACTTTGGTACTGCCCAGCGGAAAGGAATATATCCTCACGGGCGGTATCTATGAATACAGAGAAAAGAAAGAAGGAGAAAAGGTATGAAGAAGAGGTTTGTAAGCTTGCTTCTTGCAGGGGTTTTGACAGTCAGTGCAATCGCCATGACCGGATGCGGAGACAGCAAAGACGAAAAGGGAGGTTCATCGGAAACATTTTCCTGGTGGATCATCAGTGCGGATGGTGATGGAACTTACTACGATGAGTACGAGGACAATCCAGGGACACAGTGGCTGAATGCACAGTATTGGGATACAGAGAACGGAGGACTGGGGGATAAGTCGAATGGTACCAATATCCAATTTACCTTCCAGACACCCATCGCAGGGTCTGAGACGGATAATTTCAATACAATGATCGCTACCGGTGAGTATCCGGATATTGTGGATATGTCTTATTACAACGGTAGTATCCAGAGCATGGTAGAAGATGGAATTGCCATGGATATCACAGAGTATGTGGAAAAGTATATGCCGGACTATGTGGCATATCTGGAGGCAAATCCGGAAGTGAAAGCCCGGGCAACCATCACAGATGATAAGGGCAAGGTACATTATTACTATCTGCCGCTCATTAATGACGGCCCCAGAGAGGGATGGGAGGGATTTGTTTATCGTCGTGACTGGATTGTAAAATATGCAACACCGTCCGAGTATGTCTGGGACTGGGACAGCGAATATGTGAAGGAAAACGGTCATCCGGCGGTTACACCTCTTTCCAAAGCACAGGACCAGGGAAATCTTGAAGGATGGAAAAAGAACACGGTAACTTCTTTCAAGGCTGAACCGGGAGATGACCCGGATAATACCTATCAGGACAATGTGATCTTCCCCAGCGGAACAGAAAATCCCTTAACTATCAGTGACTGGGAATGGATGCTGGAGGCATTTGATAAAGCGATTGCAGATCTGGGATATGAAGATGATGCGGATGCTTATGGCATCAGTGTCGCTTATGGAGGATATTTCCAGATGGGCGATCTGGTTTCGTCCTTTGGCGGTGGCAATGGCTACTATTACACGGATAGCGATCATCAGGTTTCCTTTGATGCAACCTCCGATAATTTTAAGACTTATATTGAATGCCTTGCTGCCTGGGATGATAAAGGCTGGTTGGACAGCCGTTTCGAAACACGGGCCAGTGATCTGTTTTACATGATCAATCAGAGCGGATTCAATCAGGGGAAAGTTGGTATGTGGGAAGGCATGGTGTGGGACTGCGGTGTAAAGATCCGTACCACCTGCATGGATGAAGGCGGACAGAAAGATGCATATGTCATGGGATGTTCCATGCCAATGAATGATGTGTATGGCACAGAGGATCAGCAGTTTTCAGAGCCTGATTGTTTTTACAATGAGACAGGCGGTGTTACTACCGGCGGCGTTATGATCACTGATAAGGCAGCGGATAAGGATCTGGCAGCATTGTTCACCTTCTTTAACTGGTGCTATACAGAGGAAGGAGCACGGACACTTGGCAGTGGATTGAGCAAAGAGCAGTATGAAAGTGTAGAACTGGATCCGGATCTTTACAAGGAATATGGATTTACGGATGGCATGTACTACACCCGGGAAGAAGACGGAAAGACCGTATATTGTTCCAATATACCCCAGGATACTACCATCAACGGAAATGCATTTTCCAACGGCAGACTGACAGCACGACTGGCACTTCAGGGAACAGCGGAAGGTTCTACTTATAAGATTGATTCCGGTGAGTGTGAGATATACAAGAAATGTCGTGCGGAGTATGATCGATACTCTTGCAAGGGTAATGTGACAAATAATATTACAGATATGCTGTCCGATGAGGAAAACAGTGAGATCAATAAGGTGAATACGGTGCTTTTGGATGCATTAAATCAAAAGGTTCCCTCACTGATCAAGAATGGACTGAGCGGATGGAATGATTATGTGAAAGAAATCGGCACATATGATACGGATTCCGTATGCAGGATTTACCAGAAGTATGTAGACGAAATTTACAAATAAGAAAATAGGAAATGTAAGAAAAGAAAAAGGCGGATGTTTTATACGCCTTTTTTCTTTTCGGAGGAAGGATATTTATGGAACAAACACCAGAACAGAGAGCAGAAGATCTGTTAAAGGAATTGAGCCTGGAAGAAAAAATGGCACAGATTAATGGACTGTTTCCCTTTGATCAGAAATGCCTGGATTATACATATATTTCGGAAAATACTCCGTGTGGAATTGGTCAGGTAAGTACGCTGGAAATGCGTCGCTTTTCCACTCTGCAGGAAGCAGCAGAATGGCAGCGAAAAGTTCAGACCATTGTTATGGAGAATAGTCCCCATCATATTCCGGCTATTTTTCATATGGAAGGACTTTGTGGTGCTTTTATACAGGATGCCACCAGTTTCCCTTCCGGTATTGGCCGCGGTTCCAGCTGGGATCCGGATCTGGAAAGGGACATTGCCAAGATTGTCAGCCGACAGGAAGCAGCGTGTGGTATTACACATGTTTTTGCACCGATACTGGATATTTCGAGAGATTCCAGGATGGGACGTCAGGGAGAAACATATGGAGAAGATCCAACGCTGGCCGCTGCCATGGGAGTGGCATATACGAAGGGCTGCCAGGAACATGTGACAGCGGGACGAAGAACGGAGAGTGTTGCCAAACATTTCCTGGCATTTCATAATTCGGAAGGAGGTATTCACGGCAGCACCAGTGATACACCCACACGTCTTTTGGACGAAGTGTATGGAAAACCTTTTCAGGCAGCTATCACAGAGGCTGGCTTAAAGGGGATCATGCCATGTTATTGCCTGATAAACGGAGAGCCGGCATCTGCCTCATCTTATGTTCTTACGGATCTTCTTCGAAAAGAAATGGGATTTGATGGAGTGTGTGTCAGCGACTATGGTGCGGTGAACAATGTGTATACCGTTCAGGGAGTCGGAGAATCTTCTGCTGAAGCGGGAGCATATTGCCTTTCGGCCGGTATGGATATGGAACTGGCGGAACCGGGCGGATTCGGAGATGGTTTAAAAGAACTGTTTGCAACAGGAAAAATGGACGAAGAAATACTGGATCAGGCGGTGCTGCGGGTATTGACGGCAAAATTCCGTATGGGATTGTTTGAGCATCCCTTTGCTTTGGATGGTAAAGAGTTGGAAGAGATCTTTTATGATCCCCACGATCAGGAGATTTCGCTGCAGTCTGCTAAGGAATCCCTGGTATTATTGAAAAACAACGGCGTCCTGCCCATAGATAAAAGAACAAAAAAGATTGCCCTGATCGGCCCTCACGGAGATCAGCCCAGAAAATATTTCGGAGGCTATACCCACATGTGTATGATGGAGTCAACATTTGCGGCTGCGAATTCTATTGCAGGGGTTGGTGATCACGAAACGAAGGCACATGATCGGATCGATGTTGTACCTGGGACAAATATTCAGTGGGACGAAACGGAGGAACTGGATGCTATATGGAAAAGACAGAAACCGAACTGCAGAAGCATATTGGATCATTTGCGGCAGGAATTGCCGGACACCGACATTTCGTATGCGTATGGCTATCCGGTGGCGGGGAAGGATGACTCCGGATTTGAAGATGCCCTGCAGTTGACGAAGTCGGCGGATGTGATCATCCTTACACTGGGAGGTAAACACGGGACCTGTTCCCTGGCAACCATGGGGGAAGGTGTGGATGCTTCAAATATCAATTTGCCGGAATGTCAGGAAATGTTTATCCGCAGGGTAGCTGCGCTGGGCAAACCGCTGATCGGTATTCATTTTGATGGAAGACCCATTTCCAGTGATGCGGCGGACAGTTGTCTGGATGCAATCTTAGAGGCGTGGAATCCTGCTGAAATGGCCGCTGAGGCTGTGGTCAGTGCCCTGCTGGGAGATTACAATCCGGGAGGAAAGATGCCTGTGACAACAGCCCGCAATGCCGGTCAGATTCCGATTTATTATAATCATGCAAAGAATGCGGCATGGCATCAATCGGGAAGTATCGGATTTGCGGATTATGTAGATCTGCCCCACACACCCAGATATTATTTTGGACACGGACTTTCTTATACAAAATTTGCGTATGATCAGCTGAAAATAGATCCTACGGAAATCATGCCAGAGGACAGTGTTATTATTTCCTGTACGGTAAAGAATGTGGGAAACTGTTCAGGGGATGAGGTTGTACAGCTTTACCTTTCGGACCCTCATGCAAGTATATCCAGGCCGATAAAAGAATTGGCGGGCTTTGTACGCATGACATTGCAGCCGGGGGAAAAGAAACGGGTCTGCTTCGAAGTTCAGGCTTCCCAATTGGCCTTTTTAGACAGAAATATGCGTTGGAAAATTGAAGGAGGAGAGATCTGTGTAGAAGTAGGCAGCTCGTCGGAAGACATTAGGCTGCGGGACAGCTTCCTTGTCATGCAGGATACATGGTTAGAGGGAAGAGGCAGAGGGTTTTACGCAAAAGTATGGTGTTCTGACTGAGCATATAACTGATGGATGTTCTCCCGGAGTATGAAAATCGGAAAAATGTTATAAATATTTGGAAATTTGTATATACAGGAAAAGAAAAATTGATATGATCATAGACATAAGAATTTTTAGGAGGGCAGTACATTTATGAAGGACAGAGCAGTATTTGTAAAACAGGCCAAAGACCTGGTGGCTCAGATGACGGTGGAGGAAGCGGCTTCCCAGCTTTTGCATCATGCACCGGCTATTGAGCGGCTGGGTATACCGGAATATAACTGGTGGAATGAGGCACTGCATGGCGTGGGACGGGCAGGCATTGCCACGGTATTTCCCCAGGCCATCGGCATGGCGGCAACCTTTGATCCGGCTTTTTTGAAAGAGGAGGCGGATGTTATCGCTGAAGAAGCCAGGGCGAAATACAACGCAGCCCAGGAGGACGGCGACAGAGATATCTATAAAGGGCTGACCTACTGGTCTCCCAATATCAATATTTTCCGTGATCCCAAGTGGGGCAGAGGCCACGAAACCTACGGGGAGGATCCTTTCCTGACAGGCAAAATGGGCAATGCTTTTATTGAAGGACTGCAGGGAGACGGGGAATATCTGAAGATTGCAGCCTGTGCCAAACATTTTGCAGTCCATTCCGGGCCGGAGGCGCTGCGTCATGAGTTTGATGCCGTAGTCAGCGAGAAGGATCTGCGGGAGACCTATCTTCCTGCTTTTGAAACGGCTGTCAAAGATGCCCATGTGGAATCCGTGATGGGGGCTTATAACCGCACCAACGGGGAACCCTGCTGCGGCAGCAAACGATTGCTGGTGGATATCTTAAGAGGAGAGTGGGGATTTGAAGGCCATGTGGTCAGCGACTGCTGGGCAGTAAAAGATTTCCATGAGTCACATAAATACACTTCCCGGCCGGAGGAATCCGCTTCCCTGGCAGTGCGAATGGGATGTGACTTAAACTGTGGCTGTACCTTTGAACGACTGATGGGCGGCCTTGAGGAAGGCCTGATCATGGAGGAGGAGATCCGTCGTGCGGCTGTACATGTCTTTACCACCCGTTATGCCCTGGGTATGTTTGATGAGGACTGCGAATACGACAACATCCCCTATACCGTGGTAAATCAGCCTGCTAATCAAAGGATGGCTTGTAAGGCGGCAGAGGAATCCATGGTGCTTTTGAAGAATGACGGGATCCTGCCTCTGAACAAAGATAAGATCAAAAACCTTGCGGTGATCGGACCAAATGCATACAGCCAGGCGGCACTTTACGGCAATTACCATGGAGATTCGGACGAGTATGTCACCAACCTGGACGGCAT
>CAMEWP010000035.1 GCA_945946605.1 uncultured Pseudobutyrivibrio sp. | reverse complement strand
TGATCCCATAAGTGACACTTGATTTTAATGATATTATATAAAATGCGGTAGGAATAATCCCTTGATTTTCCTTAGAGATTTCTTACGATTTTCTAAAAATATTTCCTGAAATGAAAAACGGGCAGCTGTAAACAGCCGCCCGCTTATGATCTGTCCCTATGTAATTTTATCCGATCATTTTATTTGATCATCCTATCCTTATTCCCGGTGATTACTTATTCGGGATCTGACGAAGTTTGGCATCCAGTGCTTCTACCGCTTCTGCAGGAACTTTTCCAAAAGATAATGCATCCCGCAGTTTCATGTTTCCTACCATTGTTGCGATCATCTCAGGGCTCATGGATGCTCCCATTTCACTGACATTCTCACCTGCTTCCTGACCCTTCTGATCTCTCAGGGATCCCATCATCTGTTCCATAATGGCTTTAGATCCCGGATGTGCCATGAGATATCCCATGGTACAGTCAACAGACAGGACATCCCCCTTATTACCATTTACAAACTTGGGACAGGCAGGTTTTGTCATACCCTGTGCATCAAAATCTCCCAGTACATCCTTCAGCCAGCCAATGCTGTCTTCCACCCAGTGAGGGATCCTGTTACACATATCCGTATCCTTATCCTGAACAGAACTGTCACAGGTGGAAAATCCGTGAGGACCATATGCATAAATATGGCTCTCAAAGGAAATGCCGTTGTCATCCAAAGCCTTCATAAACTCAATGCTGTTGGCAATAGGTACTGTACTGTCTGTCCGTGATGCAAACAGGAAACAAGGCGGTGTCTGGTCATCCACTTCCTCAATGAGGCTGGGTGCGCTGGGATTGCATCCCTTCACATCATCATTCAATAATGCATATCCCAGGATCGCTGCTGCTGGGCGGTTTCTTGCCACAGTCGCAGCTGCGCCTGCCAGATGTCCCCCTGCGGAAAATCCCACTACAGCGATCTTATCCGGATACAGATTCCACTCATCTGCCTTACTCTTGATGAGATCCATGGCAGCGTCATAATCCTCTAACGGCTGGGGCCATACGGCATCTTTCTGAATGGAATAGCGAAGGATAAACACCTGATAGCCTGCCTTCATATAAGGAAATGCCACCGGATCAGCCTCTCTGTCAGAGCACATCTGGTATCCGCCCCCCGGCAGAACCAGCATGGCCGGGCGTTTACTGATATTTCCAAATTCACCGCCCACTTCAGAAAGGTACGCTGTCAGCGTCACATTTCTCTCTTCATTTAAAATGATCACTTCTTTTTGCATAGTATCTTACCTCCTCCTGATGCTTATAAAACTATGATCTTTCGATATAACTTACGAATTTTTCCAGCTGATGCATGTTAGGGAACAATCCCTCTTTTTCCGGTGTTACATACTCGATACCGCAGCTTCCCCGGTAACCATCCCGTTCCAGCATCTTTGCGATCTCCTTTATGGGAACAATGCCCTCCCCCCAGAGGCAGCATTTGATATAACTTCCGTCCCTGCACACATCCAAGCACTTCTCGCTGGTGCGGCGTACATCCTTCAGATGTACATGACAGATATATTCCTTTAATTCTTCGTAAAATTCTATGGGATCATCACCCGCCGGGATCATATTGGCTGTATCATATACCAGTCCCAGTCCCGGTACCGCCTGCAGGATCTCCCTGCACTCTTCAATGCCTGACAAAGGCAGCTGGCAGGAAGGCGTATCCTCAATACAGATCTTCACGCCGTATTTCTTTCCGGCAATGACTGCAAGCCGGAGATATTTGATGGCATTTGCCACCATCTCCTGACGGTTCGGCAGTCCAGGAAGTTTTACTTCCGCCTGGGGGAAAGGTATGATCATCAGCATGGAACAGTTCAGTTGCTGCGCCATTACCAGTGCATTATGAATCCCCTTCTTAATGGCATGATCTCTTCCCCTGGTCATGGAAATGGAAGTGATCAGACACTCTAAATGCAGGCCATGTTCTTCCAATGCCCGCTGGGTCTCCTTCACACCGTAAAGTTTGACTTCCTGCTCCATCATATCCATGGAATCCAGTCCTGCCGTCTCCACCAGTGTACAGAGTTCTTCGATATTTAACTTCCGATGCATCCGGTCACGGATCATGGGAAATGTCATAAGGCTCAAAGGCAGTCTTCCCTGATATCCGGGATCCTCCGGCGTCATATATTTGCCGCCCTCAGCAATATTGGCAGCACCGATCCGCAGATCCTCCATCATACTTCCTAAGGAAGCATCCTGATCGATGACATATCCGGCCTCATCCAGATCCATATGCTCTGCCTCTTTCATAATATCAGCCAGGGGAATGCTTCCCTGACCAATGGCGGTAAAGCAGGTGGACCGGGTTCTGGCATCTGCTCCTTCCCGTACATCCTTAAAATGAAGAATACGGATCCGGTCCCGGTATTTGCGCATCACTTCCACGCAGTCCCTTCCGGCAAACTTCGTCCATCCCAGATCCAGTTCCACATCCATATCCGGCACGGTATCCAGAAGGAAATCAAAGACACATTCCCCCTCACAGTCCGTCCATTCCGCCTCGTGATTATGTAAAAGCAGGGTAATGCCGTTTTCCTTAAATTTCCGGGCTGCATAGCGCAGTGTTGCCACTTCCTTTGCCATTTCTGTCACAGAGGACTCCATGGGACTGATCACATAATATTTCAGATCCTGTTCCTTTGCAAAAGCGATGGCCTGATCCAGATATTCCTTTTTGTACCCGGGACCGGCCATATGGGCGCTGCGAATGGTAAATCCCGCCGCCCGGGCTGCCCGAAACTTTTCTCTTGCCACAGATACCGGCCAGGTTCCCCCTGCCATATCCAGCTTACTGGAAGAATATGCCACCAGCCGCTCTGCCATGCCTCCCTCTTTTGTTCCAAAAAGAACCATGGGTTCTAACACGGTAAAACCTGCTTCCGACAGCTGATGCAGTGTCCCGGTAAAATCTTCTTTTAAAAATTTGGCAATACCGTAAGTATTTACTCCAATTTCCATAAAAACACCTTCTCTTTTTCAGGCTTCGTCAATGGCTTTTCCTATATCATGACGCATATATTTGTTTTCAAACTGAATCCATTCTGTAGCTTCATATGCCTTCTTCCGGGCATCTTTCAGATCACTTCCCTTGGCAGTGATACCTAAAACACGGCCTCCGTTGGTAACGATCTCCCCGGCATCATTTCGTGCCGTTCCCGCATGGAAGCAGAAGGTATTCTCATTGTCAAACTTTTCAAATCCGGTAATGGGGTATCCCTTTTCGTAGGAAACAGGATATCCGTCGGATGCTAAAACAACACAGACTGCTGCATTGTCCTCAAATTCCAGTTTCAGCTGATCCAAGGTACCGTCAACGCAGGCTTCCATCACATCGATGATATCATTTTTCATCCGGGGCAGAACCACCTGGGCTTCCGGATCACCAAAGCGGGCATTATACTCCAGCACCTTCGGGCCATCTTCCGTCAGCATCAGGCCAAAGAAAATGACGCCCTTAAACTCTCTTCCCTCAGCAGCCATGGCATCCACAGTAGCCTGGTAAATATATTTTCTGCAGAATTCGTCCACTTCCGGAGTGTAGAAGGGACTTGGTGAGAAAGTACCCATACCACCGGTATTCAGTCCCTGATCTCCATCCTTGGCACGCTTGTGATCCTGGGCACTGCTCATGATCTGAATGCTCTTGCCGTCCACAAAGGAAAGTACGGACACTTCACGGCCTGTCATAAACTCTTCGATTACCAGGGTATTGCCTGCATCTCCAAATTTCTTATCTTCCATGATGGTCTTGACGCCTTCCATGGCTTCCTCTCTGGTGTTGCAGATCAGCACACCCTTGCCCAGTGCCAGGCCGTCTGCCTTCAGAACGATAGGCATTTTGGCTGTCTGTAAATATTCCAGTGCCTTCTTTGGATCGTCAAAATTTTCGTATCCGGCAGTGGGAATATGATATTTTTTCATCAGATCTTTGGAAAATGCCTTGCTTCCCTCCAGGATCGCTGCATTTTTTCTGGGTCCGAACACCTTCAGGCCCTCTGCCTCAAAGGCATCCACCACTCCGCCTACCAGGGGATCGTCCATACCGATGATGGTAAAATCGATGTCCTTTTCCTTTGCGAAGGCTACCAGTTTATCAAACTCCATAGCGCCGATGGGTACACATTCTGCGATCTCTCCGATCCCTGCATTTCCCGGTGCGCAGTAAATTTTATCCACACGGCTGCTCTTAGCCACAGACATACAGATTGCATGCTCTCTTCCGCCGCTTCCAACTACTAATACTTTCATAGTTTCCTCCTACTCTGCAATGACAGCCTTGCCATCCACAACGCTGACCTTTCCTGCTGCAATGAGATCAATGGCCTTTGGCAAAATCTTCCACTCTGCCTGTTCCATCACTCGCTGCTGCAGTATTTTAGGTGTATCACCCGCCTGCACTTCCACAGCCTTCTGCAGAAGGATAGGGCCGGTATCCGTCCCCTCGTCCACAAAGTGCACAGTGGCACCTGTGACTTTCACTCCTCTGTCCAGCACACCCTCATGTACCTTCAGTCCGTAATACCCTTTTCCGCAAAATGACGGGATCAGAGAGGGATGGATATTGATAATGCGGTTGCGGTATCTTTCGATCATGATCTCAGGTATCACCACCAGATAACCGGCCAGCACCACAAGATCCACCTCATAACTGTCGATGGCGTCCACCAGGGCCTGATTGAACACTTCCCGGCTCTCATAATCCTTGGGGGAAATGCATCTGGCCTCAATGCCGGCCTGCTTTGCCCGTTCCAGTGCATAAGCCCCTGCATTGTTACTGATCACAACCGCAATCTCTGTATTATGTATTTCGCCATTTTCAATGGCATCTATAATCGCCTGTAAATTGGTTCCGCCTCCGGAAACCAGTACTGCAATCTTTTGCATTTTTCTACGCTCCTGACAAAAACTATACCAGATCTACACCCTTCTCACCGTCAATGATCTTTCCAACCACATAGGGGGTATCTCCGGTGGCACGGATGGCTTCCATAGTGGCGTCCACATCTGCAGGATCCACTGCCACGATCATGCCCAGTCCCATGTTATAGGTGTTGTACATCATCTGCTCGTCTACATTTCCTTCTCTTGCCATCATCTTAAAGATAGCAGGAACTTCATAGGAATTCTTCTCGATGACTGCCCGCTTTCCTTCCGGCAGCATTCTGGGAATATTCTCATAGAAACCGCCGCCTGTAATATGGCTGCAGGCCTTTACGGTAATGCCTGCGTCCTTGATGGAGCGCATTGCCTTCACATAAATTCTGGTGGGAGCCAGCAGCGCCTCGCCTAAGGTAGTGCCCAGCTCTTCATGGTAGGTTTCCAGAGTTTCCTTATCCATGGTAAAAATCTTGCGAACCAGGGAAAATCCGTTGGAATGTACACCGGTGGAAGCCATGCCAATGAGCACATCTCCATCCTTTACATTTTCGCCGGTAATGATATCCTTTTTGTCTACCACACCTACGGCAAATCCAGCCAGGTCGTACTCATCCTCCGGCATCAGTCCCGGATGTTCTGCTGTTTCACCGCCGATAAGGGCTGCTCCGGACTGCTTGCATCCCTCTGCAACACCGCTTACGATGGTAGCGATCTTTTCCGGATAATTCTTGCCGCAGGCAATATAATCCAGGAAGAACAGCGGTTCTCCGCCGGCGCAGGCTACATCATTTACACACATGGCCACGCAGTCAATACCGATGGTATCATGCTTATCCAAAAGAAATGCCAGCTTGATCTTGGTTCCCACACCATCTGTTCCGGACAGCAGCACGGGCTCTTCCATATCTTTAATGGAAGAAAGATCAAAAGCTCCGGAAAATCCTCCCAGACCTCCCAGCACTTCCGGGCGCATGGTCTGCTTTACATATTTTTTCATCAACTCCACAGACTCATAGCCCGCTTCAATGTCAACACCTGCATTCTTGTAATCCATTGTTTTTCCTCCTGAAAATCTGTAACTTATGTACCTTTTATCTACCTTTAAGTATAAAGTGATTTATTTAGAAATGCTAATTATAAATACTTCTGTCATTTATTAGTAATTCTTATATCCAACTTCCTGCAGTCTGGCATCTTTTTCTTCCACCTGCTCCTTCAGCTCCTGGCTGTACTCCTTTAAGCGGGCCAACAATGCATCATCTGATGTAGCAAGAATTTTGGCTGCAAGGATTCCTGCATTTTGTCCACCGTTAATGGCAACTGTTGCCACCGGAATACCGCTGGGCATCTGTACAATGGAATAAAGGGAGTCTACGCCACCCAGATCTGATGTCTTCATGGGAACGCCGATCACCGGCATAGGGAAGATTGCTGCACACATACCCGGGAGATGGGCAGCCTTGCCTGCTCCGGCAATGATCACCTTAAATCCCTTTTCCTCAGCGTTCTTGGCATATTCAAAGAATACATCCGGTTCTCTGTGTGCGGAAATAATGGTCATTTCATACTCCACACCTAATTTTTCAAGAATCTCTGCTGCTTTTGCCATAACGGGCATATCTGAATCACTGCCCATGACGATACCTACTTTAGCCATTTCCATTTTCTCCTTTTCCTATTTCATTACGCAACTGTGATATCTCCCATATATACTATTGTGGGAGTATCCAGGTTCCTTTGATCCTTCTTTTCTTTTTTATCGCCGGCTGTCATTGGGAATTTCCCGCCCTGCCGCGGTGCAATGTTTATGATCGATATCCGCTCCATGTTTGACATTTGTTCCTGCAGGTGTTCGCCCAATGAAAGACAACAATCTGGCCAATTTCGTGGCTGTCTTACGGGCGCACAAGCGAGGAGATCGCAGTTTGGAAAAGCACCGACCCACTGGTCGGTGACGCTTGCCAAACAAAGATCATATCCACCGAGCGGGTGCACCCTTAGACAGCTCAGAAATTGATGCCATGTTGTCTTTTATGGGCGGACACCGCCGGACAAAAGTCAAAGCAGGGATCGGACACCGCACCTTTTGCACCGCGGCAGGGCTGTGAAATTCAACCAATGCCAACCGAATGCTTCTAAAAAAGGAAAGAAAGATCGAAAGGAACAGGGTTATCTTCCCAAAATATATATGGGAGATACCACAGTTGCTGATTCACTAGTTAAAATGCTCCAATGGGGCATTGAGTTCTTCTGTGCCGGGCACCACAAAGCGGCCCTGACGGATAATGGGAAGTTCTTCTCCGGAGGGAGTCAGAACCGTGATGTCCCCCAGTTCGTTGTAGGGGATGGTGATATCCGTGTGACAGTTGAAATATGCCCTGGATGGGTCTTCGCTGCGAAGCAGGGAATAAGTATTTTCCCTGGCGATGATCTCTTTGCCGTCGGGGTTGTACATAGGCACTTCCTCTGCATGGGAATAACAGGTATCTCCCACTGCAAAATGAGGGCCGGTTTTTTCCGCGATCAGGATGGGCAGTTTATCTGAGATCCCGAACTCCTGCGCCATACGGTAAGCCGTTGTGTTGGTGCCGATGGCAAACTCTCCCATGGGAAGGGTCTCGTGATGATAAAGCACATTGTCCCGGATATATTTTTTGTTTTCTTCCTCCGAATCAAAATTGCTGCAGGTATAAGATGTGATCACCCCATCCTTAAAAGTCAGATCCAGATCCCGGTAACAGAATTCCCCGAGATATACTTTTGTCACATGGAGCCGACCGCTGGTTCCTTCCAGTTTTGGTGAGGTAAATACTTCACCTACAGGGATATTCACATCCGCCACACAGTTTTCAAAATTTGTTTCCTTTGCCGGATCTGTCAGACCATGCAAAGCCACTGTAATATCGGTATGGTTATCTCCCCGGCCTGTAATATGCACACGGTCTCCCTGATCCAACACATCTATGATCTTCTGCTGCATCCGCTGATACAGATGATAATCCAGGGTATTGACTTCCACGGTCCGCGCGAAGATCTCTTCAAAATCAGGTCCGATGGAAGGCAGCGGATAAGCAATAATGGTAAAACTGTAGGAATCCCCGGGAATATACTGGTTGGTAATATTGCCGGACATGGAAGCATTGTACACATTCAGTTCATTCTGCTTCTGGGAGTAATTCTTTTTCTCCGGTTTGCTCACCGGTTCAAAAGGCACTTCCCCGAAGACCTCCATGACAGCCGGACCACCGTAAACTGCTGCCAGATCTTTGTGCTTTTCAAAGGTATCCCGCAGGACTTCTAAGCGTCTTTCCACAAAAGATTTATCAAAATAAAAGGCTCTGTCGTCCTTATGATCATAATCAAACTGTTTGTTCTGTGCCGTTGCATAGCAGCCACGCTTGCCATTTCCCCGGCCGGCAAAAGATGTCACTGCCTCTCTTGCCATGGTCACTTCCAGTCCCATATCCCGAAACTGCTTCATGGCAGAAAGCACCATCCGTTCAAAGCCGATGGGATATTCTATTTTTACAGTCCGTTTCTTTGTAATGTCCTTCCGGGTTACTTCAAAGCCGATGCGATACCCTTCTGTGAAGGTACGGGCCATGGCATCGATCTCCTCCTGGGGAAGACCCCGAAGATACTCTGCAATCTTTTTCTCATTCTCGCCGATATAAGTTCCGTACAGGTAAAGATAGCGATTGTCGGAAAGATCCGCATGCTCTATAAGATCCTGGAAGAACCGATACTGGGGATCCACCATGGACATCACCGGTTCCGCTGCAAAGATCTCGCAGTAATCATGGTAGAACCAGTAGATCACATCTTTGACATTGCGGTAAAGCTGTCTGCAGGATTCTTCCGGGAAAACATCCACTCCGCCCCGGGCATTCGGTGCCACCTGTGCCTCCTGCTGCAGGTATTCCACCTCCGTCAGAAAGCATCCGTAGATCTGGGTAAACAGCTCGCACCATATGGTGAGAAGATCCTGCCTTCCCTCAAAAGCAGCCGGGATCATGGAAATCATATCCGCATACAGGAAACTTAAGATTCCTCCCAGTTCTTCTCCCATCCGGCTGTGGGCATAGGCAGGATTGAGAAAACTCCTCTCATACTTCTCCGGTGCCAGCCGGCCGTAAAGGGCCTGCTGATCCTTTTCACACTCTGCAAGACTGCGTTCCTTCAGGCAGCCCTGCTCCCATTTTGCATAAATCTTTGCAGAAGCATCCACCAGGTCGGCTGCTTCCGTAAAATATTCGCTAAATGCTTCCGGCAGAACCCCCTCACGGGAAATCTCCCGGATACGCATCAGCACCAGTTCATACCGTTCACATAAATCCTCTGAAGGTTCAAAAAATTGTCCGTCACTCACGCTGCATTCCTCTCATTCTGAAATATCATTTCCTCAGCCCAAAAACATTCCCGTCAGGTATAATCCTACCCAGACAAAAGTCGCAACTGCGGAAACCACCACACCTGCCACCCGGGGTGCCCGGCTGAAGTTCTCATTCCGGTATGCTCTCACGCCCACCGTTAAGGAAACGATGGACAATATCATGGCGAAGACTCCCAGCCCTCCGTATATGGCAGCTGTGTTGCCGGAAGACTCTGCCGCTGCCTCAAGAAAGACAGCAAAGATCAGGATGGACACCCCAGCCAGTATCACAGCCGTTATCGCCTCTGTAGACACAGGTTTTCTGTCATCCCTTCTTCGTCTTCTTCGTCGTTCTCTCTCCTCGTACATTCTGTTCCCTCGTTCTATGGATGAACCAGTAGATCAAATATCCGATCCATCCTCCCAGTGTATTTAAAATCACATCGTCCACATCACAGCTTCCCAGTCTGGTAACCAGCTGCAAAAGTTCCACAAAGATAGAAAATTCCATGGAAAATAACACCACGGAAAATCCCTTCAGACGATGTTCTGACAGACTGGCCAAAAAATATCCAAAAGGCAGGAAGGCCAGTACATTCCCCGGCAGATTGATAAAGACACCAAACCAGCCAATGCTGTGGCTGTATGTTAGATATCTGCGGATCTCCGCCAGGGGAACAAAGTTATAGCGATAACTGTCCGACGCTCCCCGGCCAATGGACTCGGCAAAGAACAAAAGATAGCTCAGGGCGGCCAGATAGCCGATAAACAGCAGAATCTTCGCTATTTTCTTCCCGGTTCTTTTTTCTTTCACCACTGTCTGCCCTTTCTATTTTGCGCCATACGCTTCATAGTATGTGTCAATTGCAGCTTTCAATTCATCGTCAATAACGATACGTCCCTGACAGGGCTTGTTGTAAAGGCATTCCACTACCTCTTCCATAGAAACGATAGCTCTTGCCTCAAATCCGTATTTCTCACGGATCTCATCCAGTGCACTGAGTTTTCCGCCCAGTCCTACTTCCATACGGTTTAAGGATACCATCAGACCCTTGATCTCAATGTCTCCCTGAGCCATCAGGATGGGATAGGTCTCCTCGATGGATTTGCCGGATGTGGTCACATCCTCGATCATCACAACCCGGTCACCGTCTTTGATCTTACTTCCCAAAAGAATACCGGTATCTCCATGATCCTTTACCTCCTTGCGGTTGGAGCTGTAACGGATCTCTTTTCCATATAATTTTGCGTAGGCAATGGAAGTTGCCACAGAAAGAGGAATTCCCTTATAAGCCGGTCCGAAAAGCACATCAAAGTCATCACCAAAATTCTCGTGAATGGCTGTTGCATAATATTCACCAAGCTTCATCAGCTGGGTTCCTGTCACATAGGCACCTGCATTCATGAAAAAAGGAGATTTCCGTCCGCTTTTCAACGTAAAATCTCCAAATTTTAACACATCACAATCCACCATAAACTGTATGAATTCCTGCTTGTAATTTTCCATCTCTTTCTCTCCTTTAATCCAAAGGCTGCTGCCTGTATATATTTGGGTTAAGTCTACCATAAAAAGATGCTTATTTCAATTTTTTATCAGATTTTTCCCATCCTTTTCATTTTCATTTTCCATTTTCCTATAGGATAAATGCGCAATACAGCTTTTGTTTTTTGTGCATTTTAGACAAACTTTGTTAAATCTATCATTATGGTCTACCTTTTTTTTATAAAATGGTATAATCAAACTATCATTTAATCATTGCGAGGGGGATCTTGTATGGAAAAAGAAATGATCGCCATGCTCCTGGCCGGTGGACAGGGTTCACGCCTGTATGCACTGACAGAAAAGCTGGCAAAACCCGCAGTACCTTTTGGGGGAAAGTACCGTATTATCGATTTTCCGCTTTCCAACTGTGTAAACTCCGGCATTGATACCGTAGGTATTCTGACCCAGTATCAGCCGCTGGTTTTAAACGAGTACATTGGAAACGGACAGCCCTGGGATTTAGACAGGCTCTACGGCGGTGTCCATGTGCTGCCGCCCTATCAGAAAGCTTCCGGTTCGGACTGGTATAAGGGCACAGCCAATGCCATTTGCCAGAATATCTCTTTTATCGAGAGATACAACCCGAAGTATGTCATTATTTTGTCCGGTGACCAGATCTGCAAACAGGACTACAGTGAATTTCTGAAATTCCACAAGGAGAAGAATGCCGAGTTCTCTGTGGCCGTGATGGAAGTCCCCTGGGAGGAAGCTTCCCGTTTCGGTCTCATGGTTGCTGACGAAAATGATAAGATCACAGAATTTCAGGAAAAGCCCAAGGAACCCAAATCCAATCTGGCCTCCATGGGCATCTACATATTTAACTGGGATATTCTCCGCAAATACCTGTTGGAAGATGATGAAGATCCCAATTCCGAGAATGACTTCGGCAATAACATTATTCCCAATCTTCTCCGGGACGGCCGCCAGATGTATGCATACCACTTCAACGGCTACTGGAAGGATGTAGGAACCATCTCCTCTCTCTGGGAGGCAAATATGGAAGTTCTGGATCCGGAGCACAGCGGCATCGACCTTTTCGATGAAAACTGGAAGATCTACAGCCGCAACAGCGGTATGGCCGGCCACCATATCAGTTCCTGTGCCACTGTAGAAAATTCCATGATCACTGACGGCTGCAAGATCGCCGGCTCTGTAAAGCACTCTGTCCTCTTCGGCGGTGTCAAGGTTGAGGAAGGAGCTGTGGTGGAGGACGCTGTCATTATGGGACATACCACCATCCGTTCCGGTGCTGTGGTCAAGCACTGCATCGTAGCCGAAAACGTGCTCATTGACAATGATGCTGTGGTAGGCGCCATGCTGGAAGGCAATGAAAAGGGTGTCGCCACAGTGGCTTCCGGTGTTGTCATTGGCAGAGGTGCCAAGGTAGGACCCAATGCCATGGTTCGAAAGAATGTAAAGGAGGGCGAAGAAGAATGGTAAGTTCAAATGTGGATGCTCTTGGCATCATTTTCCCAAACAGCTATGATTCCATGGTTCCGGAACTGGTCAGCGAACGGCTGATGGCTTCCATTCCCTTTGCCAGCCGTTACCGCATGATCGATTTTCCCCTTTCCGGCATGGTCAATTCCGGCATTGATAATGTATCTGTCATTGTCCGCAAAAATTACCACTCCCTGATGGATCACTTAGGCAGCGGCCGTGAGTGGGATCTGACCCGTAAGAACGGCGGTTTGAACATTGTTCCTCCCTTTGCACAAAAAGCTGTGAAAGTATATCACGGCCGGGTGGAAGCTTTAGCCAGCATCCTCGCCTTTCTCCGTTACCAGAAGGAGAAATATGTGGTGATGTCTGATGCCAATATCGCTGCCGTTTATGATTTCGAGGACATGATCCGGCATCATATCGATACCGGTGCCGATGTGACCATGGTTTATCTGAAGCGGGAACTTTCCGCTCCGGTGCTGACTTCCAATGTGGAACAGGGTGATTTCTACTATACCCTTCAGTTGGAAGAGGACGGCAGGGTTTCAGATATCAGGATCAACCCCAAGGATAAAGGGGTGCAGAATATTTCCATGAACATTTACATCATTGAGCGTGAACTGCTGATCGACCAGATCGAAACTGCTTATGTTCAGGGAAATATTTTCTATGAAAGAGATGTGCTTTTCCCCCAGATTGACAAACTGAACATCCAGGGATATGAGTACACGGGATATGCTGCAATGATCAGCAGTATCAAGGCCTACTTCGATGAAAATATGCGTCTTTTGGATGAGGCCAATGCAGATGCACTCTTTAGCGGCAGCCCCATTTACACCAAGATCAGGGATGATACTCCCACCCGTTATACCGCAGATGCCAAGGTAAAAAATGTCATGGCTGCAGACGGCTGTCTGGTGGACGGCGTTGTGGAAAACTGTGTTCTTTTCCGAGGGGTAAAGATCGGCAAGGGTGCCGTAGTCAGAAACAGTGTCCTGATGCAGGATACCGTAGTGGAGCCGGGTGCCCGGGTAGAATATATGATCACCGACAAGAATGTCACCATCACCGCCGGCAAAGAAGTAAAAGGAACAGACACATTCCCGGTATTTGTGGCAAAAGGCAAAACCGTTTAACCCCAAATTGTGTCACTATCATATCAAATAGACGTAAGATATCAAACAGGGAGAGGGATCCGTTTTCGGATCACCTCTCCCCTTTTATTTTCACCAAAACAATTTTATTTAAATCTAAAAGCATAAGCCTTCTGTTTTTTATAATCTGCCGGAATCCGGATCAGGGTATCTTCTCCCACGGTATGGTAGGACACCTCTCCTGTTCCAAGGAGTTCTACGGTTTTTCCCTCCGGTGTCCGGAAACCTTTCAGTACCAGATGGTCTCCCAGTTCTTCCTGAATGGAAATAGCATAGACCGCATCTTCCTTTGCCGTGAAATACACCGGTGTTCCATCACCGTCTGTTGTCTCCGATATCCGGTAAGGCCGTGTGCCATAGATAGCATCTCCGTTTACTTCCAGCCACTGTCCCACTTCCAACAGGGGTTTTACCATCTCATAGGGAATGGTACCGTCAGCCCTGGGTCCGATATTTAACAGCAGGTTGCCGTTTCTTGCCACAATGCGGATCAGCATATCGATGACCTGTTTACCGGTGAGATAATCTTCCCCTGCTTCCATACGGTTAAATCCATAGCTTCGTCCGATACCCCGGTTGGTCTCCCATTTTTCCGTCTGCACCGTATCAAACTCTTTGTACTCCGGTGTGGTAAAGTCATAATGGACACCGTCCATGGGATTGATCACATCCTCCCCTGCCATCATGCGGCGACGGAAATCTTCGACTTCCTCCGGTGTGTGAGGCACCTTCATCTGACTCCACCGGTCATTAATGACACCCTCCGTCACACGGTTGTAATAATATGCAAACAGTTCGTTGATATTATATCCCCCCGGGAAACCAATATCATTCCACAAAAGATCCGGATGATACCGGTCGATGAGTTCCTGAAACTGACTGACGGAATAGGTAATATACTCCTGACTCATCTCTCTGTGGTTAAAATATCCCATTCCTGTGTCAATGGGTTCTTCCTTGAAGGTCCAGTCATATACACCGGAATAGTAGACTCCCATACGAAGTCCCGCTTCCTTTGCACACTGCTGCAGTTCTCCCACAAAATCCCGTTTTGAGCCATATCCTTCCCTTTTGGGGTTGGGATGTTCGGAGGGCCAAAGGGTATAACCGTCATGATGCTTTGTAACAAGAACCAGATACTTTGCCCCGGCCTTTTGGATCAGATCCGTCCAGGTGTGAAGATCAAGCCCTGCATTCTGTTCCTCAAAATCTTTCTGAAAATCAAAATAACTCTTGTCTCCGTAATGATTCTGGTGAAATTCCCTGGTGGGAGCCCCCTCCAGTTTCATAGAATTCAGATACCACTCTGCATACGGCGAATTTCGGATCACATCTGCTCCATTTTCCGCTGTGGCCAGAGTAGGCATTACCTTCTGTTCCCCTGCAAAGGCCGGAACGGAATAGAGTCCCCAGTGGATAAAGATCCCAAATTTTGCATCATCATACCATTTTGGCAATGGATGACTATGTACGGATTCATAAGTTGCCTCGTACTTCATGTTTTTCCCTCCCAATCAATTTCATATGTTACTAATTTTAACTGTTTTTCTCCTGTACTTCTAGGTGTATAATAATATAAATTGGTAAAATATTCACTTTTTTGTGAAAGGGAAACACTATGAAATATATCGAATACAAAGAACACAGGACACATGGATCCAAAGATTTCCCCGTGGCATTTTATGATGTATCAAGCCATCACCCCCGATATCAGATGCCTTTCCACTGGCACGAAGAATATGAAATAATTCACATTATCAGCGGTTCCTTTCATCTTTCTGTCAATCAGAAAGAATATCTGCTTTCTCCCGGGGATAACGCCCTGATCGAGGGCGGTTTTCTTCATGGCGGAATCCCGGAAGACTGCCACTATCAATGTATTGTCTTTGATCTGGAACATCTTCTTGCCTCCGAGATCTGGGCTTCTGACATCCGAGAGGCTTTATATCAGGATTCCCCCGGGCCACATTTTCCTGTACTGGTGGATTCCTGTTCTCCTGTTGCTGTGCCTGCCATCTTATCTCTTTGTCAGGCACTAAAGACCCAGCCCCAGGGATACCGCCTTACTGTCATCGGCTCCCTTTATCAGCTGATGGGCAGTCTTTTGACCATAGAAAAACACGGAGCAGTTCCAGCCCAGACCCCGGCAGCACAAAAAAGTGTCTTCGACACTTCAACTCCCCTGCCCCTCAATCTTGAGGGATAGGG
>CAMEWP010000034.1 GCA_945946605.1 uncultured Pseudobutyrivibrio sp. | reverse complement strand
GTGTCTCCCCTCTGATCACCAGCCCGCAGAAGGTAGCCGCATCGCAGGAAAAGGCTTCTTCCTCATACGCCTCCCGGGGTACTGACTGCTCTGCAAAAAGGAGTTTATTCACAATGCGCCTGCGATGACTGATATCCAGTTTTCCCTCTGTGATCACACCGCCGGCCAGGGCATGGACCTGGGGTCTGTCTGCCCCGTAACTCATGAGGATCTCCATGTAATCAGGCGCTATCATGGCATCGTCATCTATGATCAGCACCCAGTCCAGATCCTTCTCTTCCGCCACCTGAAGTCCGTGGTAAAATCCTCCGGATCCCCCCAGGTTGGTTTCTTCGTGGATCACATGGATCCGCCCAAGGGAAGGATCCCATGTATCCTTCATCTGATCCAGGTACTCTTCGGTGCCGTCTGTGCTGCAGTTATCGATGACGATTACATCGGAAAAGGGGAATGTCTGCCCCTTAACACATGCCAGACATTCCCTCAACAGTTCCAATCGATTGTAGGTTACAATTACAACTCCGTTTTTCATGATTCACTTGTCTTATTGCTGTACATATCATCATAGTACTTCTGGTAATCACCGGAAGTTACATTCTTCATCCAGTCTTCATGTTCAAAGAACCATGCAATGGTCTTACGGATTCCGTCCTTGAACATAGTCTCCGGCTCCCAGCCCACCTCGGCCTTGATCTTATCCGGGGCAATGGCATATCTTCTGTCATGTCCCTTACGATCCTCCACATAGGTGATCAGATCCTTGGAAACATTAGCTCTTCTGGGGTCATCCTCAGGAAGCATTTCCTGCAGTGTCTCCAGAATAATATTGATGATCTCAATATTCTGCTTTTCATTATGTCCGCCGATATTGTAGGTTTCAAACAGTTTGCCCTGTTCCTGTACCATGTCGATTCCCTTGGCATGATCATCCACATACAACCAGTCACGTACATTCTTGCCGTCGCCGTATACCGGCAGTTTCTTTCCCTGGAGCGCATTGTTGATGATCAGCGGGATCAGTTTTTCCGGGAACTGATAAGGTCCGTAGTTATTGGAACAGTTGGTGATATTGGCTGGGAAATGGTAGGTATCCATATAAGCCTTCACCAGCATATCGGAAGATGCCTTACTTGCAGAGTAGGGGCTATGGGGATCATAGGGTGTTGTCTCATAGAAATATGCATTGGGATCATCATCCAGTGAGCCGTAAACCTCATCTGTAGAAACATGCAGGAATTTCTTTCCTTCCTTGAAGGTTCCGTCCGGCAGTTCCCATGCTGCCTTTGCACAGTTCAGCATCACAGCGGTTCCCAGTACATTGGTCTGTACAAACACTTCCGGATTCTTGATACTTCTGTCCACATGGCTTTCCGCTGCAAAATGTACCACGCGATCAATATCATTTTCCTCAAAGATCTTCATGATGGCTTCTTTATCACAGATGTCAGCCTTGACAAAGGTATAATTGTCACGATCTTCAATGTCCTTCAGATTTTCCAGATTACCTGCATAGGTCAGTTTATCCACATTGATGATGCGGATCTCATTGTCGTATTTGCGGAACATATAGTGAATATAATTGCTTCCGATAAATCCCGCACCTCCGGTTACCAAATAAGTTCTCATGATTTTTCCTCCAGATTATCTTATTTTATTACTTAACATTATTTATTCTGATCCAGCAGTCTCTTAAGTTCTGCCACCTGCTGTTCCAGTTCTTCCACTCTCCGGCTCACTTCCCCGGTCTGTTCCACCCGGTTATCCACGCGCTTGTTCAGCATTCCTGTTTCCTGGGTCAGCCGTTTCACCTTTCTGGTGAGATTGGAGATCACCATGGTCTGACTGAATATGATCATCAACAGGAACCCAAATCCCAGGAAAAACAGCATATTAATGGGAAGTGTGATTCCCAATAATTCTGTCAGCCAGTTCAGCACTCCCGGCACCAGATCAAAGATCAGCAGCAGGAAACACACCAGAAACCATATCAGTGCATACTTTAATTCCAGCCGGCGGACACGCACAAGATTCCCAATATACAAAAGAGCCATCACCGCCACAACGGCAATCAGGATCTGTAATCTAACAGTCATATCTTCCTCCTAATTTGCAATGGCAGCCATGAAGCATGCCAGGGAAACTTTGATCATATAGTAGACAGAGCGTTTCATGGAAATGGAAGACACTCCGCTTTGTCTGGCCTTCATCTCCACCGGAATCTCCCGTACCTTCCATCCCTTTTTCAGGATCACCACCGCCGTTTCCGGCTCCGGATAATCCTTGGGATACTCTTTGGCGAAATAACAGATCACTTCCCGATTTACCATGCGCATGCCGCTGGTGGGATCTGTGATGGTCTGTCCGGTAAACAGACGGATCAGCCAGGTAAAATACCGGATACCGATTCTTCTAAGACTGCTGGACTGAAATCCCTCATGTTCGATAAACCGGGAGCCGATCAGCATATGAAGATCGTTTTCTTCCATATAGTCTGCCATTTTTTCCAGAAACTTGGCATCATGCTGCCCGTCCCCATCCACCTGAATGGCATAATCGTATCCGTAACGCTGGGCGTACATATAACCAGTCTGCACCGCCGCCCCAATACCGCTGTTAATAGGTAGATTGACCAGATGATAGTGGTGTTGCTCGCAGATCTCCCTGGTATCATCGGTGGAGCAGTCATTGATCACCACATAATCAAATGTGGGGGCATTTTGTTTGATGTCTTCCACCGTTCTGACGATGGATCCGGCCTCATTGTATGCCGGAATGATGACTAATCTCTTCTTCATGATCTCCATAACCCCTTCTGCCTCTGGCTGTATCCTCTGGCTTTATCCTCTACTTCACAAAAATCTTCAGGTAGATATTACCCAGAAAACTCATAAACTTCCGAATGGCCACGCTGAGATCCACCTGCCAGGAAGAAAGTCCCAGCTCATCGGCATATTTCTCCACCAGCCGACGGTGCTCCGCAATGTAGATCTTCTCCTTACCACCGCCCATCACCTGTCCCGTGTTGGAATCGCTGCGGATCCGGAAAGAATTCAGTGGCTCATGTAAAATATAAATCTTACCATGACAGGCAAGTTTCATATAAAAATCATAATCAATAATGTACACAAAGGAGGGGTCAAATCCTCCCAGGGTCTCATAGGCACTGCGCCGGATCATATTTGCCAGAGGTGCTCCCAGGTAATCTCTGGTAAACACGGAAAAACGGCAGGCCTGCTTTCCTTCCACCAGCCCGCTCTTATAGTATCGCCGGTAGAATCCGGTAGTCTTACCGTTTATATCAATAAACCGGGTATCCGTCTGCACCAAAAGGGCCTGGGGATACTCTTCCATCAGTGCCACTTCCCGCTCTATCAGTGTCTCGTGGATCAGATCATCCGCACAGAGCAGTTTGATATATTCCCCGCTGCACAATTCCAGGCAGCGGTTCCAGTTGCCGGCCATTCCAAGATTTTGCTGGTTAAGATAAATCTTGATCCGTTCATCCTGGTCTGCCAGCTCTTTTATCACTTCCCAGGTGGTATCCTTTGACTGATCATCCACTATGATCAGTTCCAGATTTCCATAAGTCTGACTCAGCACCGAAGCCACCGTCTCCCTTATGGTCTCTGCACTGTTATATGCAGGAATACACACGCTTACCAGTGGTTGTCCCATGTTATCTCCTTACTCTATTGCATCCAGATCTATATCTTTCAGATACTCGTCCAAGGCATCTTCCCAGTTTGCCATGGAAAAATCCGGTGCTGTCAGTTTCAGCATATAATTTTCCAGAATAGAATATGCCGGCCTTCTGGCTGCATTAGGATTCATTCTTGCATACTCCTCACTGGTGACATGATTGACCTTTGTGGAAATTCCCATCTTTGCAAAGATCGCCTCTGTAAAATCTGCCCAGTTGGTGTCCCCTTCGCAGGTTGCGTGGAACATTCCGTAATTCTCAGTGGGTTCCAGATAATGGATCATCCTTGCCAGTTCTGCTGCACTGGTGGGAGATCCCAGCTGATCCATCACCACGCTGACTTCATCATGGGTCTTTGACAGACGAAGCATGGTTTTTACAAAATTCTTACCATCGCCGTAAAGCCATGCAGTCCGCAGGATAAAATATTTATCGGCAAACTGCTGCACCATCTTCTCCCCTTCCAGCTTTGTCTTACCGTATGCACTTACCGGATTGGGCTCATCAAACTCTGTATAGGGTCTTGTGCCGTCCCCGGCAAAGACGTAGTCGGTGGAGACATGGATCAGTTTTGCCCCCACTTCCTTTGCTGCAATGCTAAGGTTTCTGGGGCCGATGGCATTGATCTTATACGCCAGATCCCATTGTTTTTCGCAGGCATCCACATTGGTATGGGCTGCGCAGTTAATGATCACATCCGGTCTTTCCTTGCGGACCAGTGCCATCACTGCACCAATATCTGTAATATCAAGCGCAACCACTCCGTCGCCTTCCACAACATCTGTACGGATAAACTCTACCGAATCTCCATATTCTTTCTGTATTGCTCTGCCCAGCTGACCGTTGCAGCCTGTCACTAAGATCTTTTTCATGCTGTCTGCTCTGCCTTTCTTACACATAATCATTCTGCTTTTTGATCAGACGGTTGATTCCTGAGAATACACCGCGGATGGAAGCTCTTGTAATATTGGAGCTGACACCTACACCGTAGGTGGTGTTGCCAAAGCGGTTATCCCGCAGCTCGATATATGCTGCAGCCTTGGCATGGGAACCTTCTCCTAACGCATGCTCGGAGTAATCCATCACAGTAAAGTCAATATTGGGTACACACTGCTTGATGGCCAGTTTTAAGGCATCGATAGGGCCATTGCCGTCTGCCTCTGAATGAATGGCCTCACCATTGTACTCAAAATCAAGGATAATGTGGGTCTCATCATTTGCCATATTGTCATCGATATCCACATATACCAGGCGAAGCGGTGATTTTGCCTCAAGATATTCTTTCTTAAATGCTGCCATGATCTCCTGTGGCGGAATCTCGCCGCCTTCCTTCTCAGACATATCCTGGATCACATCAGCAAATTCTCTCTGCATCTTCTTGGGAAGTTTATATCCGTATACCGTATCCATAACGAAGGCCACACCGCCCTTGCCGGACTGGCTGTTGATACGAACTACCGGCTCGTACTTGCGGCCGATGTCTGCCGGATCGATAGGCAGATACGGAACCTCCCAATAAGGATTCTGGCGTTCCTGCATTGCGTGCACGCCCTTGTTGATGGCATCCTGATGAGAGCCGGAAAAAGCGGTAAATACCAGTTTGCCGGCATAAGGATGACGCATATCCACCTGCATCTTGCAGCATCTCTCGTAGATTTCCACGATCTCTTTTACATTTTCAATATTCAGCTCCGGATCGATTCCCTGGGAGAACATATTGTATGCCACTGTAAGGATATCCACATTTCCGGTACGCTCACCATTTCCAAGCAGTGTTCCTTCCACACGGTCCGCGCCTGCAAGAAGTGCCAGCTCGGTGATAGCCACACCGGTACCGCGGTCATTGTGGGGATGTACGCTGAGGATCACATTCTCTCTTTCCTCAAAATGACGGTTCATCCACTCGATCTGATCCGCATAGACATTGGGTGTGTTCATCTCCACAGTTGCCGGAAGGTTGAAGATGATAGGATTATCGTTGGCATGATCCCATGCTTTCTGCACTGCAGTACAGATTCTAAGAGCAAAATCCATCTCAGTTCCGGTAAAACTCTCCGGAGAATACTCCAACTGCACATCTCCGTCAAAATCAGCCAGCCGCTCCTTTACCATATTGGTACCTGCAACGGCAATGTCAATGATCTCATCCTGGCTCTTATTGAATACCACATCTCTCTGCAGAGTGGAGGTAGAGTTGTAAATATGCACAACAACCTTCTTGATTCCCTGAATGGCCTCAAAAGTCTTGTCGATAAGCTCCTCCCTGCACTGGGTCAGTACCTGAACCCGCACATCATCCGGGATCTTATTCTCTTCCACCAGTTTACGAAGGAAATCATACTCGATCTGGGATGCTGCCGGGAAACCGATCTCGATCTCCTTAAAGCCCAGCTTTAACAAAAGCTCAAACATCTCCATCTTCTCTTCTACATTCATAGGCTCGATCAAAGCCTGATTACCATCTCTCAAATCCACGCTGCACCAGATGGGTGCTTTCTCGATCTGCTTATCTGGCCACTGTCTCTCCTTGTATTCCATCACCGGATTTCTCTTATATCTCTTATAATTTAACATGGTTTTCCTCTCTTCCTTCATGGGATATTTTATTGTTCAAACCCATTTTGTATTAACTTCACCAGATTTTCAAGTGCTTCCTCTTCGTCCTGGCCGTCACAGACAAGTTCTATCTCATCTCCTGCCTTGATGCAGGCGCCCAGTACCGACAGGACACTCTTTGCATTTGCTGTTCCGTTTTCCCCATAACGGAAGGTTACAAGGCTCTGATACTTCATTGCCTCCTCACACAATACCCCTGCAGGTCTCAGATGCAATCCTGTGGGATTGATGATCTGTACCTTTTTGCTTATCATTATTTTTACCTCCTCAGTTTTCTGTCTCATCCCGGCAGCCCCCGCCGCCTTTTTGCTGTCTTCCCTAGTTTTTCAGGGTAATCTTTACATTGACGGTATCCGTCAGATATGCCTCACCCAGATTCCATACGATTGGCACCGTAATGGATTCTCCGGCTGTCAGGCCGCTGGCATCCACATAACCCGTAATGGACTCCGCCGATAGATTCTTCAGTGCGGAAGGAAGTGCTTTCACCTCCACCTTCACTGTACTTTCATCAAAACTTGCTGTAAGCCCCGGCCCCAGATTTCTCACAGACAGATTCGTTGTGGGAATATTATAGGAATGGCTGGTGACTTCTGCCAGTTTCACCGTTATCTTCACCTTGGCCTGACTGTTGTCCAGCAGGGATACTCCCTCAGGCAGGTAAGATGAAATATCCACTGTGGTGGTCATGGTCTGAGAAATATCATTCAGCGTGATCACCGTGGGTGGAATGGTAACAGCGGTAATATCATTCAATATACCAGCCTCACCCTTTATTACAATATTGGCCGGATCTGTGGTAATACTCTCCAGTTCCAGTCCTTCTGCCAGGCTACCCCCGGTATCAACCTCAATGGGTACTTCCTTGGTGCTGACAATATTTACGGTGACGTCCACGGTTGCAACATTGATATCCAGTTTGGTGGTATCCACTACATCTCCGTTTCCGTCATAGAAGACGGGCACAACACTTTCCGTCACGCTGCGGTTCATGCCTGTCACATCGCAGACCGCCTTCACCGCCTGAATCTTCTTTACCAAAGGCGCCGGTCCCTTCACCGTGACCACATTGGGTGCCACCGCAATGGTATCCACTGCAAATCCATCTGCCGGATCTCCCGACGCTTCACCCTGGATCATAAACTTGTTGGCCATCTGATCTCCCACTTCCACTTCCAGATACAGTTTCTGGGAGGAGATCACAACGGAGGAACGGTTCACCGTTATCTCCACCGGAATCCGTTTGTCATCTTCCAGATTATTCATATCTGCCACTGCGGTAAAATCCGAGGAGGACAGTTTCTCAAGGGTAGACCTTTTGGCCTGAACCCGGAAAGATACCGTATTGTTATTATCCACAATCGAATAATATTTTCCTTGTTCTGTCAACACTTCCTCATTGACCACTTGCACCTTGGCGGTAAAAGTCTTGGTCTGAGTGGGATCATCCACATTTACCACGATGATCCATAGTCCCACTGCAAAGAGCAGTGCCAGGATCTTAAGATCCAGATTCGTCGTCAGCGTTTGTTTTATCTTTTCCAGCATGCCACGGCCCCCTTTCCCAGAATGATCGTGTCTGCTGCTCCGTGCTGCCGGAATCCTCCAGCTTCTGCAGCTGCTTCAGTTCCTCCTGAAGCTGTTCGTCAGTCACATTGCGGATCAGCTCTCCATCCCTGGCAATGGAAATACTGCCGGTCTCCTCGGAAACCACGATGGTCACTGCATCACTGACCTCACTAATGCCTACTGCCGCTCTGTGTCTGGTGCCAAGTTCCTTACTCAGCTCCATGTTGTCTGACAAAGGCAGATAGCAGGTGGCTGAAACCACCCGATCCCCCCGTACGATCACAGCGCCGTCATGCAGCGGCGTGTTTTTTTCAAATATATTGATCAGGAGCTGCCTGGTCAGGACAGCATCCAGCGAAATCCCTGTACGCTCATACTCTATCAAAGGATCCGTCTTCTCTATCACGATCAGAGCGCCTGTCTTCACAGCCCCCATCTCAAAGCTGGCCATCACCAGATCCGATACGGTTCTGTCCGTAAAACGCTGTTCCATGCTCTTGGAAAATCCCAGAGAGGCAATGGCACTGAACACATTACTCCGCCCCAGCTGTTCCAGAGCTTTACGAAGTTCCGGCTGAAACACAATGATCAAAGCAACAAATCCTGCCGAGAAGAGTTTCTCTCCCAGCCACAGGATCGTATTCATCTGAAATACTGCTGCCAGCAGCAGGAATCCTAAAATGATCAGGATACCCCGAAACAGCATCCAGGCTCTTGTATTCTTAATCCAAAGCAGCACCTGATAGATAAAATATGTGATAATGCAGATTTCAACCACATCTGTCGGCTGCACACTTGGCAAATTAAATCCGTAATAGTCAAGGTATGCACTGATCATTTCGCACCTCCTTTGCCTGCATTATTCCTTCTCTTTGTCCGCAGTCCTTCGACGGTTCCATCCAAATCCCCTTCTCTGGGATCCTTCCGTCTCAACAGGCTGCGTAAATGTCTTGACCCGCTTTTCCTCTTCTGCAATATGCATCTTGGGCACAGCGGTTACATAATAATAATATTCATCATCTTCAAACTGTACCCGTTCTGTCCGGCTGTAATCCAGGCCAAGGTACAGGTAATTCACTGCACATCCCACCGCAAAGGTGATGACATTTCCCACAATCAGCATGGGTATGCTTTCATAACTGCCGGTATAAAGATATCCCGTCAACATGATGACGAACTCAGACAAACATCCTGCCAGCACCGCAACGAACCAGGCGTATTCCATATCCCTGCTTCTGACAAAATACACCACCAGAAACATGGTGATCATAGCCACCAGATAGAAATAGAACAGGGAATTGGACAGCATCTGACTCTGCATCAGATCCAGGGCTGTCATATCTGAGGTGGGATCCAAAAATACAGAAGCATTATCTCTCACCGTCTTAAAAAAAAAGGAAAGAAATGTACCGCACACCACAGATGCAATCTCTGACGTATCCCGCAGTAAGGCAGATGTCAGAGGGATCACATAAGGGAACTTCAGCTGATCAAACACAGGTATCATCACAAAATGATAGGTGCTGCCTGCATGAAAATAAGCACAGACGCCATAACACACCACTATGATCAGCAACGTGATCACTGCCAGTGACGGCGACAGAGCCATGAGATGCAGAACAATAAAAAGCAGCAGTACTCCGGCCACACCCTGCATCGGGAAAAAGGCGCACAAAAGCGCTACCAGAACAGACACCCACCAGTGGTTCAGCGCTTTCTGATATCCAAAAGTCTGATTGATGGTCAGCAGAGATACAAAACTGACCGCAAAACTCCAAAGATGCAGCAGGATACTCTCCCGCTTCACAAAAAAATGTCTGATCTGTTCTCTCAGTTTGATAAAGAATGTCATATATTAATCCCAGCCTTCCGGCATCTCCATCTTTTCTTCCTGGTGGTACATCTCCTCTAACGCACGATACTCCTGCGCCAGTCCTTTGAGCTTACGCTTGCCCTCATCGTAACGTTTTTCCGCCTTACCATACATGTAGCGAAGATAATAATAAAGGTAAATCACATATCCCAGCAGTCCCAAAACAATGCCGGAAATCAGGATCAGCATGTTCAGATTGGACACCAGAAACATCAGGATCAGGGTAACGATCCCCAGATAAACTACCCCATAAAAGAGCGTCCCTGCGATCACATCCTTGATGGTATTCAGTGTCAGGTAATCTCTCTTGCTATAATGCATCATGGGCTGCAGTTCCCGCCCTTCCTTCTTTTCAAACAGGGCGATCCGCGTCATGTGTTTCACTCGTTCTTCATTCAGCATAATTTACCACCTTTGGATCAATTATAGCACAATCCTCTGTCAAAGCAAACCTTTCACAAAAAAAACATATCCCCTCATCTCAGCCCTCTGCTCCCGTACAGATGCAGAAAACAAACACCTCCCGGGCGCCTGCTTCCATGAGTTTTTCCGATGCCTCATCCGCCGTTGCACCTGTGGTATAAATATCATCTGCCAGCAGGATCCTTTTCCCCCGGACTCTGGCCGGATCCACATAAAAAGCATTCCGGAGATTTGCAGCTCTGGCCGCCGGGTTCAGTTCCTTCTGGGGTCTCGTGCCGCGGACACGCCGCAGTGCTGCCTCATCTACCGGAAGATCCAGTTCCTTTCCCAGCGCCGCAGCCCACACCCTGGCCTGATTATACCCTCTTTTTCTCTTTTTTCTTTCGTACATGGGCACCGGGCAGATCACATCCGGCTGCACCCGGGACAGCCATGTGCCCCATCTCTTCTTTGCATCCGATGCAAAGATCCTGCCATAGCAGCGCCGGTTACCATACTTAAACCGGTACATGGCCGGGCGCATGGTGTTATCGTACACATAAACACCTCTCCCCTCCCGGAAGCTGTGTTCTGTTTTTTTACAGTCACCGCAGTACTCCTGCTGCTCTTTTACCAGCTGTTTTCCGCATTTTAAGCAGAAGTTTCCGGACACCAGATGCCTTTTCTTCCTGCATCTTTTACAAAATCCCCACTTCTTCTCCTCTTCATCCAGCAGTTCGTCACAGCAGGGGCAACGCTGTGGGAACAGCATCTCTATCACTATCTCCATTACTTTTAGTATTTTCATCTTTGTTCTCTAACCCTTTTCCTTTCCTCTTTTTTCATAGTTTCTTCACACTTTCAGGCGGGGGAATAGTATTGACTTTCCTTTCGGATACTTTTAAAATATTCAGATAAGATTCAGATAAAATCAAGAAATCAAGAAAGGATTCTATCATATGATAAATTTCAAGAAATTATGTTCTCTTGGGTTGGCAGCCACATGTGCCTTCAGCCTGGCAGCCTGCGGTTCCGAGGACGAACCCGCCGGCTATGAGCCCATTCCCCAGGAAGATGATACCATTTACAGCATCAGCATCTGTCAGGATGAGTCCAACCAGCGGACAGACGCCATCACCCTTGGCATCACAGATGCCCTCATTGATCTGTTCGGCCAGAGTCATCTTAATCTGACCATACGCACCTGTGATGAGAATACTTCTGCACCCGATATCTGCAATGGTTTTCTCCAGGACGGAACAGATCTGATCATCGCCAGCGGCGACTCTTCCCTGATGGCAGCCTCAGGCGCTTCTTCCGATTGTCCCATTATCGGAGTGGATGTAATGGATTATGAACAGGTGCTTCATATTATTACCCCTCAGGATAAGACCTGGAACTCCACCACCAGAACCAACGTTACCGGTGTCAGCAGCCAGCCTTCCATTGCAGATCAGCTGTCCCTGCTCATCGAGGCAGTTCCGGAGCTGAACAGCGTTGGTCTTTTGTACAGCCCTGAGGATTCCGATTCCATTTATCAGAATGAGATCATGGAGCAGTATCTGGACGAGGCAGGCATCCCCTGGAAAGAGTACCAGATTGCTTCCACCGCATACGCCGGCGGGCCTGCCGCTGTAGATCCGCAGGAAGTTGGCAATATCAATATCATTGTGCCTTCCAAGTTTGCTGCAGCCTCTGCCCAGGAAGGCCCCAACATGGATGTAGAGTCTTTCGGAGAGAGCAGCCTGCTTTCCGGCATCAACTCTCCTTCCAGTGTCCGCACTGCCAGAGTTTCCCAGCGATGGACCTTGGACAGTGATGGCTACGCCCCGGGAGCTGATGCCTCCACAGAAGAACTTCTTCAGTACGCCTGCAGCCAGTGCAGCGTGCTGTTTATTCCTTCCCAGAGTGCCTTAGGTGACCAGATGGAGACCATCTCTTCCATCGCCACAGCCACCGGCACCGTTACAGTAGGCGGAGATGCTTCCCTGGGTGCCAACACATTGGTCAGCACCTACGCGGATCCTTTTGCCCAGGGTTATGCAGCCGGAAAGATCGCCTATGACATTTTGATCAAGGGTTCAGATCCCGGTTCCATCAAGATCAATCAGGCCGGTTCCAAAAATACCAAAAAACTGTACAACGGCAACATTGCCGCAGCTTTTGGCCGGGAATTTCCTAAATCTTTCCAGGAGATTCATTCCTATTTAGACAGTTATGAAATCGGCTCCGATACGGAGCGTGAAGGCAGTTCCGCAGCAGAATAATGCTGCGGATGCCGTAAGAAGCTGTTCTTAGAATTCCAGCTGACAAAGTCTGTCACACAACCCGGAATATCGTCTTTTCTGGGTTGTGTTTTTTATCATCTCGTCGAAGGTCTTTTCATCCCCCACCATGGTTACACACTTTTTTGCTCTGGTTACTGCCGTATACAAAAGGTTACGGTTCATCAGAAGCTGCGGTCCCGGAAGCAGTGGGATCACCACCGCAGGATATTCGCTTCCCTGGGATTTGTGGATGGTGATGGCGTAGGCCAGTTCCAGTTCTTCCAGATTTTTAAAGGGATATTCCACCATGCGACCCTCATCGTAGGTGATCCATAGAGAATTTGTATATTCATTGATCTCTGTGATGATACCCACAGCACCGTTAAAAACACCCAGTCCTTTATCGATAGGGATCCCATAATTGGATCGTATCTCCCATTCCAGCTGATAGTTGTTGCGGATCTGCATCACCTTATCACCCTCACGGAAAATCCTCTCCCCCACCTGCCGTTCCTTCTTGCCCGGAGAAGGTGGATTTAAATACTGCTGCAGGATCACATTCAGCCGTTCCACACCCAGAAGGCCCTTTCTGGTAGGGGTCAGCACCTGGATATCGTAGGAAGTAGCCCCCACATATTTGGGGAGTTTGGACTGGATCAGCTGCAGCATGACGCTGATGATCACGTCCGCATCATAGCGCTTCAAAAAGAAAAAATCCTTGCTCTTGTTATCCAGTATTACCGGCTCACCTGCATTGATCTTGTGGGCATTCAGTACGATATCACTCTGGGCAGCCTGGCGGAATACTTTCTGAAGAGTCACAACAGAAAACCGGTTGGAACGGATCAGATCCCGGAGCACATTTCCCGGTCCCACGCTGGGCAGCTGATTCACATCTCCCACCAGGATCAGACGGGTTCCGTCACTGACTGCCTTCACCAGAGCATGCATCAGCGTGATATCCACCATGGACATTTCATCAATGATGATCACATCCGTCTCCAGGGGATTTCTCTCATTTCTTTCAAACATTCCGCTGTTTTTCTCGCCGGTTTCCGACTCATCCAAAGCGCCATTCACCTCCAGCATACGATGGATGGTCCGGGCTTCATATCCTGTAGTCTCACTCATCCGTTTTGCCGCCCGGCCGGTGGGGGCTGCCAGGAAAATATCATACCCCTCCCGCTCAAAATAACGGATCATGGCCCGTATGGTGGTTGTCTTACCGGTTCCCGGTCCACCTGTAAGGATAAACACTCCATGAGTAACGGCTTCCTTTACCGCCTTTGCCTGCCACTCATCCAGTTCCATATGTTCTTCCTTTTCAATACGGCGAAGAGCCTCCTCCAGTTCGATATCCGGCACATCATAGTCGCGGTCCAGTTCCAGAAGCAGTCCGGCCGTCACTTCCTCCATGCGGTAAAATTGTCTGGTGTAAACCTGGTCGCCCTTTAACACCAGTTTCTGTTCCATGGCCAGATTCATGATCTGGGTCTCAATGGCATCTTCTCCTACCCCCAGCAGACTTCTCCCCATATTGCAGACCATCTCCCGGGGAAGATAGGTATGCCCGGCGCCTGCTCCCTGGGCCAGTACATACAGGATCCCGCTTCGGATACGGAAATCGGAATCCGTCCGGATTCCCACTCTGGATGCTATCTCATCCGCGATCTTAAAACCAATTCCGGAAACTTCTTCCGCCATCCGGTATGGATTTTCCTTAACGATCTGATAAACCATAGGGCCATACTGATTGTAGATTTTAACCGCCAGATTGGTATGTATGCCGTATTTTTCCAAAAAGATCATGGCATCCCGCAGATCCTTTTTCTCCATCATCTGGGTGGAGATCTCCATCGCCATCCGCTCACTGATGCCTTTGACCTCCGCCAGCCGTTCCGGTTCTTCCTCTATGATCCGGAAGGTATCGTTTTTGAACCGCCGGACGATCCGGGCTGCCAGGGCCACGCCGATCCCCTTAATAGCTCCGGATGCCAGGTAGCGCTCCATGGACTGCATATCTTCCGGTGCCTTCACCTGAAAGGACTGCATATGAAATTGCTCGCCGTAGGTAGGATGGCTGGTGTAATCTCCCTGCAGCAACAGATTCTCCCCTTCGCTGACTGCCGGGAAAATCCCCACACAGGTGATCTCCTCCTCGTCAGAGATCAGTTTCAGCACGGTATATCCGTTATCTGCATTGCGGAAAATAATATGCTCCACATATCCTTGTATTTCTTCCATTTTCCACTCCACACTTTCCAATATAGGACACAAAAAGCATGCAAAAATGCATGCCTTTTGAAATCATCTTCATCAAATTCTAGTCGTCCATACCCTCGCCGGCCAGAAACTCAACATACTTGCCGGTACCGATGGCCACACAGGTCATGGGATCCTCAGCTGTCATGGTATGAATACCGGTTCTGTCCTCAATCAGCTCCTCCAGTCCCCGAAGCAGTGCGCCGCCGCCTGTGAGAACGATACCTCTGTCTGCCACATCTGCTGCCAGTTCAGGTGGTGTCTTCTCCAACACGGAGTGAATTGCCTCAACGATCTGTAAGGTGGCTTCCCGAAGAGCTTCCTCTGTCTCCTCGGAAGAAACCTGAATGGTCTTGGGAAGTCCTGTTACCAGGTTACGGCCCCGGACATCCATGGTCTCCGGCTGAGGAAGCGGATAGCATGTACCAATCTTGATCTTAATGTCCTCTGCAGTACGCTCACCGATCAAAAGATTATGTTTCTTTCTCATATAACGGACGATAGCCTCGTCAAAATCATCACCTGCGATCTTAATGGAGGTGCTGACAACAGATCCTCCCAGGGAGATCACTGCAATATCAGCGGTACCACCTCCGATATCCACGATCATATTACCGCAGGGTCTTCCGATATCGATCCCGGCACCGATAGCAGCTGCGATGGGCTCCTCAATAATGGAAACTTCCCGGGCGCCTGCTGCATAAGTTGCATCCTCAACCGCACGCTTCTCCACCTCGGTAACGCCACTGGGAACACAGACACTGATCCTCGGCTTGCGGTAACTGCGCTTGCCGATGGCCTTCTGGATAAAATACTTGATCATCTTCTCTGTCACAGTGTAATCAGAAATGACACCCTGACGCAGGGGACGGACTGCAACAATGTTGCCGGGGGTTCTTCCCAGCATCAGTGGTGTGTACGCTACAACTATCTGTATCATATTGGTGTATATGTGAACCTCAACACCCCGCGGGACATGGAATAAGGCGGTCTTTGCATC
>CAMEWP010000033.1 GCA_945946605.1 uncultured Pseudobutyrivibrio sp. | reverse complement strand
CCTTCCAGTCCGGATGTTCGTCCAGAAGTGCCACATAATCCGGCATGTATTTCTCTACATATTCTGTAATATCCATCAGGACACCGTCCTCCACCAGGGCATCCTTGCTTCCTGCATAAGCCAGGTCAATGATATCGGTGTACTCTCCTGTGGAGATCATGGTGTTAAAGTTATCCTGTTCGGAACCGGCAATAGGTGCCTGGAACTTAAACTGAATATTGGTTCCGTTATCCTTATCACCCAGAGTATGATTCTCCACATCCCAGTATTGCTGGTTCAGCCACTGTACAGCGGGGTTGTCTTCATAACTGTCATAATAGGTACCTTCGCCATCGGTCATGGTGATCCAGTAGGAGAAGGTATCGCCGCCCTCAGAAGTCTTCTTGTCTCCGCAGCCGGTCATGGCAACAGCAGATACTGCCATCACAGCTGTGAGCATAAGACTGATGATTCTTTTCTTCATAAAAATGAATCCCTCCTTGCTTTTTTTCTTAAGATACCACCCCAAATCACTTTCTTATATCATCAATTTGACTCCTGTATCATATTTTTGTCGTATTCCTGTTTTTGTAACTTTTTTCCTGCGCATGCTTTTTTCCAAAAGCACAGACTATTTACCAAAAATTGACGCTTCCAGAATCTTTGTGCTATAATTTTCCCAATTTTTCATAAGCTTGCAAAATAAGTTTTCAAAAGGAGATCGTCATGTTTCATTTATTGTTAGCCATTATCTATCTGGCATTTATCAGCCTCGGTCTTCCGGATTCCCTGTTGGGATCTGCCTGGCCCACCATGTACACTGAGTTTAATGTTCCCGTTTCCTACGCCGGGATCATCTCCATGATCATCTGTCTTGGAACCATCGTTTCCAGCCTTATGAGTGACCGGCTGACCCTGCGTCTGGGCACCGGCAAAGTAACTGCCATTAGCGTTGCCACCACTGCAGTGGCACTGTTTGGATTTTCTTTCAGCCATTCCTTCGGAGTACTGTGCCTGTGGGCCATCCCCTATGGACTGGGCGCCGGAAGTGTGGATGCCTCCCTGAACAATTATGTTGCTCTTCACTACGCCAGCCGCCACATGAGCTGGCTACACTGTATGTGGGGCGTAGGTGCCGCTGCCGGGCCATACATTATGAGTTATGCCCTTACCGGAGGCGGTGTATGGAATGACGGCTACCGGTATATCGGCATTATCCAGCTGGTACTGACTGCCATTTTATTCTGCAGCCTGCCCTTATGGAAAAGCAGAAATACTCCGGCTGATAAGGGAACAGAAGCAGAGACCTCTGACCCACAGCCACTGTCCTTAAAAGAGATCATAGGCATTCCCGGTGCCAAAGAGATCATGGTAGCCTTTTTCTGCTACTGCGCTTTAGAGACCACCACCGGTATGTGGGCCAGCAGTTACCTAGTACTGCACCACGGTATCTCTGCTGATACAGCAGCTGCCTTTGCCAGCCTCTTTTACATCGGCATCACCATAGGCCGGGCAGCCAGCGGATTTCTTACCATGAAATTCTCTGATACCCAAATGATCCATCTGGGCCAGGGCATCATCCTTGCCGGTGTCATTGCCCTGCTGCTTCCCTTTGGAGATACCTTTGCCCTTGCCGGTCTGATCCTCATCGGTCTGGGATGTGCCCCGATATATCCCTGCATTATCCATTCCACTCCGGATCACTTCGGTGCAGACAAATCCCAGGCCCTTATCGGTGTCCAGATGGCATCCGCTTATACCGGAAGCTGCCTGATGCCCCCGCTTTTCGGCCTCATTGCAAACCATGTAAATGTAGGATTTTATCCGGTATTCTTAGGATTAATCCTGATCTTAATGATCCTGATGTATCAGAAACTGCTGCACGTAAAAGCAGCCTGACTCCGGAGAAGTCTGCCTTTGATCCAAAATTCAATCCAAACTTTGATCCAAAAAAATAACAGGGCCGCCGCCCTGTTATTTTTTGTGTTATTCGATTGGCCTGAAATCAGAGGCCGGATGTTTGCACCAGGGACAGATAAAGTCCTCCGGCAGTACATCTCCCTCGTAAATATAACCGCACACCGTACAGATAAAACCTTTTTTCTTTTCTGTAGCTTCCGGTTGGGGCTTGATATTTTTCTGATAATAACTGTAAGTCACGGAAGCATCTTCCGAAAGCACTTCCCCGTCTGTCACATCCGCCAGAAACAGGGTATGAGTTCCAAGATCCGTCATGGACACCACCTTTGCCGACAGGAAGGCATTGGTCTCCTCTGCAAGATAAATAATACCGTTTGCCGCCCGGGAAAAAGTGATCTCTTCTGTCTTATCCACATCCCTGCCGCTCTGAAATCCCCAGTGCTTGTATGTCTCAAACTTAGATTGTTCCGTCAGGACGGACACATTGAATTCCCCTGTTTTTACGATCATATCGTGGGTATAATTCTGCTTATTTACCGCCACCACAATCCGGTTGGGGGATGTGGTCACCTGGGAAACCGTGTTGACAATACATCCATTGTCCTTGTCCCCATCTCTTGCCGTCAAAATAAACAATCCATATGTCAGCTGATACATTGCTCTCTTATCCATCATGCTCTCCTTTCCGGTTCTTATATCTTCCCTCTTACTATACCACGCTTCATCCTCCGGCACAATAAATTGATAAGATCCAGCCGCAAGTTCTTCTTTTCTTCCATTGGGAAGAATCAGACACGCTTTCTGGTTTGCCGGAATCTCCACCTCAAAGATCACCTGATCCTTCTCATATCTCCATCCGGATACGATCTTTCCGAAAGGTGATTCATAGGACGCCTTTGCATACCCCAGTCTCTGATCCGGATAAGGACAAATGGTGATCTGACCGTCTTCTACCCGGATGCCGCAGGCACAGTCAAAGATCCATCCCACAATGGCACCGTAGGAATAATGGTTGAAGGATCCATTCACAGATCCATCCTCCCCATAAGCTCTCCAGTTCTCCGGAATTGCAGTGGCTCCCTTTTTCACAGGATACAGCCAGCCCGGGGCTTCCTCCTGCAGCAACAGATCGTAGGCCACTTCTGCCTGGCCGTTTCTTGTCAGCGCCCGACACAGTTCATGGGTAGTAAGGAACCCGGTGTTCAGTTTACCGCCATTCTCCGCCACTTTGTCTGCCAGTGCAGCCGCCGTCTGACGATTCTCCTCTTCCGTAAGCAGTCCTAATGCAATGGGCCGCACATAACGGCACTGGCGCTTTGGTTCCGTGATCCTTCCTTCCTTCAAAAACATTGCCCGGTAAGCTTCTTTTGCTTTTTCACTGATCTGGGTAAAGTAAGCCTCATCTTCCTTCTTGCCCAGTTCTTTTGCCATATCTGCCACCAGACGACAGCCGTAATGCAGGTAAGCACTGCTGATCTCCAGATCTCCATGGAGTATCATATTCATCATATAGTTTGAGCTGTCCTGTCCCTGATCCGGCTCCAGCCATTCCCCCCAGAGCCAGCCGGCATCCAGCACATAGGAACGGTATTCCTTGGGAATCTTCCGCCGGTTGGAAAGTCTGGGCTTTTTGGACTTGTTGATCTGAAAGCGCATCCACTTGCTGATCTGGTCATAGTATTCCTCTGTCAATGTAGTATCCCCATACCGCTTCTGCAACTGATATGGTACGATCTCAAAGGAGTCACACCAGCCAATACCACCGTCCGGGGGTGTCATTTTAGGATTATTTGACGGAGCCACCTGGGCCACACACCCCTTTTCATTCTGGGTTGCTGCCTGTTCTCTGATCCATTTTGCATAAACAGGATAGCAGTCCATTAGATACATGGCCGTGTGGATATATGCCTGACAGTCTCCGGAATAACCGCTCTTTTCTCTGGTGGGGCAGTCGGTAGGCACATCCACAAAATTCCCTTTCATACTCCAGAGAGCATTGGAGAACAGCTGATTCACCTCCGGCACACCACAGGTAAATTCCGCGGTAGTGCGCATATCAGAGTACACTGCCACCGCCGTGAAATCTTCGGGATGGATCTCCATATCCGTCTCCACCAGCACATACCGGAATCCCATATAAGTCTTGGTGGGATGATAAAGATTATGCCCCTGTTTGCAGGTATATATCACTCTCTGCTCTGTTCTTACTCTGGGATTCTGGAAATTTTCAATGGTAAAATTGCCGTCACCGTCTAAAGTCTCCCCATGCACCAGCTTCAGGGTCTGTCCCTTTTCTCCCCAAAGATCCAGTCGCACATATCCCACTAGGTTCTGCCCGAAATCCAGCACTTTCTCTCCCTTTGGCGTCACGATAAGTTTTGCCCCAAAAGTCTCTTTGGGCAGCATGGGAACCGTATCCACGCAGATCAGATTTTCATATCCAAAATCTTCTATTTTTACCGGATGCCAGGTCATGGTCTCCTCCAAAGTCGCATCATATACCTCGCCCTCCATCATGTCATTCTCTCTTAAAGGTCCGTCATTGCTGGCACTCCAGCTTTCATCCGTCACAAGCACCGGCTCACCATTAAGCTCCAGCTGTGCCAGAAATGCCACATCTGTTCCAAAGACATTTTTATTCTGATCATATCCCATGGATCCGCGATGCCAGCCATCTCCCAGGGTAGCCACAAGGGTATTCTCCCCCTCTTTCAAAAAGGATCCCACATCCACCGTCTCTGTCATCAGACGCTTGTTTTCCTGGGTGGTTCCCGGCATCAGCTGCATATCTGTAATCTCCTGTCCGTTCAGATATACATTGCAGATACCGTGGGAGGTAAAGTACAGCATTGCCCGACTGCCCTTTTCCGACAATGATTCCAGGGTAAATGTCTTTTTCAGATAACTTCCCGGTTTCTTCGCCTTGGGATCACAGGATAGTTCCGGATTGATCCAGCGAGCCTTCCAGCCGTTCTGTTCCATACCGGTGACAACCTGGATCTGTGCTGCTTCCCCTTCCTGTCCTGCTTCGTCCCACACCCGAACCCGGATGGTAAAACTGCTGCGATAAGGCAGCGGCTGCTCCAGCATATAATGCATTGCATCCGACTGCTGCCGCCCGGAATCTTCCCAGACGCTGCCGTCATCTAACATAATTTCCACCTGATATCCGCTCTGCCGGATCCCGCCTTCTAAGCACCAGCTCAGCCGCACTTTGCTTCCGTCGATGCCTATGGGATGATGCAGATGATTTACCTGTAAATTATACGCTCTCATACGCTCCTCCTGCTTCCTTCCTGTTTTAAAATGACATTTTCTTCGATTATACCTTCACAGAATCTTTTTCTGATATCATATTTCCGTCAAAATATATCACCTTTTTGGTGGTCATATCTTTCAGCTGCATTTTAGACCGAATCTGCCCGCTCCATCAGGCGCTTCTTTAGAACCGGTAGCATCCTGCCGTAAGCAAACTTGTCTCCTGGCCGGGCAGCGTCACCTCTGCCGTGGTATTGGCCGGTATCTCTATGGTATAGGTATATTTCTTTTCGCCGCTCTCGGTCTCCTGCAGCTCCCATCCGCATTGGATCTTTCCGTAAACACTTTGATATTCTGCCGATGCGTGGGTAAAGTGTCCGCCGGGCTTCGGTGCAATGACAAAATGATTCTCCCCATCCACATGGATACCGCACATTTCCCGGAAGATCCATTCACAGACAGCCCCCTTGGAATAATGATCCAGGGAAGCGATACCGCCCTGGGCACAGGTTCCCTCCCAGGATTCCCAGATGGTGTTGGCACCGGACTTGGGCATAAACAGCCATCCCGGCATCTCTTCATTTTCCAGCAGACGGTATGCAGCATCCAGATCAATGTCATCTAGCACATCCAGGATCAGAGGAGTGGACAAAAATCCCGTTCCCAGTCTCCATCCATAATGCTCCAGTGCTTCCAGCAGGCGCTTCTTTGCATACTCCCTTTGTGTCTCATTTAAAAGATTAAAATACAATGGCCGCACCAGCTGAGCCTGCCGGTCTGTATCCAGGGAAAACTCCGGCAGTTCCACCAGTGCCTGATAAGCCTCCCGTACTTTTTCCTCATAGTGCGCGTATTTCTTTTCGTCTTCCTCATGGCCCAGTTCTGCTGCAATTTCCTTCATCAGTCCCATGACATAGCTGGTGTAGGCAGTAGATACTTCCGGGTGGGGTGCCACCATATCTGTCCACTTATTAGGATGAACATCCGCAGGTTCCGCCCACTCACCGTAGGACTGTCCCGCATTTACCACATATTTTTTGGCCTCCCCGGTGAGTTTCAGTTTGGGCGCCATCAGTCCCTTTTTCCCGCAGCGGCTGATCATAAAGTCCGCATAGCGCTTCATGGCATCATAATTTTCCTCTAAGATCTGACGATCTCCATACAATTTCCAGAAACGATAGGGGAACATCACGCCTGCATCAGCCCAGCCCACGGATCCATTCATGGTCTCCATGTAAGCGTCCACTCCCCCTGCCGGAGCGATCTGGGGGAATCGTCCTTCCTTATCCTTTGCCTGCCAGTCACACATATCCCGCTGAAACTTTCTGGCAAAAGCTGCATAATCCAAAAGATATCCTGCTGTATTGAAGAAGATCTGGGCGTCTCCGGTCCACCCGTGACGTTCTCTGGTGGGGCAGTCCGTAGGCAGATCGGCAGAGTTGTTTCTGGCTGACCAGAGGGTACTCTCCACCAACCGGTTCAAAAGTTCATTGGAACTGTCAAATTCCGTACGCTGCTCCATGTCTGAATACACTGCAATAGCGGTAAAGTCCTCCGGTCTGTAATCCACATCCGTCTCAATCTCCATGAGTTGGAAACCGAAGATGGCAAAACTTGTTTTATAGTGGTTTACGCCGTCCTTACAAGTGTATTCCACCTGCTGCAGCGGCGTTGTCTTTTTCTTGTTGGAGCACTGGATATTTTTCTGGGTAAATTCCCCTTCCTGGTCTAACATCTCCCCAAAACGCAAAAGCATCTTCTGCCCCGCCTTTGCATTCACTGTAAATTCTATATATCCGGCAATATTCTGTCCAAAATCCAGCACTGTTTTTCCGGAAGGCGTTGTTATGGTTTTTACTGGAGCAAACCGCTGCTGTTCCTTCACAAAGACATTGTCAGATGCTGTGGGAGTCACTCCAAAAGTTGTCTTTTTCGCAGGCTTCCATTCCCTTTGACTGCACTGCCCCACTTCTTCCCTGCGGGCGTCATAGATCTCACCGTCTTTATTGTCTGCAAATCGAATGGGACCTTCATTACTCCACAAAAAACTTTCATCGGTACAGATCCTTTGCACCTTCTGGTTCTTCCCGGTGATCTCCAGCTGGGCCAGCACTTTCGTCTCTGTGCCGTACTGATTGGTAAGTCCCCTAGCTCCGCAGCTTCCCCGATACCATCCGTCTGCCAGCTGCAGACGCAGTTCGTTCGTTCCTAAAACAAGCAAGTCTGTCACATCATATGTCTGATACTGCAGACGCACATTGTAATCTGTGATGCCGGGAGCCAGCACAAAATCACCTACCCTCTGTCCGTTCAGATAGACGGCATACAGTCCGCAGGCTGTCACATACATTCTTGCTTTTTTCATCTGCGCAGGATCTTCCACGGTAAATATCCTGCAGAATTCATCCACAGGGTACCTCTTTTTCTTATCCGGCACATAATCTCCGGTGATCCAGTCCGCTTTCCAGTCCTTCTGATCCAGAAGTCCCATCTCGAAAAACGCCTCCCGGCTCCAGTCTCCTTCCCGGTCTTCCTCATCCCAGAGTTTTACTTTCCAATTCACATGATCTCTGGATGAAAGTGCCGGTCCTTCATATGGAATATGGGTCATGCGGCTGCTCTCCACTTTTCCCGTATCCCACAATGTCTTTCCATCTTCATCTGATGCCAGGATCCGGTATGCTTTCTGGGTAATTCCCTCCTGGCAGTTCCAGAACAATCTGGGGTGAACCATATCAATTCCCATGGGATCCTTTAAATACTCTGTCTGTAAATGGATTGCTTTCATTTTTATCCTCTCCTATCTTAACCTCTTTTTTTCTCATTTCTCTCTTTGATCACAGCCTGTTTTTCATCCAGCCCTTTTTCCACATTTACAAAAGCCAGCAGAACGAAACATATGATGGCAGTAAAGATCTCCAGTCCCACAAAGGAGAAGGTGATAACCTGCTGCACTGCTTCCGGCTGGGCATATGCCACCGTCTGACCGCCTATCATCTCCGGTGCAATGTATCCGGCTTTCCCTAACATCAAATTAAAGATTCCTGTGGTGAGTCCTGCCGCCGTCACAGTGATGATGCTGTAAATGGACATGGCTGCTCCGTCCACCCGAAATCCATGTTTCCATTCCAGATGATCATAGGTGTCCGCCATCAGAGACATGAAGACATAAGCCACCGGCAGACCGCCCATATTTTTGATAAACTGACCGATAAGCACCTGCACCATACTGGTGGGATTCAGGTAACAGATAGCACTTCCGATGCTGTACAGCACAAAACCCGCCATAGTGACATTCCGCTTTCCAAACTTCTTGGCAAGGGGCCAGACGGCAAAAATACCAATGCCCATAGGGACTCCGCCGATGACAGATACCATGGTCTGGGTAATGCCGTCAGCATAACTTCCCAGCACATAGTTACAGTAATATACCAGCGAAATGTTTTTGATGTTGGAACCGATGGTATAGATCAGGAAAAATCCCAGCAGACACATCATATATCTGTCGGTAAAAACAGCCTTCATCTGCCGGATGTAAGGAATCTCCTCCGTCTCCTCTAAGTCTGCACCTTCCTCCGTCACTCTCTCTTTGGTGTTGTAATACTCCAGCAGCGTCAAAGGCAGCGCAATGATAGAAAGGATCACAGCCATGGTGATCCAGGCTCCCTTGTCAACCCCCAGTACCGGAAGCACCACCATAGGGAAGATCAACGCCACCAGAATTCCTGTCACCATAACGGAAGCAACATTATTAAATACCGCCAACACACCCCGTTGGTCCGTGTTCCGGGTAGACAGGGGCACCATCAGATTGTGACTCATGTTATAGATGGTAAACGCAAAGGAATAAAACAGATTATAAGAAAGCATCACCCAGATCACTTCCACCGTTTCATTTCCCTGAGGCACCGTAAACAGAAGAATGCCGGTAATGGGAAGCAGAACGGCTGCCAGCAGCAGATATGGTCTGGCCTTTCCCTGTTTTGTTCTGGTATGGTCAATAATATACCCCATGATCACATTGGTAATGGCATCCACAATCTTGGAAATAATGGGAAAGATCATAAGAAATGCCCCGCCCCATACACCGGTAAGTTTCAACACATCCGTGTAATACACGTTCAGATAGGATGCCAGCACCGCATTTAACAGCAGTGCACCGGCCGGTCCCGCCAGATAACCCAGCCACTTTTCCTTCTTCTCCATATCCGGGGATTTCACCCGGCTGTCAAACACCTTGTTGTCCAAAAATTTTGCCCTGATTTCTTTCATGAAATACAACTCCTTCTTTCTGTCAGATAATGTCAGATAACCTCAGACGTTTTGGTATCGCCCAATTTTCCATATTGTGTCTATTTTATCGGAGCTGCCCTCTTTATATTTGTAATTTTTTATTTGTTATTGTAAAATTGTATTTAATTATCACATGACATGATGTAAGATGTCCCAAAAGAATTTTTAGAAGGATATTTAGGAAGAAGAAGTATGAGAGATATTGATTACACCTATATTGCAGAAAATATCAGCAGCCTTTCCCGGATTGCTACAAGGGTATATGAAGGCCGGGAGTGTGTGGCAAGTTTTGATCCCTCCCATTTTCCTGTGGATCCGGCCACCCCTTATCTGGATCAGTTTTTTGAGATCGATCAGGAAGTAAGTTACTATATCACTCCCTATGACCAGTTCTACGGCATTATTCATTATGACAACCACTCTCTGATCATCGGTCCCACCTATGAAATGACGCCCTCCCGCTCCGCCATCCGGGAATTTATGTTCACACTGGGCTTAAAAGAAAATTATTACCCCATTTTTCAGGATCTTATGGCACATATCACCCCTATGCCCTTAGAATTGTTTCTTCATGAGCTTTGCCTGATCTACTATTTTATCAGCGAAAAGAAGCTTACTTTAGCGGACTTTCCCCTTTATGATTCTTACAGTGATATCACCCGGCAAAACCAGCCCTTTTTGTCGGAGGAGAAAACAGATTCCTATTCTTTCGACAGTTATGAAGAAGCTTTTACCGAACATACCACCTTTGACTTTGAAAAGCAGATGCTTTCCTGTATCACCGCCGGTGATGTCCCCGGACTTCAGGCCCTGTTTTCCTCCGGCTCTTCCGGCCGCCCCGGCAAAACATCCAGCAACTATCTCCGGCAGATCCGCAATATTTTCATTTCCTCCGTCACCCTCTGTTCCCGGGCTGCCATTGAGGGAGGTCTCCCTGCAGAAGAGGCCTTAACGTTAAGTGACCGTTACATCCAGCACAGTGAGGTTTTCGATAATCCGGAACAGATCATGAATCTTCAGTCTCACATGGTACAAGACTTTGCATCATTAGTTGCAGAATTGAATCAGGGAAAACGCTACAATAAGTTCATGCGTTCCGTCACCGAATATGTGCGGGAACACCTGACGGAGGATTTATCGGTAGAGAAGATTGCAAAGGACCTGTATGTAAGCCGCAGCTATCTTTCCGCCAAATTTAAAAAGGAGTCCGGCATGACGCTGAACTCCTATATCACGGATCAGAAAATCAAAAAATCCATGGAATATTTAAAACATACCGACAAAACCATTCTGGAAATCAGTACTTTTCTGGGTTTCTCTTCCCAAGGCTACTTCCAGAATGTGTTCAAAAAGCATACCGGCATGACCCCCGGGGAATACCGGTCACAGTAGACGCGCTATGCTTCCGGCACAAAACTGTCAAAAATAAACAGATCGTAATCATCCCTGCGGTCATTGAGTTCCTGCTGGCTTTTGATGGTCCAGGCCACCGCCGGAGCACGGTACAGTTTACGGCACAATACGCGGGAATGATCCTTATAAAATTTGCAGTTGTAGGCCACAAAATCAGGCTTGATCAGGAAGTTAAACATCAGGTGATGAAGAAGTTCATAAAGTACTTTAGGAAGGTCCTTCATCCCGTCTTTCAGATAATTATCAGAAAGGATCCCACGGAAGATCTCCGGCCGATGATGTTTGTACCACAGCACACCCAGGGGGTTAAAAGACTCTATGGCATATGCCCCGTCATATTTGGAAAGCAGTTCATCCCCCAGTTCACAGACCCGAAGGTTTGACAACTCAATCTTGTATTCCACAATGAGAGGCACCTTTCCATTTACCAGCTCCAACACTTCTCCAAAGGTGGGGATTTTCTGATCTGAATGGCACAACTGAAGTGTCTGAAGTTCCTCATATGTCAGCTCGCATACCTTCTGATCCCGGCCACAGATCCGTTTCAGGTTAAAATCATGAAAAACCACAGGAACCTCATCCTTCGTCAGCTGAACATCCAGCTCAATTCCATAATCTGCATCCACCGCCTTAGCAAAGGCTGCCATGGAGTTTTCCGGAGCATTGCTCTCATTGTCGTGAAGGCCCCGATGAGCGTAGAGCCGGCCCAAAAAGGGGGTAATATCCGGCCGATGCCGCATTCTTGGCATAATGCAAAGCAAATATAACAATCCCAGTAGTAACAATATTCCTATCACAATCCCTAACAGTTTCATCTTATGTATCCTCTCTTTACATTTTTTCCAGCAATGCCGGAAGAAGTGATAATTGATCAACCGTCACATCCGGCTGCACATCAGAATGAGAAAGCACTTCCTGCCCATCCCCTTTGGGATGATACCAGATGGTGCGGATCCCGGCATTTTTCCCTCCTAAGATATCGGATGTAAGGCTGTCCCCCACGATCACCGTCTCCTGCTTTTTCATATCCGGATGCTGTGCGAAACAGTACGCAAAAAAGGACGCATCCGGCTTCTTATGTCCAATCTCCTGGGAAATATAGATTCCGTCAAAATAATGTTCGATCCCGGCACTTTCCAGCCGGCTGTGCTGAACTGCAGGGGTTCCGTTAGACACCAGATACAGATGATACTTTTCCTTCAATGTCTCCAGAATCTCCGGTGCTCCTTCCAGGAAATAATGCCCCATTCCCAGATAATGCTCGTATTTTGCCGTGGCATCCACCGGAGAAAGATCCATTCCCAGTTCCTGAAACAGCAGCTGATAGCGGGTAGTCTTTACCTGTTCCAAAGTCAGTTCCCCCAATTCCAGCCGTTTCCACTGGGCCTGGTTTAACACATGGTAACGCTCCAGCACCTGCTCCGTGGGGTCGATTCCCAGATCTCTCAGGGTTTTGCTCACCGCAATCCGTTCCGCCTTCTGAAAATCCAGCAGGGTGTCATCCAGATCAAACATGATATGCTTTATCATTTCCTATGTTCCCTCCTAAAATCTAAAGAGAGTTTACCACAAACAAAAAGCCGGGGCAACCACCCCGGCTTTTTGCCTTAACATCTATATGGCAAATTGTAATTAGTCAGCCATCTTAACATCCAGTGTTCCGTCCTCACCAAGGATCAGAGTCATGGTCTCACCAACCATGTTGGTCCACCAGGTTGCTGCGCTGTCAGAGGTAACCTCAGACTCGATGGGGTTGTCACCGTTCATTGCACGGATGAAACCGGAGTTTACGCTGCAGTCGATGCTGCCGTCACCGTTATCGGTGTAGCTTACATTGAATACTGCGAAGCAGGTCAGTGCAGTAGGATCATCGCTCTTGGTAGAGTATACATATACGGCACCGGTGCTGTCATCAAACTTTGCAAAATACTTGTGGTTGTTTACATACTGAGCAGTTCCGAAAGTGGTGTCATATTTCCATACATCGTTGGAAACAGCTGCTGCCTTGTCATCAGACTCCTGAGTATTCTCTACCTCTGCATCCTTGGATGCATCGTCGGAATCCTTGCTTCCGCATGCTGCGAATGAGAAGCAAACTACGGTAGCCATCAGTACTGCCATGATTCTTGCTACATTTCTCTTTTTCATAATAAAAATCTCCTTTTTATTTTTATTCCGGTCGTTACCGGTATTCATATAGCAGTCCCGGAGGATTTTCTCCGGAAACTGCATATATTTCATTTTATTACTGCTTGGTGCTTGCCTTTGCTTTCTTCCAAGCCATAATGCCACGGATCATAAGGATCAGGAATACCACGGAAAGAATTGCGGTTACAACGATCAGTGCATAGATCGCCATCTGCCACCACGGTGTTACCTTAACCACCTTATCACCGGATGCAATACCGTTCATTGCATTGGAATTTGCTACAGTGTACAGGATTCTGTGTGTTGCCTGTCTCATTGCACATACCAGTTCCGGAGTAGCTTCGCTTTCCTTCTGAAGCAGTCTCTTGGTCCAGTTATCAGCGCTGGAGCAATCCCAGGAATCGGTACCTGCCAACAGACCTAAGAATACATTGTAGGTTGTTCCGGATGTAGAATAATCTGTCAGGGCAAATCCTCTCATACCCCACTCGTTACGAAGAACTTCTGTCATCAGCCCTTCATGAGCTCCGGACCAGATCACACCGATTCTGGAGAAGGCGTTCATTACATTGTAAGCTCCGCCGTCAACCACTGCATACTCGAAAGGCTGCAGATAGATCTCACGGATAGACTGCTCATTTGCAAAGGTTGCAATACAACGGCAGTTGGTCTCATTGTCATTCAGCACGAAATGCTTGATGTATACATATACACCCTTGCTCTGGATACCCTGTACTTCTGCTGCTGCAATCTTTCCAGACAGGAAACCATCCTCTGAGTAATACTCAAAGTCACGGCCTGCGTACGGGTTGCGGTGGGTATTCATAGCCGGTCCGTAAAGTCCGGAACCGCCTGCTGCCATGGTATCTTCACCAATGTGCTTACCAACTTCTTCCATCAGTTCCACATTCCAGGTAGCTGCCATGATGTTTTCATCTGTGTATGCACAGGTCGCTCCGTCTACACCAGTCAGTTTCTTGGTGAATCCCTGAGGACCATTTTCATCAACAGTTGCAGGTTTGGAAACGGAATCCATAGCTGTGGTGGAATGATATCCCAGACCGATAAGATTTGCCATCTCCTCATAAGTTACCTGATCCAGCAGATCCTCCCACAGGGGATCATCATAATCCAGACCGATCATCATGCTTAAAGTCATGCCGTTATCAGCGCCCATGGTAGGCATTTCTTCATCTGTCTCACCCGGCACATATTTCTTGATACCGGTCATTTCATCATGCATTGTCTGTGTCAGAGTCACAGCATATTTCTCCTTGGGGAAAGTACCTTCCCAGTCATTTCTGGAGAGATAGGTGATCTTCTGATCACTGCCCTCGATCTTGTTCAGATCAGCGCTGTCAAACTGGTTTTCAATGGGGAAATCCTTCACACCGTAGTTGGATACGGAGTAAGTCTTATCATCAAATTCCGGATTGTTCCATACATATACGAAGGATGCATCTCCGGCGGAAGTCATCTTGGAAGCATCAACAGAAGCGCCTGCTTCAGCCTTTGCTGCCAGCACGTTGTTCAGTGCCTCATGTGCATCGGTACCTACGGTAAAGTAGTAGTCACCTGCATCCAGGATATAGGTTCCTGCTCCTTCAGAGTCATATGCACGAAGGTCTTCCTTGTCAACGCTCATGGTAACTGTCTCACTCTTGCCCGGCTCCAGTTTCTTTGTCTTTCCGAAACCGCAAAGTTCGATAGATGCCTTCTCAACATTGTTTTCCTTATCATAGTCGGTGTAAGGAGACTGGAAGTAAACTTCTACTACTTCCTTGGCTGCCACATCACCGGTATTGGTTACCTTAACAGATACTTCAAAAGTATCATCCTTCTCTTCTACAGAGAAATCGGAATACTCAAAAGTAGAATAGCTCAGACCATATCCGAAGGGATATTTTACTTCGCTGGCATAATCATAATTACCTGCGTTGCCCTGTCCTAACACTACATCTTCATAGCGGGTCTCATAATAACGATATCCCACATAGATACCTTCCTGGTATACATTGTAAGCAGTGTTTCCATCCAGCTGGATGTTGCTCAGATCAGAGTAATCTGCCAGGTTTGCCCACTCATCACCATACATATTTACCATGGAGGGAGAAGTGGTGTTGTCGATGCAGTATGTATCAACCAAGTGACCGCTGGGGCTGTCGTTTCCTACCAGCACATCAGCAACGCCGTAAAGACCTGCCACGCCGGTATAACCGATCCACAGAACGGAATCCACACCGTATTTCTCCTGATCAACAAAATCCATCTCCAGTGCATTGGTGGAGTTCAGAAGCACGATGGTGTTGTCAAACTGCTTTGACACCTGCTCCAAAAGTTCTCTCTCGTTGTAAGTCAGGGACAGCATATTTCCATCTTCGTTCTCCTGGGGATCATCCAGAGTTGCAGGGATATCAAACATCTCACCGCCGATACGGGAAATTACCACGATAGCTGCATCGTTGTATGATGCGAAAGATCCTGTTACGGATGCATCGTACTTATTCCAGGGGATCTCATTTACAGTGTAAACACCCTTTACGGTACCATCACCGGCACGGATACCTGCGTCACCCTTCTTGGGGTTGGTCTGGTAATCATCCGCATTGTCCAGATAGAACTGCCACAGAGTATCGTTCACTGCAACACCTCTGGATTCTAACGCTTCCTTCAGAGTGGGAGCTCCTGTTGCATCAATATCTGCAGAACCGGTTCCGCAGGGAACGATGTCAACACTGGCATGTCCGAATACGCTGACTTTTGCGGAAGAGCTGATGGGAAGAGATTTGTTCTCATTCTTTAACAGAACAACACCTTCTTCTGTCAGTCTCTCAGCCACATCATAATCTGCTTTCTGCAGCTCGTCTGCTGACTCGTAGTCACTCTTAAAATACTCTGAATCTCCGGCCTCACCGGTGGATACGATCTTGGTGGTCTCTACACCAAGGAAAATATTGATAACACTGGCGTACTGTGATGCGATCACATTACCAACGATACCAACAATCATCAGAACCACACAAAGAACTGTAAGCACAGTCCACAGCACCGGAAATTTTCCGACTGATTTTGTCTTCTTCATGTTTTTACCTCCTACCTTTCCTACCCTGAAATTTTGTATTTTCCTCCCTGATCAGTTCTTTTTTGGCAGCATTACCAAAAATGCACAAAGGAATACAGCAATTCCCGGGACTTGTTGGAGATATTTTACATTCGGTATGATAAAAAAACAACAAACTTTCCCTAAGTGGTCGTTTTGGCGGATTATGTGGTTCATTTTCTCCTTTCCAAATATAAAAAAGTGTCTTCGACACTTCAACTCCCCTGCCCCTCAATCTTGAGGGA
>CAMEWP010000032.1 GCA_945946605.1 uncultured Pseudobutyrivibrio sp. | reverse complement strand
GTCTTATAATACTTCATGTGCTTTTTCTCCTTCCGATGCATTAAAAAGTTCTGCTTCCTCTATTTTTGTTATCATGGCCTGATGATCCAGCGGATCTCTCTTATCATAATCAAACAAGACACAGTACCGCGCTCTCCTGCCCGGAAGTTCCATGATGGTCTTCTGACTCTTGTCCGGAAAATCATAGGTAAAAGATTCCAGATGGCGCATCCGTCCCTTTTCCTCATATCTGCGTCTCCATTCCTTCGGAATCGCGCCCTCAGGGGCAAAAGAAGGTCTTGATTTGATCTTCTCCCGATAATAAAGGTCAAAGGTCAGTGCCTCTGAAAGCATCTCCCTTGTCAGCCCCTCTTTCCGGCAGACAGATGCAAAACAGCTGCTGCACACAAATTCCAGCAGGATCTCACATCGGCGGATTCTGCTGTGGGACATTTCTAAGTAACCTTTCTCATCATAAAACGTCCCCAGGGCGTCATACAGAAGAAAGGGATCCTCCGCGGCAGCCTCCAACAGTTTCATGGTAACTTCAAACTGTCCACTATTATAATACACTTCCACCATTTCTTCTATCCGTTTCAGCCGGATCACATCAGAATATTTCAGCCAGGCGGATTCCATCACTTCATAAGGCGGGCCGCTGCGGTACACCAGACCGTATTCCTCCCTGTGTTCATAGAGATAGGAACCCTTCAGCACCTTCAGGAATCCCATCTGCAGCTGATTTGGTTTTAAGGCATAAACCTCACAGAAAGACCGGTGAAAACTTTCCATTCCCTCATAGGGCAGTCCTGCAATGAGATCCAGATGCTGATGGATATTGCCCCCTTGGGCGATGGCGGAAACCACATCTTTCAATCGCGCCAGATCCATGGTTCTGTGAATCTCCGTTATGGTCTTTTCATTTGTTGACTGCACACCAATCTCCAGCTGCACCAGCCCCGGGCGCAGACTCTGCAAAAGTTCGATCTCTTCTTTGTTCAGAAGGTCTGCAGAGATCTCAAAATGAAAATTTGTCACGCCTTTGTCATGATCCCGGATGTAAGTCCAGATGGCCATAGCGTGCCGGTGGTTGCAGTTAAAAGTGCGATCTACAAATTTTACCTGGGGCACCTGATGATCGATAAAAAACTGAAGTTCTTCTTCCACCAGCGACAGGCTCCGGAACCGGAGACATTTTTCAACGGAAGACAGGCAGTAACTGCAGCGGAAAGGGCAGCCCCTGCTGCTTTCATAATATATGATTCGATTGGCAAAATCATCCATATTCCCGTAGCAGAAAGGAAGTTCATCCATACAAAGGGGCTCCCTGGCTCCGGTATCCACAAAAATTTCCTCCCCGGTTTCCGGATCCTGACAAAGAAAACACAGTCCCCGGATCTTTTTCATGTTTTCCACTGCTCCGGCATCCACATCCTCTGTATTGCCGTAAAATGTCATCAGCTCTGCGAAAGTTTTTTCTCCTTCTCCTGCCATGATGCCGGTGACCTGAGGATGATCTTTCAAAAATGTTTCCGTTTCATAGGACACTTCCGGTCCTCCCACCCAGATGGGTACCTTTGGCAGCAGTTTGTGAAGTTCCTCTATCAATTCCTCCACATAGCGGATATTCCAGATATAACAGGAAAAGCAAAGAACATCCGGCTGTTGTAGATAAATCTGTTCTATCACATGCTCCATGGGCTGGTTGATGGTAAATTCCCGGATCGTCACCGGAATTCCCTGTTTCCGGCTGTAAGCCCTCAGGCTGTAAACCGCCAGATTGGAATGTATATATTTGGCATTCACTGCCGTCAAAAGAATTTTCATATCTGCCTCCCGCAAAAAGACCTCTCTGTATACAACAACAGGGGAGATGACCTGCATCTCCCCCGGTATAAACTCACTTCTTAAAAAATATGCAGTACCACCCGGCACAGGATCTCTATTCCTGCTGCCCAGAGTAAAATAGCACCCACATAATACGCCACTGTCTTGGTTTCAAATCCGAAATGATATCCTGTGTAAAGTCCGCCTACAGTTACCAGAACAGAGCAGATCAGGATCACACAGAAGTTACACCAGAGTGACAGTCCGGTGGATCCCACCAGTCCGCAGGCACATCCGATGGCCAGCGTATAACAGCTGGTAACACATATGATCCGGATATACTTGCCTACTTCCAGGTTGTCCTGCCGTTTTTCATTGACAAATTCCTTTTTGATCCCCTTTACCAGCAACCGGACACCCACCGCTGCAAAAACAATAATAGAGATCACATAGCCCCAGTTTTCCGCCTGGGGCAACAATCCATGTTCTGCAATCTGGTAACAGATAAAATAGCCTCCGAAATAAAAGATCATCTGCAGCAATGTCACCAGCGCGCATGCGATAACTAATGATTTACGCTTCACAACAGCCAGCATCGCTCCCTCAATTTCCATGGAAGCAAAGATATCCAGGCTGATCCCGGCGATAATCAGGATATTTTCCAACCAGTTCATGTCATCCTCCAAAACAATCGTGCCTCATACCCGCACAATTCTATTTATATCATTCTATGATTTTCAATAAACTTCACCATACAAGTATAGGGAAAGGGCACTTCTTTTTACATATGCAATTGGATTTCTCTGTATGCTCTATGTATACAGATTGTCATTTTTGTATAATTCTTTACAAAAACCTTCAGACTGTCTCCCGGACAAAATCATAGGCAGTCCTGTTCACTATAGCAAGATACATCTCCACCAGTTCTGCAATGGGGATCACCATGCCGTCCCTGGCCCATCCCACGATAATATACACCACAGACTGGGCATAGATATCTGCGATCATCTCCGGTGTTGCCCAGGAATACCCCAGCATTCCATCCGCCTTCATACGATCAATATCAAAATAGCGAAGGATGGTCCGGGTCATGTATTTTTTCAAAATCTCCGGAAAAGAATTCTGCCCTTCCAGTCGGGAAGCCTTGATATAGAACCCCCGCTCCCGATCCATGGTGGTCAGAATAAGAGTAAGTCCCTCCCTCATCATGCCATTATCAAGCAGCGGAATGGCCGGATCAATGAGCTCATTTTCCACGATCCATTCCAGCAATTCGTATTTATCCTGAAAATGATTGTAAAAAGTAGGGCGAATGACCCCTGCTTTGTCTGTAATCTCTTTAATTGTAATCTTGTCAATCGGCCTTGTTACCGCCAATTCCTTCAGGCTTTCTGCCAGGACCATGTCAATGGCATTCTTCCCCTGGTTTGTCATATTCTTACCTGTCTGTCCTTCCTACTGCTATTCATCAAACTCCATGGTCACATAATACCCCGAAGCAGTCTCCTTGATATCCACCACAGTGCCTTCCCGGGACTTCAATCGTTCCAGAGTGGTATAGTTGGCGGACATGGCAATGGCATGCTCCATGGTATAATAATATGAATTCGGCAGTTTTCCTTCTGTCACCTTCCGCACTTCCCCCACTTTCAGAAGTCCGGTGCGTTCCATCTTAAACTCCATCTGCCGCATAATTACATATAATCCTCCACATCTTCTTCTCTGATGATATCAGAATCCACAATATCTTTTGCCGCCTTATTGACCTTGCGGACAATGATCATATCGGACAGTCCATCATAGATCAGCATGATACCGATCAGCATCATGGCTACTTTTACCAGGCCAAAAGCATTGCAGATACAGATCACGCCGCATACGGCACTGATCATACCCATAACAACGATGATCCACCAGTTGGATGCCTTATTTTTTCTGCCTTCCACAGCCAGCACCACATCCTGAATGCCGTGCACTAAAAGCAGCACACCAATGGCAATGGGCACTACCGTTGCAATGATACCGGGGCTAGAAAACAGCCAGAGTCCCACAAGGATCAGCACGATGGAAACCACCATTCCCCATACATTCATGGGAATGTCTGTCACTCTTCCGATAAATAAAACCACGCCGGTAATGATAACTGCTCCTGCGATCACTTTAGCAAAAAGGATGGTCACCTGACCCGGCCATACTAAAAACAATATACCGATCACAACAGAAAGCACTGCTGTCAGGGTAATATCCAGCTTCATATTCTTTATCTTTTCTCTCATAAAAAGCACCTCCAATGATCATAAAAAAAGGGATAACTGTTTTAAGTTATCCCCATTTTATCCTTGCTTTTATGGTTTGTCAATTTGCTTTATGGATTTACTCTGCAGTAGCCATCATGTCATCCCAGGCAAGGGAAGTCATCAGGTATTTCAGCACGCCCATGGCACAGCGCTGCACATCTCCCAAGGGAAGGTGACGGCCTCTGTCTGTTCCGCGATAAGTGATGGTTTTGGAGCCATCCTCATGATCCTTCACAGTGGCTACGCCATTTTTTACGCACTTCAATGCTCGCTCGCCCAATTCCACACCTGCTGCCACAACGGTCTCACAGGTATCTTGCCCTTCAGCGTCTAAAAGGAATGCACCCCAGTTTTCCACAACCTGACGCATCATGCCGCCGTATGCCATATTTACGATCTCTTCCACAGAGCCATCCTCTGTAAATACCGGCTTGCTGCCATTCATGGCATGCTCGAAGTATTCCACCTGAAGACCGCCCATGATCAGATCATTGCCTGCATGCATATCGCTGGGCTTGTAAGATTGAGAACCCCAGTCTGTCATAAACATACCGTTGAATTTCCATTCACCCCGGACAATATTTTCCAGCAGTTCCCGGTTCTCTGAGGTATGACGGCCGTTGATCTTATTATAAGATGTCATAATGGTTCCCGGATCGCCCTCTTTCACCGCAATCTCAAAGCCCTTGAGGTAAATTTCACGGAGTGCTCTCTCAGATACCGATGCATTGGAGTTGGCACGATCCAGCTCCTGGTTGTTGCATGCAAAATGTTTGATAGAAACCTTGCATCCCTTGTGAGCCTGGAGTCCTCTGGTAAAGCTTGCTGCACATTTACCGGAAACCAGGGGATCCTCTGAGTAATACTCAAAGTTTCGTCCACAGAGGGGATCCCTGTGAATATTCATGCCGGGTCCAAGTACCACAGACTGATGGTATGCCATCATCTCCTGGGCAAAACCGTCGCCGGTCTTTTCCAGAATGTCCATGTTCCAGGTCTGTGCCAGCGGGATTCCTACCGGCCATGCTGCCGTGGGATGACCGATGATATGCAGTCCTGCAGGTCCGTCTGTCATATAGGAATTGGGAATACCAAGGGTCTCCACATACTGTCCTGTGGTCTCTCCGGAGGACTTGGGTGCTGTCACAAAGGAAACCTTTTTCTTCATACGGTTTTCCACCGGATGAGGTGTCTCATTTGCAATACCGGTAACGATCCGAAGCAGTGTAGGCGTATCCAGGGAAGCGATAAACTCTTCCATTGTCACCTTTCCTTCTGCCACATCAAGAAGTGTAGCATCCGGAACATTTCTTACCGTCACGATCTCTTCCGGGCAGGGGTAAGGCAGTTTGTAGGGATTGGCGTCCACATAAGGTTCATAATCCTTTCCTTCTGCCACATAAGTTACGGTTGTGCCGTTGGACTTAATGGAGAGATCTTCCGTCTCAAATGTCTCTGCAAGAAGCCAGAGTTCCGGTGCTTCTGTGGGCTCGTAAACGATGGCCGGAGCCTTTATGATGTCCAGTTCCCTGTCGCATGCCACCTGATGGCTCAGCTGCTGGGTGATCACTTCCCCGTCCAGATGAAGTACTGCTGCCACCTGGGTTTCCCGGCTGTTCTTACCAACCCGGAGCAGATATTCTCCCGGTTCTAACACATAAGCAGCCTTGCTCTCATCAAAGGAAGCCAGATTTTTGGTGGGAATGGTAATGGTTACCACCTGCTCTGCTCCCGGAGCAAGTTCCTCTGTTTTTGCAAAACCACGGAGTTCCTGATAGGGCTGAACCAGTCTGCCGCCCTGAGGAGCTGATACATATACCTGCACTACTTCCTTGCCTGCCACATCTCCGGTATTTGTCACCTTGACCTGCAGTTCCACTTCCTTAGCGTCCGCTGTGACTTCCACTGTCTCCATGGAGAATTCTGTATAGCTTAATCCATATCCAAAACAGTAATGAGGCTTGATCCCAAAGCTGTCAAAGTAACGGTATCCCACATAGATATCTTCCGTATAATCTTCCTGCAATGTCTCACCATCATTGGCGGAGAATGTTGCAGATGCCGGGTAATCTTCATAATTTTCTGCCCAGGTATCTGTAAGGCGTCCGGAGGGACATACCTTGCCGGAGATCACATTACAGAGAGCCCGTCCTGCCACCATACCAAGAAGTCCCATGAAAATGGCCGCGTCCACTCCCGGGATCTCATCGATGAATTTTGGATCCATCACCGTAGTGTTCAGCACAACGATGGTGTGGTCGAAGGCAGCGGCGATCTTTTCCAGATTGCTGCGCTCCATATCGGAAAGGAGATAATCTCCCTTTTCATTCTTCCGGTCAAAATTTTCACCGGTATTTCTGCGAACCACATAGATGGCTGTGGAGGCTTCCCTTGCCTCAGCCAGTTCCTCATCTGTGATCTCCGGCTCATCGATAAGCACCGTGATACCGCTCCAGATCTTGGATACAAAATCGATATCCGCCTCATCGTTTGCCTTTTTGCTGGCTGCCGCAAATTTGTCCAGCCAGGATCTGGATGTAATGGTATAACCACCCTCGGTAAGCCCCTGCTCCACATTTACCGTATAAGGCGGTAAAATAGAGCCGCTTCCTGTGCCGCAGATAATGGTATCCACTGCGCCTGCTCCAAACAATGCTACCTTTTCCTCTTTCAAAGGAAGGACTCCTTCATTCTTCAAAAGAACGATTCCTTCTGTGGCTCCCTGCATGCACACATCCTCTTCTTCTGCTGCAGGCAGCGGGCCATAATTTCCCGCGATCATCTGAGTCATCATCTCTTTACGATCCATAGTATAACCTCCTACATATTTTTTCGATAAGCCCATTATAAAGATGTGTTCTTGAAAAATATAGGTCATTTTGAGATAATGATACTATCATTTAATGTCTATTTCTGTTTCTTGATTCTTTTTATGGGACTATTTGGGGTAGAAATATTTTTAGAATTATTCTAGGAGATGTGCCATGGAAAATTTACCATTACTTGTTTCAGACAGAATTCCGGAAGAGGTTGGAAAGGGAAAAGTGTGCTTTTTGTATATCACAGAGGGCACCATGATCGTTTCCCTCGTTTCCCTCTTTTCCCACGATATTATTTTACAGGCGGGAGATGCACTGATGTACTCCGGTGTCACACCACTAGACTATATCCGGAAGCCCTCGTCCGGGATGACAGATGATGTTTCCTGCCTGTTTCTCTCTTTCCAGGGACCCGGGTTCGAAGAGCATATCGGTCCCATGCTGCTGGACCCAAATCCCATATCCCGCTTTCTTTTTCAGCAGGTTTACGGCGGCAGCTACGAAAATTTTCTCACCATTTCCTGTAGGAAGGATCCCATGATCAAAGATATCTTAAGCAACATGCTGACAGAATTCCGGCAGGACGAACCCTACCGCATGGTGGTCCTTGGCCATCTGCTGGCGCTGTTTCTGGTACATCTGATCCGGGAACACAAAGATCACTGCCATCAGGAGATCGCGGCGCCGATTTCCCAGGAAGGCTATCAGATCATGGAGGACATCATACACAGTGATTTCCGGCTGACTCTTGATGACATTGCCAAAAAGCACCACATTGCTCCCTCCTACGCCTCCCGCTATGTGAAAAAGACCACAGGCACTTCCTTTTCTGACATCATGTCAAAGGCCCGGGACCGCGTGACCTGCCTGATGCTTACCACTTCACCCAAAAGCATTCAGGCCATCTCCGAGCAGGTGGGATATGATAACCCGGAAAATTTTGTCCGGGCCTTCAAAAAGAAACACGGCTGCACTCCCACAGAGTTCCGGTCAAACTAGGCCCGCTCAATCAATCCTATTCCAATGGGATATGGGCCGGTGTGGACACCGATGGTTGCCCCGATCTGGTAGCTGTAAAAATCTTTTGCATCATATCCGTACTTCTCCTTCAGCAATGCCTTGGCATCCTGATGGAACGCAGCACCCTCCGCGGCATCATAACCATATCCGGTAGCAACACGGTAGTTGTTCAGATCGATCTGTTGCTCCTCTACATATTTGCAAAAGAGCTGCATCACCTTCTTTTTTGCCTGCTCCCTGGTCCGGGCCACACCCAGGGAATGCAGTTCTCCCTCCTTCATGGCCACCATGGGCTGAAGGTTCAGGGTTGTGGCCACCTTCCCTGTCATTTTACCCACTCTTCCTCCATGAATCAGGTAGTCCATGGAACCCACAGAAAAAATAATATTTCCTGTGCCGCGGATCTCCTCTAAGCGCACTTTTGCCTCCTGCAGGTTCTTTTTCTCATCACGAAGACTTACTGCCTCCATGACAAACAGTCCCTGCAGCGCTGTGGCATGGGTGGAATCCATCACTTCGATGGAAATATCCGGATATTTTTCCAGCACCATCTCCCGGGCATTCAATGCCGACTGCATGGAACTGGTAAATTTTTTTGTCATGCAGATGCACAGGATATCCCTGCCCGCCTCTGCCAGTTTCTCCATCACCTCATAATAATCCATCACAGAGGGCATGGATGTCTTCGGGAATACATCCGGTTGTTGTACCATTCTCTCATACACTTCCCGGGAGGAAATTTCCACAATCTCCTTCTCATAGGTTTTTTCATCAAAAGAAATCTGAAATGGCACCACATGAATATGATGGGTCTCTAAAAGTTCCTGGGGCATATCCAAAGAACTGTCACTGATGATTTCAAACAGGGTGTCAAATTTGCTGTTCATATTTTACGCCTCTTTCTTTATTGTCCGTTTCCGGCAAATTTCTGTCCGGCAGACCGGAAGCAATCTCCTTCGACCGCTGCAACATGGCGATGAGCCGGTCAAAGCTTTCCATATCAGGATCAAAGTAATAATAATTCTTTGTGGCTTCCCTTCTCATTTTCAAAATCCCTGCATTTTTCAGGATCTGAAGATGATGGGATACTGCCGGTCTTGATAGTCTCGTTTTTGCTGCGATGTCACCTACACGAACCCCGGAGCATTCTCCCATCTGCATCATCTCTAAAAGCAGATGCTGCCTGTTTTCATCTCCAAGAGCCACCAGTATTTTCTGACATGCCTGAAATTCTTCTGTGAGCTGTTCTATATCTTCCCTTGTAAACATCTTTCCCCCTAAACCGTCTTGTGGCCTGACGCCGCCTCAAAATGGTATTTTACAATTCCAAGATCCAATTTTGTATACATGCCTGCTGCAGCTGTGATCTTTGCCTGCTCTCCCGCCTGTTCTATGGTAAACTTCTGCTGATTCATAGCGGTAGGTGCCAGCATGGCTGCCTTAATGCCGTCCAGATACCACTGCGGTGCATCCCCATTTACCTTCGCAAGTTTTGAAATGTCTTTGCTCTGATGGGCACTGCCCTGATTTACACCATATCCAAGGGAAAGCAGGATGGCCTGTTTCTCTCCCTTTTCCACCTTTGCCTTGCTCTTACCGTGTGTCAGAGCAACCCAGCAGGTATTCAGTCCAAGTTCCTGGGCTTTCAGCACCAGCTGTTCTCCACAGTACCCGGCCTTTTCATCCAGATCGGCCCCCTTCGGTCCCACAACAGCGATATAATCCGTCACACCGCTGAACTTGCCATAACGGGCCATCATTCCGGTAAAGCAGGTAGGTTCATCATAGATGACCTGCATATGCATATCATTTTCTGCATTGATCTTTTCACACAGATCCGTCAGGATCTTTCTCTTTTCTTCCTCAATCTTCTGATCTGTGTACTGTCTTACACTGTGTCTTTCTTCCATTAATTTCATTATTTCCATTGTGATCACCTCCGTTGGTTTAAACACTTAAACCATTATAGCATAAGAAACAGAAATTGCAAGTGTGCGCCGGCGCTGCCTACACCTTCATCATCCTGTAACCCACACCAATATGTGTCTGGATATACTGGGGTGAATCCGGCCGGCTCTCTATCTTTTTCCGGAGCGTAGCCATAAATACCCGTAGAGAAGCAACATCATTATCCCAGCTGCTTCCCCAGATCTTTTGCGTGATATAGGTGTGTGTCAGCACCTTTCCCACATTTCGGGAAAGGAGACAGAGCAGTTTATATTCAATGGGTGTCAGATGCAGTTCCTCCCCTGCCAGATATGCACATCCCGCAGCATAATCAACCTTCAGATCACCATTGATAAAAACAGAGGCCTCTGCGGAAGCATTTGCCTCTAACATGGCAAGTCTTCTCTGGGTCACACGCAGCCGGGCCAGCAGTTCCTCTACGGAAAATGGCTTTGTCAGATAATCATCGGCCCCGGCATCCAGTGCTTCGATCTTATCCGTATCTTCACTCCTGGCACTGATGACAATAATGGGCATACAAGACCAGGTCCGGACCTTTCGGATCACCTCAATCCCATCCATATCCGGCAGGCCAAGATCCAGAAACATCACATCCGGATTATGAGAAGATGCCTCCATAATGGCCGTCTCACCATCCTGCGCCGTGAGGAATCGATAATCATGAGCCTTCAGGGTTGTTGTGATCAAATTTCTTACAGAGGAATCATCCTCCACAATCAGGATCGTAGGTTTATTCATCATACTATACCTCCACAGCCGGCAATGTAAATGTAAACACAGCACCGCTTGGCTGGTTATCCGATACCGTGATGGTACCGCCATGTGCTGTAATAATGGATTTGCACAGGCTAAGACCCAGCCCAAGACTGCGCCTGCTGTCCGCCACTTTATTTGCTCTGCTGTAAAACATCTCAAACACTTTTTCTTTCATCTCATCGGGAATCCCTGCCCCATCATCCAAAACACTGACCACGGCATATCCGTTTTCCTTCCCTGTCCGGATGGTAATATGAGATCCTTTCGGTGTGTATTTAATGGCATTATCCACCAGATTGATCACAACCTGCACGATCAGCCTGGCATCCATTCTGGCCAGCAGAATCTCCGTTTCATGTTCCACGGTAATATGATGTTCCACGCTCTGCCTGTTAATATGGTGCAGTGCCTCCTCTATCACATCATCTACCAAATCTTCTGTAATATGCAGATTCAGATGATTTTCCTCCAGCCGGGTTACCGCCAGAAGATTTTCCACCAGATTGATGAGCCACATGGAATCATCATAAATATCCTCATACAACTGTTTTTTCGTCCTCTCGTCAAAGGAATCTCCGTTGGAGATCAGATTGCTGGCATTTCCGGAAATGGATGTAAGAGGCGTGCGCAGATCGTGGGAAATGGAACGGAGCAGATTTGCCCGGAGCTGTTCATTTTTGGCAAGTACTGCAGCTTTTTCCTTCTCTTTGGCGTTTTTATCGCTCTCCAGTGCCAGCGCACATTCTCCGATGATGGACAAAACAATACTGTTTTCAAAAGCATCCAGGACCTCATCCTTTAACAGGATTCCCACCACGCCGTAAACATGGTCATTGATCCTGATGGCCAGATAAAGCCAGTCCACCGACGAAAGAGTATCCGTTGATGCCCCAGCATGCTTATTGTTTCGAAACACCCATTCTGCCACAGCCCGTTCCTGATCAGTAATGCAGATATCCTTCTTTGTATCCGGGGCTGCCCCCGCCGCATAAAACATCTGGGGCTCCCCAAGGACTCCGTCTTCTGCCGCAAAGACCGTCACATCACGATTCAGAAGTTTTGTCAGCTGACTTGCGGCAGCAGATATGATCTCATCTTTTCCCGATGATTTCTGCAGCAGCTGGTTTGTATCAAACAGCACTTTCGTGCGAAAGGCTGCATAGGCAGACTGTCTGGCACTTTTTTTCAGCCTTACTGCAAGGGAACCGCTAAGGAACGCCACCGTAAACATAATGAGAAACGTCACTGGATACCCGTTGTCATAGGCAAAAAGTGTATATCGGGGTTCTGTAAACAGAAAATTAAATACAAGAACACTGGCAGCAGAAGAGACTAGACTGTACACTCTGTTTGATGTCCAAACCGCCGTCAGCAAAACTCCCAGCACATAAACGGTAATGATATTTGCATCATCTAATCCCATGGCTTCAAACAGGCATCCCACAATACTGACTGCCACAAGGATCGCCACACTCTTCATGAGATCTGTAAAAGTTGCCGTTGTCCAGTTTTTTATCTTTGCTGCTTTATTCCGGTAATAGTTTGCTCCTGTTTCTGTATCCGGAATGATGTGTACATCCAGATTCGGCACACTTGCGATGAGTTTTTCCGTCAGCGTAGGCCTTCCAAATGGGAAACGTCTGGCAGCTGAACTTCGGCCGATCACAATTTTTGACACATTGGAAAGCCGGGCAAATTCCGCAATCTGATAGGGCACATCCTCACCATAGACGGTTTCAATCTTTGCCCCCAGCTGCTGCGCCAGATGAATGTTATCCTGCAGACGCTTCCGGTCCTCCTCCGACACAGCGGAAAAATCCGGAGTTTCCACAAATAACGCTGTAAATACACCCCGAAAAGCATTTGCCATTCTGGCGGCGGTCCGAATAATCTTCGCATTGGAGGGGGATGCGGAAAGGCACACAAGAATATGCTCATCTGTATGATAAACGCCATGGTTTTTATCTTTTTCATTCTCCGTCAGAAGATTTACCCTGTCAGCACAGCGGCGTAGTGCCAGCTCCCGCAATGCCGTCAGATTTTCCAACGAAAAAAAGCGGCACATCTTCTGATCTGCCTTCAAATTCTGATCCTGGTGTTCCTCTTCCAACCGTTTCAGCAGTTCCTGTGGTTCTATATCCACAAGTTCCACCTGATCTGCCCTATCAAAAACAGAATCCGGGATCCGTTCCCGGACAGACGTCTTTGTGATAGCGGTGACGGTATCATTTAAACTTTCAATACACCACACATCAACCGTTGTATAAACATCGATCCCTGCCTTTAACAGCTCTTCCACATCCCGGTAACGGTTTGTATGCCGGCATGCTCTTGCATTGGTATGGGCAAGTTCATCGATAAGGACGAGCTCCGGACTGCGCTTTAATGCCGCGTCAATATCAAATTCCCGGGATAGATCTCCATTTTCTTCCACTGCAAGATACGGCAGCATTTCCAATCCATCCAGAAGTTCGGCTGTTCTCGCCCTTCCGTGACAGTCAATGTACCCTGCAACTACATCCACGCCCTGCTGTTTCATATCGTGAGCCGCTCTCAGCATAGCCGATGTCTTGCCAACTCCCGGTGCATAACCAAAGAAAATCTTAAGCCGGCCTCTTGTTTTTCCCATTTCTTCCATAACTCACCCCATTACTCCAGCGTTTTGTCTCTATCGTTTTGTTATGGAATAACTATATCACAAATCCCCCTCACATTCCACCTTGCAGGCTCTACCTGTGCAGGGATTCTTCCCATTTTTTCACCACATAATATCCAAAAAGAAACACCCCTACAAGGGAACAAACCAAAATCAGATCTGTCATATTCATCATCTTCCTATATGTGAAAACATTTTTGTATATCTTTCTGATTTCCCAACACTAAGATGGTCTCATTCGAGGAAAAAATGGTTTGGGGTGTAATATTCATCTGCATTTTTCCACCGGATTTGACGGCCATGATGTTGATGCCATGTTTCTTTCGGACATCGATCTCTTCCACGCTTTTTCCGATCCACTTTTGAGGAACAGCAATTTCAAAGATCGCATGTCCACCGTCCAGTGCAATATAATCAAGAATATGGTCTGCCGTATAACGGATGGCTGTCCATTCTGCCAACTGTCTTTCCGGATAAACGATCTCATCGGCGCCATTGCTCATCAGGAACTTGGCATGCACATCTCTTGCCGCCCGAGACACCACAAGCTTTGCCCCCAGTTCTTTCAACAGTGTTGTAGTCTCCAGCGAACTCTGAAAATCATCCCCGATGGCTACAATGCACACATCAAAATTGCTGACGCCTAAGGATTCCATATACTCTTCACTGGTTGCATCTGCCACCTGGGCATTTGTCACATAGGGTAAAACTGCATTCACCCTGCTTTCATTCCTATCGATGGCCATCACCTGATGATGCAGGGCATCTAACTGCCTTGCAATATGCTGTCCAAATCTGCCAAGTCCAATTAACAATACCGATTTCATCTGCTGTTCTCCTTCTCTTTTCACCCCCATTCTATCTGAAGATATCTAAAAGCCGTGTAAGTAAATAAAGATCGGTATTAAGACTGTATAAAGAGTTGCGTCGGGGACACCCCCCGTGGCAAAAGAACCGTCCCCGACGCGCGAATTCTACAACAGTCCCTGTATCAATATGATTAAGATCAAAACCGGCAGCACAAACTGCAGGTAATATTTTATAACTTTAGCTTGCGGCATCTTCCATCCCTTTCCTGTATTCACTTCTTCCATGTAGCGGTCATATCCCCATCCCCATTTTGTCACGCAGAACAACAGATAGATCAAAGACCCCAGCGGAAGCAGCAGATTACTTACAAGAAAATCTTCACTGTCCAAAACATCTCTGCCGCCGATGAGATGCAGATCGCTCCATACATTGTAGCCCAGCACGCAAGGAATACTTGCAACCAGCACAAACACCGCATTAAAGAGTACCGCTTTTTTTCTGTCCCAGCCAAAATTGTCAATGCAATTTGCCAGAAGATTCTCAAACACAGCAATGATGGTTGAAAAACTTGCAAAGGTCATAAAAAGGAAAAACAGAGTTCCCCAGATACGTCCACCAGCCATATTTACAAAGACATTCGGCAGGGTAACAAAGATCAAAGATGGTCCTGCATCCGGCTCCACACCAAAAGAGAAGCAGGCCGGGAATATGATCAGACCGCTGGCAATGGCAACAATGGTATCCAAACCGCAGATGCGAAGGGATTCCCCTCCCAGAGTATGATCCTTTGACATGTAACTTCCAAAGATTTCCATAGCACCGATTCCAAGACTCAGTGTAAAAAATGCCTGATTCATGGCTGCTGTTATCACTGTTCCAAGTCCCTGATCCATGGCCCGTTCCATATCCGGCACAAGATAGAAGGTCAATCCCTCTTTCGCACCCGGAAGGGTGATGGAATGAACAGCAAGAATCACAATAAGGATCAGCAATGCGCTCATCATTACTTTCGTAATTCTTTCCAGACCTTTCTGGAGGCCAAAACTTACAACCAAAAATCCAACAATAACGGTTGCTGCCATCCAGAAAGCCATCTCCCCGGGACTGGCCAGCAATTCCACAAACACATTTTCCACTGCATCATTCTGCAGTCCATCAAAAGTTCCCGTCAAAAATTTAAAAAAGTAACTCACCATCCATCCGGAAACCGTGGTGTAATACATCATCAGCAGATAGCAGCCGATCATACAGAAAATCCCGTGGATATGCCACTTGCTTCCCTTCGGCTCCAGTGATTGGTATGCCTTTAACGCACTGCTCCTTCCGGCGCGTCCAACTGCCAGTTCCATGGTTAAAACCGGTGCACCCATAATGACAAGAAACAGCAGATAAAACAACACAAAAACGCCTCCGCCGTTTTCTCCCGCCACATAGGGAAATCTCCAGACATTACCGATTCCAATGGCGCATCCTGCGCTCACCAGGATAAATCCCAGTCTGGATCCAAAACTTTCTCTTTTCATAATGATAATTTCTCCTCTTCTATCTTACTTCAGGCTAAGAGACACCACCACCTCACAATGCGTCGTCTCCGTCCTTGGAACACATAATGTCTACCTCGTCTTCGGCAAAAGAACAATTATTTTCTCCGTTATTCAACAAGTCTTCGTGAACGTTCATTCAAGCTCACCTCCTTGTTGAGTTCTCACACAGGCAGGCTCTATATCGCCTGCTTGTGAAGATTTTTATATCTGTTCTTTGCGTCAGGAATAAACTCATTGTCCATCCCCTTTAACACAAAGGTCAGCTTATATGGGTCTACCGTGCCGTCCTCTGCCACTTCACCCACAATTACCTTCTGCACAATGCTTTCAAATACAACTCTGTCAAACTTATCAAGCACATCTGCACCTGCAAGCTTTGCCCGAAGCTCCCGCATACGGTTTTGAATGTTTTTCTGTGATAATACATTCTGCGATAATACATCCTTTTCATCATTGGCTTTTTTCAGCTTCCGATTCAATTCTTCGTACTTCTCATTGTATGCCTCTTTGGAAATTTTATCATCCAGCATCATATCAGTCAATTTGTTTCGCTTCTTTTCAAGAGAAGCAATATCCTTTTCCACTTGCTTCAATCTGCCGGAGCTTTCATCCTTAGATACTGTTTCTTCCACAGAAGAAAGTACCGATTCCAGTACATCATCAAAGTTATCTGCAAGCAGTCCGAACATCTCCAAAAAGGCATTTTCGATGATGCTCTCATCAATCGCCTTGCTGTTAGGACAGTTCTCAATGCCCTTATTGGTTGCCACCCTGCATTTCCATACCGGTTTCTTGTGCTGTGTATCCTGATGGTGGGAACGTCTTGTCAGATTCGTACCGCAGAAGCCACATTCACACATACTGCTGAAAGCAAATTTCCGGGCATATTTTGTCCGGGTGCCGGATTCCACATTTGAATTGGATCGGTAACGGTTTTTACAAATCTCCTGTGCCGCATTCCAGACCTCCTCCGATACAATGGTTTCGTGGTGGTTCTTCGTATAATACTGGTTTTCCTCTCCACGATTTTCCAGCCTCCGCTTGGATATCGGGTCAACCGTATAGGTCTTTCCCATCAGCAAATCACCCTTGTACTTCTCGTTCTTGATAATT
>CAMEWP010000031.1 GCA_945946605.1 uncultured Pseudobutyrivibrio sp. | reverse complement strand
CCGTAATTGCCCAGATTGATCTCGGCGATCATACTCTGGATCTTTTTTCCTGCCAGTTCCTGGCCCATTCCGGACTCTTCTATGGTACGGATCATCACCGTATGCAGATTCATGCTCACACTAAGTAATGTACTGCACAGGATCAGCAAACATCCCAAAAGTACCAGAAGTCCCGGTCTTTCCTGTCGTTCCTGTTTCATATACCCATCTCCTTTTTTATGTCTGTCAGCAAAAATATTCCCTCAGAAGCCATGCCGGTGTACAGCTCCAGGCATGACAGTAACTGTTCACCTGGGAAGACCCGTAAGGTGATGCATCCGGATCCTGCGGATCATATGCTTCCCAGAAAGTATCTGCTCCCATTTCCAGCATACCGCCCCAGTATCTGCGCATCAGTTCTAAGGCCTTCTCCTTTTCTCCCACATGCAGCAGTGCCTCGATGATGTGATGGTACGCATAGGGAGTGGAAACTCCCATTTCCGGGGACACTTCCAGCAGATGACACATCAGCTGACGGGATTTTTCCGGATCCAGCACATCTGCCAGCACCATCCAGGCCTGAGATGACCAGGACACCTGACGTTCCTGTCCGCTGACAAAGAAGCCCTGCTCCTCATCCCAGAAGCGCTCCATGGCATTTTTGCATCCTTCTTCCAGTAAATCTCCAATATATTTCTTCTGCTCCTGTTCTCCCAACAGATCCGCCAGCCATAACGCCTGACGCAGGCAATAGATCCAAACGCCCTGGGCTGCCGCCTGACGATCCAGTCCATCTTTCCAGTCAATGAAAGCCACCTGATCCTCATCTGTCCGAAGCACGCCGTCGACCATATCATCCAAAGACAATTCTATCTGCCGGAAAGCGGCAGGCCACAGTTCCTTCACCGTATCCAGATCTTTGGTAAACTGATAATAATCATACAGGATAGAAATAAAGAACAGGGAATAATCCCACAAAAAAGTGTCATCCACCTGCATCACCGGTTCCGTAAACAGGCAGGCTCCGATCCTTCCATCCTCTCTTGTCAGTCCTGCAAAGAGATACATACACCGCTTCACCAGGTCCACATTGCCAAAAGTGGCATAGTTTACTTTGGCCTGAAGACGCAGATCCCCTATCCAGAGTCTCCGATCCCGTTTCGGGCCATCTTCAAACACATGCTGCATACAATCCTGCAGCGTCTTTAAACTGGCACGATCGATCCGCTGTAAATCCTCCGGCAGATTGGTCAGAGGCGCCACATCTTCCATGGACACTGCGGAAACTGCCGTAAGTTCTGCGGAATCTACCACCACCTGAAACTTCTGGGAAGTATCGATGGCCATGATTTCAAGATAACGAAAGGCATATCTTCTGGGAAGTTTTAATTCGCAGGGCAGCACATCAATATGAAAGTATTCTTCCTGGATCCATCCCTTGCTGATCCACCCCTCATAGGAATCGGAATCATCTAACAGTTCTCCTACAACCTCCGCAAACTTCAGCCGAAGAAAAGCCGGGGCATCCTGGGGACTGCCTGCTGAAGATAATCTCAGGGTCACATAACCCACATGATGATCTCCAAAATCCAGACAGATCTTATCCCCCTTTTGAAGCCGCCTTTCCTGCATGCACGATACCGGTTCCCGGGATGCAATCACCCCTCTGCCCTGTTCATCACGTTCTGCACAGATCAGCTCCTTTGGCAGGATCTGCCACTGCAAAAGTTTGGGATCGCAGGCTGTCGCCTTCTCTACAAAGGCATCAACAGTCTTTCGTTTCATATCAGGAACAATACTAATCAAGTCCATTTCTTTCTCTTTCCTTCTGTTCCCGGCGCTCTTCCGCTCCGTAATTTCTGTTCCGCTCGTCTTCTTCTGCCTTCTGTTCATCTGTCATCAGCTTGTAGAAGGACTTCTCCAAAAACTGAGTAAAGGAGATCATGTAAGTAACCGGAAGCAACAGGATCAGCCAGATCTGCCAGGATATCACAAGGATCATCAGTGCTCCCAACGCCAGAAACAGCAGATTCCGGAAAGGATGCATCAGCATGATGATAAAGGAACTTCGGAAAGCATACCACCTTCCCGTGTCAAACTTGGCAATATATCCAAAGGTATAGAGGGTAGTCAGGATCAAAAATACCAGTACCACTGCGATCAGCAGATACATCAATCCCCAGCCGTGTCCATTCCCTGCTTCCTCAAAGAGATAGGAAATGTCAAACACCATCACCGCCGACACCAACAGAACCAGCAGCCATATGATAGTAGCATTCTTAAAATTCCGCTTGAACTCCTTCCAGAAAATCTGAAAAGGATATCCCTGATCATGGATCAGATTTTTCTGAACAGTGGCATACATTGCCGTAGTGGACGCGCCAATGGTAAAGATCGGAAGACAGCCCACCACCCAGCAGGCATTGACGATCATACAATTAGCCAGTTTATTCAGCGCGTTGGATATACTCGCCATAACTCCATTTTCATTAGGATCCATAATATCATTCTCCATTCTTCTTGTATTTCCCGGCTGTTTGCCGGCACATCAATGAAGGTATTATAACAGATATCCCGGCAGGAACTTATAAAAAAATTATGAACTTTTCCTGTTTATGGCAAAAACACAATATTTTTCATGTCTATTCTGCCAGCTCCGGTGTATTCCAGATACAGCGCCTTATTCCCTTGGGCGCAGATCTTGGCAGAGCCAACCTGCCAGTCAGATGTAGATGCCACCGGAATTTCTCCCAGCACATCACCCTGATCTTCCCCGGTACGAAGGATCAGCACGCCCTGTGCATCTCCCCGGAATTCCACACCGATCCTGCAGGTACCTTCAAAATCAAAATATTTATATCCTGCCACACTTCCGTCAGAAAAATCTGCGATGATCCGCTCTCCTTCTTTGCAGGTGATATAGGGCAGATCTTCCTTCACACCATCTGCGGAAATATGAGGCATCTCACCTTTTGTCAGGTTGCAGGCGATAGCTGCAGGATACGTTCCTTTAGCCGGCAGACATCCGCCGTTTAGTCCGCAGGAGGTCATCTCCACCTGGGCAATGCTGCCATCCGGTTTGATCTCAATAGGCTCTGCACATCCCTGACGGCTATAGCTGGTTTTATTGGTATGACGATGATAGAAAATATACCACTGTCCATTGATCTGTTCGATACTTCCATGATCATTGCCGGTCATTGCCAGACGGTCTTTTTCCGCTCTTCCCTGATATCCGATATCACCGTTAGAAATGATCACACCGCCGTAGGAAAAATCCCGGTCCGGATATCTGCTGGTGGCATAACATAATTCATGATTTACCTCTGAGGAATAGATATAGTAGTAAGTTTCGCCAATCTTACGGATGGAACTGGCCTCAAAGAAAGCATGACCTTCAAACTCTGTACCTGCCCCATCGATCTGTCCCGGAAGAATCCGCTTTGGCCCATCTATCACCGTCAGCATATCCTCTGCCAGCCGCACCACATTTGCCCCCTGGATTCCTTCCGGTTCTCTTTTGATCTGTTCTTTTGTCTTCTCAAACATTTGCATTTCCAGCTTTGGCATGACGTTTTTTTTCATCACAGTAAGTGCCGCCTTGGACTGACCTTTCATCTGAGGTGCTGCCAGAGCCCATCCATAATAAAGATAGATCTTTCCATCATCATTGATGACACCGGGATCAAAAGTAATACAACGGTCAAAGGTACTTCCATCCGGATTTCTTACTTCCCCGTAATATTCGTATTTCCCCGCCGGGGTATCACAGACAGCCACATGGATCGGTCCGGTAAAACATCCTCCCGCCATGGCATAATAAAGATAATATCTGCCGTCACAACCTCTTACCACATCCGGTGCGTACATGTATTTGTATTTATCCCCATGGGTAGGATCCTGGTCGGCCCGGTAAATGATTCCCTCACTTCTCCAGTCACCAAGGTCATCCACCGGTGCTGAAAACCCTTCATAATCCAACATACAAAAGGTATCCCCATTTTCCTTATCATGGGAACCGAATACATAGATGCGATCACCAAACACATGGGGCTCCCCATCCGGAATATAGGTATCCAACGGAAGATACGGATTCAATGCCAGTTTCTTTTCACTCATAAAATTGCCCTCCTTAATAACAGTCTGATTATAGCATATATAAGGGAAGGCGGATCCTCTTTCCGCTGTAAATGCGAAAAAATCGTCCGCCTTTTGCTTATCCTGTTATTTTTTCAATTTCTTACTGCTGTGTCAATGTGGTATCAATATCACAGAATCCTTCCAAACTCATCTTAAAAGGAAGAGATCCGCCGACAGCCAGACTTGCCTCTCGCAGAACATTCATGTTTGTCTCTGATCCGTCGATTCCCTTGTAAACCGCTGTCTTTCCATCCTCTGATACGGTTACGGTTGCGTCTCCGTCATCGGACTTCAGGGTGTAAGCATTGCCGTCTTTACTCCAGGTACCTTCCACGATGGTATCCATCATATCCACAAATGTTTTGTCATGTCTCAAGGTCACCGTACAGGTATCATCATCCGCTGCTACCATATCCAGATATGCAACACCCATTTCCTCATCATAGGACTCCTGGTACTCCAGTTTACTATCCTTATGATACAGAACCGGCTGTCCGCCTACACCGGTAATGGCCTCAAGATCATTGTACAGGATCTCACCATCATAACCGCAGCGATCCATTTCGTTTCCGTTAAAGTCGTAGAACACGATGGTGTAAGGTGCTTTTCCCTCTTCCATGGCAGCCCCTTCGGTGCACATGGTATCCCGATCCTTTGGCACAGTGGTTTCTCATAAAGCATAGCATCATGGGGCAGTGTTACCTTTCTCTGCTCCCCTTCCATTCCCTCTTTATAAAAATTCCAGTCCTGATTAAAATCTATTCTCTGCATAATGTTTTACACTCCTTTGCTTTCACATTATGGCAGAGACCTTCCGTGGGGCAATATCACCTTTTCTCCAATATTCTCATAAAATGGACAAATTATCTTTCAATCCTCATGATCCTTGCCGGTGTTTCGATGGTCAGTGTATGTACTGCCGCCTCATCTAAACGTCCTTCTGCCACCATCTCCCGAAGCATCTGTGGGAACATGGTACAGCCGAATCCACCGTTCTGGACACCGCCGCCTTTGCTCATAAAATCATGTCCCAAAGTGATATGGTCACCATATCCTCTGTCGAACATCTCTATCAGCAGTTTCTTTCTGGGCTCCCACTCCATGGAGTTTCCCTTGTCATCCCCAGGTTTTCCGCCCCAGGTATCCATGCCGATATTGAATCCCATCCGGGCCAGTTGCAGGGGCAGATCGATCTCATAACCCTCATGATTGATCTGGGCCACAAGATTTCCGAATCCGATGTTAAACCCATCCATATGACAGAACACCACCTTGGTAGGATCGATGCCGATCTCATCCTTCAGTTCTCTTGCCAGATCCAGAACCAGCGGTTTTCTGATTGGGAAAGCCGTGTGGATATGGAGTGCAGTGCCATATTTCTTCGCTGCCTTTGCGCAGGCCCGAACTGCCATATGCTCCTGAGGACAGATCTGCTCATTCTCCACAACGGAGATAGCACACTTCACAAAGCCGGGTCTTGCATCACAACTGCCGTCACCATTTTCCAGATACTGCTCTACTCTCTCCTGCAGATAACCTTCTCCCTTTTTGAAATACTTCTTCTTGATGGAAGCTTTGGTGTAATACCCTGCACAGGAAATGATCTTCACGCCGGATTTTTCAGACAGTTCCCGGATCACCTTGAGAGAAGCACCTGTGGGCATGGGGCTGCAATCAACCAACGCCTGACCCCCTACTTCCCGGAATGCTTTCATTTCATTTACATAAAAATCTATATCGGAAAGTTTCCGGGCCGGATTAGAACGGGGCAGACCCATTCCATTAATGACACCCTGAATACTCAGTTCCGGTGCTTCTCCGGAGATTCCCTCTCTCTCCCTCCGTTCTTTCTCTCTCCCGATGTCAGCGCCTCCTTCAAAAGCGGTGGCGCCCTTCATCATATCCGGCATGGATTTCAGCAGTATAGTCTGCAAAACTCTTGGATTGGAAATGGTATGTTCATGCATGGTGGTATAACCCAGTTCTTCCGGGGCAATATCACCGCAAACAGTTCTGATATAACTCATGGTATTTCCTCCTGACTTCTTTTCTTATTCCCTCTATTATAAGAAGACAGAAAGCCTTTACTATATAAAAATTTTAGTTTTTTTCTCGCAAAATCCATATTTACATCATCAAAAGAAACATACGGACATTATTTACCCCCTTCTACCCCGACACCTCACTGGGCGAAATGCCGTACTCTTTTTTAAATGCCCGGCTGAAGCTGGTGGCATCCTCATACCCCACCGCTTCCGCTGTCTGAGTCACGGAATTCTGGGGATTTTTCAAAAGCTGATACGCTCTCGCCAGCCGATATTTCCGGATGATAACCGAAAATTTCTCCCCGGTACAGTTTTCCACGATCCGCATAATGTGACGGGTACTGTAATTGAACTGCTCCGCCAAATCCGCAACGGTAACCGTGGCAAAATGCTGCTCCATGTAATTAAAAATTCTAGCATACTGAGGTTGCCATGGAAATACGGAATCTTCCGGAACAATCATATGATCGTCGTGTTTTCTCAGCAATATGGCAAAAATCAGACTCATGTATGCGTTCATCATACTGTTCTGATACATCTCTCCGGTATGATTTTCCAACAGCAGACGATAAAACAAGTCTTTTATTTCCTGATCTTCCCCTGTGTGAAAGATGAGATATTGGTTGCCGCTCTTTCCATTTAGTGCCTTAGAGAAAAAATTCTTCAAAAATTGATTCTCAGCTACCGTTTTCAGAAAAGTCTCCTGAAAGGTGGTTTTCCGGATGGCAGTGCTTTGCATGATATCCTCTCTGTGGCACAGTTCCTCCCCATGCAGCACCTCCGGTGCCAGCAGCATCACATCCCCTTCCCTCAATGTCACATCATACTCCTGAAAATGCACCAGCGGACTGCCTTTATACACATAATATACATCAAAAAAACTGCTGGAATGCCAGTGGGCCGGAAAGAACCGATTAGTCCTTGTGGAGGTGATATCCATCCGCTCAAGAATCGTAGACTTTTCTGTCTGATAAAACATGGCATCCAGTCGCTCTTTCATTTTTTCTTCCAGATTGATAAAATCTTCTGCATCTCCCGTCCAGTCCAAAACGGCAAATCCCAGAGAGGTCTCCCGGTCCCGTTCCTTAAACTCGTCGTAATTGATCTGTATACTTTCCCTGCCTGCATACATCTGATTCAGCATGGACACATAATCTTCTGTGGCAAGGAGCATCGGCTCATTTTCCTCTTTTCCGATAGACTTCTTATAAACCAGCATACTCTGCTCCACAAAATTCAGCGGCAGATGTTCAAATTCTTCCAGGCATAGGATTTTCTTTTGATTTCCTCTCATCTCTCATGTCACTTTCTGCAAGGTCATTGTCTTTTGAAACTATTCTACATCATGCCCGGTCCGATGTATACTCTTTTTATCATGAACATGTAATGTATGAAGTTAGGAGGTATTACACAATGTACACAATGGAAACAACCATAGGGGAATGCCTGGACATCCCCGCTGTCAAAGAATTTATCGGCAAGGTTGCCCCACAAATGCTGCAAGGTCCGGCCTTAGACTATATGACACCGTTATCACTTGCCATGATCGGCCAGATCAAACCGGAAATGGCTCCCCTGGCTGCTGCCATCTGCGATGTAGCCAACGGCAAAGAACCTCATTTTGAAATAGTGGATCCCAAAACCCAGAAGCCAAAGGTTGGCCCCGTTATTTATGCCGGCTATAACATTGACGATGTGGACGGCAAGGTATATATGTTGGAGCATGCTTTTTCCGGCTGTGTCCTGATCCAGTTTTCAAAAGAGATCGACGAGAGCATCCCTGGCAAGATCCTGTATGAAGGGAAGGAACTGCCCTATATCATCAAGAAAATTGCCATTTTAGGAGATCAGCAGAAGGCCGGCATCTTCGTGCGGGAAATCTGTACCGAATATGATAAAGAATACACCCTGAACATCTCTGATTTCGTGGATACCGACGGAAACATGATGGATCCGGCAGAGTATACCTTTACCACCGCGCCAAAGGGAGAAGTGGATCCGGCGTACGCTGCCCATGACGCCATCGCCCTGCAGGCAGCAGAAGAGGGAATCGTCCTGTTAAAGAATGCCAACCATACCCTTCCTCTTGCAAAGGATGCCCGGGTTGCTCTGGAAAATGCCGTGAGCTTTCGTATGGGTGCTGTCGGTGCAGGTAAGATCAATCCCCGTTATGCCAAGAGACTTGGAATTGCCATGGAAGAAAGTGATTTTGTCATCGATGACAATGCTTCCACCGGCATCGTAGTCATCAGCCGTGCTTCCGGCGAGAACTTCGACAACGGTGCTTTCGAGGGACAGTATTATCTCACCTCAGAGGAAAAACAGATGCTTGCCGATGCCCGGAAGAAATATGCTTCCCTCATCGTCATTGTCAACTCCGGTTATCCCATGGATGTGCGTTTTATCGAGGAATATGCCATTGACGCTGCCATCTGGTGCGGTTATCCCGGTATGCTGGGCGGTGAGGCCATCGTCAACATTTTAAACGGTTCTGTTTGTCCTTCCGGAAGACTGGCAGACACCTGGAGTCTTGACTATTATGACATTCCTTCCTCCAAAAACTTTTATATGCCTCCCACACCGGAAGAAGCTCTGGATGCTGATCACGATGTATGGGTTGACACCGTTTATGAGGAAGATATCTATGTAGGCTACCGGTATTTTGATACCTTTGGAAAAGATGTGGCATATCCCTTCGGATACGGTCTCTCCTACACCACCTTTGCATCAGAATGCAAGACCGCAGCCTTTGCTCCGGAAGGTGAAATTTCCGTTACGGTTACCAACACCGGTGACACCGCCGGCAAAGAAGTAGTACAGATTTATGCTTCCGTTCCTGACGGAGAACTGGAACAGCCCTCTAAGATCCTGGTTGCCTTTGGAAAGACGGACCTTTTAGCACCCGGAGCCAGTGAGACTCTGACACTTTCCGTATCACCGGAGCGTTTTGCATCTTACGACGAAAAGACATCTTCCTTTATCATGGAAGCAGGGGAATACAAGCTGTTCCTTGGTGCAAATGTGAATGAAGTAACGGAGATCGGCTCATTCCACATCGCAGAAACCGTAACCGTAAAAGAGGTTGGAAATTACATGGCACCGCCCATTGATTTCAAGCGGCTTTCCAAAAAAGATCCCGACTCCTATCCCAAGGGTGAACTGTCCGGTATCGTGGAAGGTGTACACGAGCTACCCAACAGAACCGGCAGACAATCCATCCCTGATTCCGTGGAATTAAAGGGCGGTCTGTTTGATGATGTGGATGACTGGTCGATAGAAGAACTGGCAAGATTCAGCGTCTGTGCAAGTTCCGGATGGGGTATGCAGGATGTAGGCGTGGCCGGAAGAGTCAGCCAGCTTCCCGGAAGAGATATTCCTTATTATGCAGTAGCCGACGGAAACAACGGTGTAAATATCAACAAACCCAACATCGGTATGCCCACCAGCAACCTGGTATGTTCTACCTGGAATGCGGATCTGGCATACACAGTTGGTCAGGTCATTGCGGAGGAAGCCGCCGAAAATAATGTCCAGATGATCCTGGCACCGGCAATGAACATCCACCGGAATCCTCTTTGCGGCCGTCAGCCGGAGTATTTCTCCGAGGATCCTCTGCTCACCGGTATCATGGCGGGCAATCAGTGCAAGGGATTGGAAGATGCAGGTGTTGCATCCTCCGTAAAACATGTATGCTGCAACGGAGCAGAGTCCACCAGAAAGCGTAACCACAGCATTGTTTCCCAGCGTGCTCTGCGGGACATCTACTTAAGAGCTTTCGCAGTTGCCTTTGAGGTAAAGAAACCATCCTCTATCATGACATCCTACAATGCCTGCAACGGTGTGTTTACTGCTGAAGACGAAGAACTGCTTCAGGGTATCTTCCGTCAGGAACTGGGACTGGAAGGCTATATCATGACAGACTGGAACAGCTATGACACTGCAGATATCGCAACTTCGACCCAGGCAGGTCTGTGCTGGTTTACACCGGGCACTACAGACAGCCAGTACACCACACCCATTGTGGAAGGCGTAAAGAACGGAACCATTTCCGAGGACCGGCTTCGTCAGAATGTCAAATATATGTACCGGGTCATCAAAAACGGAACCATCTAGGATTTTCACCTAAATAATTCCGTACAAAAACCTGCAAAAATCGCCGGGGCTTACAACAGTCCCGGCGATTTTTCTTGTGGTTCCGGCTATAACTTGCACCTTTTCGCAATTATTTCTTTAATAATTTGCATCTTTCGCCGTATTTAAACCAAGAAAAAGAGCCTGACCTAACTGTCAGACCCTCTAGTGTAACTATGCAATTTTATTCTTCTGTATTAACACAGCTTCATACGGATCTCTTTTGTAATGATATCCGTATAACTGAAGGACAACAGCTGTGCCGGCCGATCCTCTGTGTCGTCTACCAAGATGGTAAATACACTGGGATATGCTTCCTGGATCGTTCCTTCCTGAATATCTACTTTATTACGGCCTCTGTCAAGCTGAATTACGACTCTGCTGCCGCACTGCTGCTTTACAGATGCCCGAACTTTATCGAACTCTGAATGCTCCATGCTCACTCTACCTCCTACTTGGCTTTTTACTTCGCCAAACGCATTTTCACAATTATATCATTTTTTGTTCGATTTGTCAAAAAGTTTATTTTTATAGTTTGTTTTGTTTCTTTCATTGGAAAATCACATTTTTATCCATGTATTCTGTCCTTATGACAATATAGGGATATGTCCTGGTTTCCTGAACCTTCTGTCCTTCCCCCGGTCCTGTCAGTTCCGTGTCAAGCACCAGGCAGTCTTTGGTCAGATACAATTCCCTGGCCTGAATACTGTAACCGCTTGTGGGCTGCACGCCATATCCTTTGGCAATATACAGATCCTCTCCGCTCTCATAGATAAACTGGAATTCCTCCTCCTTTTTCTCCTGAATAGCCGCCAGCAGTTCCTCCGGGACATCCGCCTCGGGCACTACCGTATATTCCACATCCCTCAGTTTTTCCATATCAGGATTTTTTAGGCCGCACCCACCCCACAATATGCCCACGCTGCATATCCACAGACATAAAATCAATCCGGAATTCCACTTTCTCTTGCCACAACCTTTACCACGATCTATTTCATTTCCCATGCCTTCCATCCAAAAGACCTCATTTTCTTCTTGTAATATCCATATTCCGCCTTGGTATGTCTTATGCCTCACAAACATTATGCTATCCATTTACAAGAAATTGGGGTATAATAAATGGGATATTTCAGACTAAAAGAAAGAATTAAAGGAGATTGCTATGATAAGATCCATATTATTTATTTTATTTGCTGTCACTTACCTGATTCTTGGCATTCCGGTGCTGGGCATTTTATGGATTCTGCGCAAATTCAACCGCAAATCCATTGATCTTGTTACCCTGCGCATGGTGCAGTGGGCACTTTCCGTACTGGAACATATCGCCGGTGTGGAAGTCATTGTTACCGGATATGAAAATGTTCCCACCGATGAGGCTGTTCTCTATGTTGGTAACCACCGGAGTTATTTTGACATCGTCACATCCTATTCCCGGTGCCCGGGACTGACCGGATATATTTCCAAAGATTCCCTGCAGAAGATCCCACTGTTAAGGACCTGGATGGAGCGGGTTTACTGCCTCTTTTTAAATCGTGACGATACCAGGCAGGGACTGAAGACCATCCTTGCCGCTATCGACCAGGTAAAGCACGGAATTTCCATTTTTGTTTTTCCTGAGGGGACCAGAAGTAAGACCGGAGAAATGGCTGCTTTCCACGAAGGGACATTTAAAATAGCCACCAAGACTGGCTGCCCCATTGTCCCGGTGGCTTTTTCTAACACAGAAGAGATATTTGAAAATCACATGCCCTTCCTCCGAAAGACCAAAGTGGTGATTTCCTACGGCAAACCGATCCTGCCTTCAGAAATCCCGGAGGAGTATAAGAAACGCCCAGGCGCCTATGTACAGGGCATCGTTGCAGAGATGAAGGAAAAAGGCGACGAACTGCTTATTTCCCCATCTTGCCGCCCTTAAGACCACCCAAACTCTGCTGATCTAAAATATTGCTGGAGAAGGAGAATGTCAGACTCTGTTCTCTTCTCCGGCGTTTCAATGCAAGCGAGATCATTCGATCCAGCAATTCCCGATAAGGTACACCCACCGGCTCCCAGAGATAAAATGCCAGAGATCCGGGTATGGTGTTAATCTCATTAAAATACAATTCCCCAGTATCACCATCAATCATAAAATCCATCCGGGCCACGCCATTGCATCCTAAGCACTGGAACGCCTTTACCGCCATGGCTCTCACCTGATCTCTCATCTCATCGGAAATGTCCGCAGGGATCTTCCTGGAAACACTTGCCATTCCCTTGGAAGCACCGCCACTCTTAGCGTTGCTGAGATATTTATCCTCAAAGCTTAAGATATCCTCTGTATGCATGGGCTCTTCGCATTCGGAAGGAATTGCTTCCTCATCATCTCCCAATACAGAGCAGTTGATCTCCCGCAGATTGGTGATGGCATGCTCCACAATTACTTTGCCGGCGTACAGGAAAGCATCGTCAATGGACCTCACCAGTTCCGGCCGGTCTTTTGCCACGCTGATTCCCACGCTGGATCCCAGATTTACCGGTTTGATGATCACAGGATAACCCAGCCGTTCCTCCACAGATGCTACGATTCCATCCATATCACGGTAATCTTTTGTTGTAAACTGGATGCAATCCAGTACCGGGATTCCGTTATCCTTCAAAATAGCCTTAGTCACATATTTATCCATACCCACAGCAGAAGCTGTCACATCACATCCCACGAAAGGAATCCCAACAGTCTTCAGATAGCCCTGCAGCGCACCATCTTCCACATTCGTTCCATGTACAATCGGAAATGCCAGATCCACCGGTATCTCTTTTACCTTGCCAAAACGCTTTGCAGGGTATGGAATAAAACAGGGGGTTCCATGATTGTTGATGAGGATCACACGCTGGGACTTCGCCATCAGTGCATCCATATCCTTGTACTCTTCAATATTTCCAACAGCATCTCCCATATACATCTCATTTTCCTTTGAAATGTACACCGGCATGATATCGTATTTCTCCTGATCCATGCTGCCGATAGCCTGGATCGCAGAGATAATGGAAACCTCGTGTTCTACACTCTTTCCTCCAAACATCACTGCTATTCTTGTCTTCATAATGCATTCCTTTCTTTCCTTTAAAAAAACGGTTTAATAATTGTCCGGCAGATCATTCTCCAGCAATATATATTTATGGCGCTCATCCTTGATGCCATAGGCAAAATTCAAAGCATCTTCCAGTTTCTCCGCCACAAAAATCTTTTTCTCATCAAATCCCTGGGACTTTAACCCCTCCGCAATGGGGCGGGTATGCCGCTGTCCAACCAATGCCACATAATCGCAGCAGGCTGCCGCATAAGTTCCAAATTTCCGGTTGTACTCATCCTCCTGATCTCCCAGTTCCACCATTCCCGGTGTTACCAGGATACGGACACCGTCAAACATGGCAAGTGTCTCCACTGCTGCCTTGGATCCTACTGGATTGGAATTGTACGCATCATCGATAATGGTAACATTCCCTCTGTGCGTCATCTCCAGCCGATGGGGCACCGGTGTCAGCCGGCGGACCGGGATCTTCAGCTCATCCAGGGAAATTCCCATCTGATGTGCCACAGCAAGAGCCCCTACAATATTGATCACATTGTGTGCACCGATGAGGCGGGTCTGGAAGGCAGCCTCCTCCCCTTCCGGTGTTACCAATGTAAATTCTGTTCCCAGTTCATTTACCCGGATGTCCTTTGCATAGTAGCCCCCCTGTTTCTGTTCTGTTGCCGAATACAGGATACGGTTTGGATAGGCATCGCAGCAGTCTGTGATATATTCGCAATCTCCATTCAGGAAAAGCATACCGTCCTTTGGCAAAGCATCTGCCAGTTCATACTTGGTATGCACAATATTTTCCATGGAATAAAATGTTTCCAGATGCTGGGGACCAATGGATGTAATAATTCCATGATGAGGGTGGACCATGTCGCAGATCTCCTTGATGTCCCCCACATGACGGGCTCCCATCTCGCAAAGGAAAATCTCATGATCCGGCCGGAGCTGTTCCCGTATGGTCCGCACCACGCCCATAGGCGTATTAAAACTCTCCGGTGTCATCAGTACACTGTATTTTGCCTCAAGCAAAGTCTTCAGATAAAATTTCACAGATGTTTTGCCGTAACTTCCGGTAATACCGATGATTTTGATATCCGGCACAGACCGGAGTTTGCGCACAGCATCGTTGATAAAGTGCTGATTTACACCCTTTTCCACCGGTGTGTTGATCCAGTTGCAGAGCACCGGAAGAAATGGCATCAGAGCCACAAGCACCACCTGAAGCATCAGCGCCGTTCCCATCCTCTCATGTGTCGGAAGCGCCACCAGAAGAGTCACCAAAGCTAGCACCAGAATCTCTGTCACCATCAGGCGTTTCACCCTCATGGTATATACCAGTTTCTTCTTTGTCTTATTTTTATTTAAAAAGTCATAATTCCATGCCGTCAGTGCCATATAAAAAATCGCGATCAGCCGCAGCAGCACCATCAGCGCATTCCATCCGAAAAACAAAAACCACAGATATTCCGCCAATGCCAGCAGCACATCCACCACAAGGATGCGAAAGAGCCGGCTGTTTTTGCGGATCCAGTGCAGATGCTCCCCATTCTTGTAGCCATTCAGCTGGAACATATGCAGGTTATATTTTATCATGGGGATCAGCGCCGCCAGAAGAACCAGCCAGCTGCACACCGTCAGGATCATTTGAAACAAATACATAAAAGAACTCCTCTATAAACCAAAAAATGACTTCATCAAACTCTCAAACAACACCGGCTGTTCCAGATAGGAATAATGACCGGCTCCCTCAATCTTCACCAATGCTGCATTGGGCATCAGCTGCTCCATGAGTTCTCCGTCCGCCAGGGGCGTTGCCGTATCTAAGGTTCCCCAGACCAAAAGAGTCTCATTTTTGATCTGCGGCATCAGATGGGTCAGATCCTCATTGACCGCCCGGACCATACACTGACGCATCATGGGACTGGCCGCTCTATAGTCGGCAGATCCCTGCTGATTTTTCCAGGCATCTATGGTTTCCGGAATCAGACCATACACCGGCTTGCTGTTTAAGATCCATTTGCCGATCTTGAATACGCGGATCTTCATTCTGGTCTTCAGGCTCTTCTTACGCACCACACCGGCGCCGTCAATGACCACCATTTTGCCGATCTCAAAAGTTGTTCCTTGGGAAGCCAGTTTGATCATCATCCTGCATCCGTAGGAATGTCCCACAAGATGTGCCTTTTCGATCTCAAGAGCTTTCATGAACTTCTCGAAGAAACGGCAGTATGCACTCACATCCCAGGGTTCTCTCGGCTCTGTACTTTTGCCAAATCCCGGAAGATCCAGCTGTACCACACGGTAGGCCGGAGCAAGAATTCCCGCAATAGAATCATACATCTCCAGCGTTGTTCCCCATCCCTGCAGGATCACCACCGTCTCCGGTCCATTCCCTGTGATTTTATAGTTGATATCGTATCCGTCGATCTGAATCACTTTTCTTCCTCTCCAAGCATAATTTTCTATTGTTTATAGTATACCATTTTGCAAATCATGACAAGGGAATAAAATCAGAAAACCATGATCCCGGGTCTTGCGAAAAGCATGGCCTGCAGCCTGGCCATTCCATGGGATTTTCCCCAGAGATCTGCCATGATCTCATACATCAGTACTTCTGTCATGCGTCCCTGATCTGCATGTTCTTCCCCCATTTGCAGATACCATTCCCGACGGATGTACAGCATCTGAAGATACAGCCACACACCGCCCTGACACTCCACACATCGCATTCCCCTTTGCAGATAATCCCAAGCCTCCTGATACCGGCCCAGTTTCATCAGCACCAGCGCCAGATTTGCACAGACTGCTGCCTTTTGTTTTTTCCACTCTGTTTCCTTATGACTCATCTCCTTCGTCATCCGATACATCTGAAGAAAGATCTCAGCCGCCTTGGGATATTGCTTCTCCCAGAAATATCCCAGACCTGCATTGTTCAAAAGTAACAGTTCCATATGACTCAACGCCGGCTGTTCCTTCGCCTTCCCTCCGGGCCGGAAGGACAGATTGGTCATTTGCAGGATCTCCAGGCACTGTTTTCCATAATCCTTCATGGGACACAGGTACTTTTCCTGCCAAAACAATTGCATCCCCTGCAAAAATTGTTTCTCCAGGATATCCTCTGTCCCTTCCCGGTAAAACTCCCACAGAAGTTCCTCCGCCAGATCTCTTCTGTCAAACTCCAGTGCCTCAAGAAGCATTTGTTTTTTCCGATTTCTCTCGTAATCTTTCTCATTGAAAAAGCGGGCATAAGAATAGCCAGACTCCCCCAGTCGTTCCATGATCTGCTGGAACTTCTGACTGGAAGGATTCTGGCTTCCATTCTCCATTTTTGACAAGGAACTGACAGAACAGATTCCCTCTGCCACTTCCTCCTGGGTCATCCCCTTCTGCCTGCGAATATTTCTGATCACTTCTCCAAATGTCATTTCTCTCATGTGCTCACCTCTCAAAGGTAAGCATATCACAACATTTCAGAGATTCTGTCGACACTTCGCAAAGGCCGTTGACAATACGCAAACTTCTTAGCACTCCGGCTCGATCAGTCCGTAAGTATTACCCATTCTCTTATATACCACCTTCACCTCATCTGTCTCTGCATTGCGGAATACGAAGAAGT
>CAMEWP010000030.1 GCA_945946605.1 uncultured Pseudobutyrivibrio sp. | reverse complement strand
TACAATATCATATCGTTTTTTTCGTAAAGATTTCTCCGGATTCACCAATTAAGCTCCGGGAAAATTCACGAAAATTTTCCCAAGTTTACCGGAAAGTTGCTTCTTTTTTATGGAAAGTATTTCTATAACGGGAAAATAACAAAACAGGATATTTCAGTCCCAGTCCCGTTCAAAGGGTCGAACCAAAATATCCTGTTATTATTATGTCCAATACCATAATAAAATTTTAATTTGTGACAAGCCATAGGGACACCCCCCGTGGCAAAAGAACCGTCCCCAAAATCACAGCAGATACACCGGCAGATCTTCCGTCAGGTGACATACCTCATTTCCTGTCAGCTGCACCTGATCCACTACTTCCGGTGAAATTGCCGGAACTGTGGATGCGGTAACCTTCTTCGTCCTTGTTGTCTTTGTCGAAGTTGTCTTAGGCGCAACTGTTTTTATTGAAGCCGTCTTTGCTGAAGTCGTCTTCGCTGCTGCAGGTTTTTCTGCTGTTGCTGTTGTTTTGACTTCTCCCGCCTTCGTGGCAGCCCGTTTAATACTTCCTGTTCCTACTGGCATAATGCATCCATCTCCTTCGCTAACGCCAGGTACTCTGCAGCACTTCTGGCATTTTTCTTATGTATCATGATAGGCTTGCTGTTATCCTGAGCCCATTCCACTTCACTGTCAATACGGATAACGGAATCAAATACCTTTACATTCTCTGTTTCCTGCAGTGCGGCAAGAGTCTGCTTATAGTAATTCTTCCGCATATCCACCTTGGTAATGGCAATTCCCAGAAGATCCAGCTGTTCGTTGATGCGCTTCACATCCTCCAGAAATTCAAACATATTGGCCACGCCAAACAGTCCCCAGGGACTTGCTTCCACCGGCATCACCACATAGTCCGCTGCACACAGGATGTTCATTACCCATCCCCCCAGCGTAGGCGGTGCATCGATGAGAATATAATCGTACACCCCGGATTCCCGGATCTTTTTTAATCCATTACGCAAAATGAATTCTCTCTGCCATTTGGTGAAAAGTTCATATTCCATACCACTCATCAGGGTAGAGGACGGGAGCAGATCCAGATTTTCATACCTGGTATGCACCACATAATCTGTCAGATCCTTCTGTTCCCGGATCGCATGGTACAGATTCTTCTCTCCCATGGCAAAATCCAGAACCTGAGATTCCTCAAAAAAGGAAAGTGTCAGATTCATCTGCATATCTCCATCGATCAGCAGTACTTTTCGCCCCAGTGTGGACAGGGAATAACCCACATTAGAACAGGTTGTGGTCTTACCGCTTCCGCCCTTATTATTGGCAAATGCTATAACGTTGGTCTTTTTCTCCATAGCAGCACTTCATTCCTTTATCTTTAAAGTATTCCAGCCATGCACCGGACGGCTGTTCATCTGTCACCACCATGTCAATATCTCCCACGGGGCAGATCCTTGAAAATGCCACCTGATCGAACTTGGTATAATCCACTGCCAAAATCCTCTCAGAGGCATTGCGCAGCATGGTCTGTTTTACCTGTGACAGCATATCATAAGTATCCGTCAATCCCCGTTCCATGTCAAATCCTTTACAGGAAATAATAGCTTTGTCTGCATGGAAAGATTCGATTCCCTCAATGGCCTTAGGTCCTACCAGGGCATAATTGTCTGTCTGCAGGGTTCCACCGGTGGAAATGATATTCCAGTTATTGTCCTCCGCACACTCCACCAACACTTCAATGGAATTGGTGATAATGGTAATATTCTGTCTCTGCCGCATACGCAAAGCCCGGACAATGGAAAGTGCCGTGGTACTGGGATCCAACAGGATATGGTCCCCATCTGAGATCATATCAGCCAGGATCTCTCCGATGACACGCTTTCCCAGCATGTTCTTTTTCTTCCTGACCTTAAAGGGCATTTCTGCTCCTACGCTCTCCTTTAAGACAGCACCGCCGTAACTTTTTGTCACGAGATCCTCTTTTTCAAATTTTTCCAGATCCCGTCGGATGGTTTCCTCGGAAACATCAAATTTACGGCTCAGTTCACTGACTACTACCCGTTTTTCCTCATGCAATTGTTCCAATATCAGTTTTCGCCGCTCAATTGCAAGCATAATATTCTCACCTGTTCTCTCACAAAATTGCCTTGCACATCTGTGGATCCGGATGTGCGATAACGGAGGAATCCAGAAACATTCCCTTTTCTCCCACTGATTCCTTTGCCTTGGCGATGGCCGCCTCGCAGGCTGCCACTTCACCGGTGATCAACATATAGGATTTGCCGCACATTCCTTTGGCAATCCGCAGTTCTATCAGTTTTACGATGGCAGTCTTTGCTGCAATATCTGCTGCCACAATAATGGAAGCTGCATCGTAGGTTTCCAGAATTCCCAGGGCACTGATGCCCTCCACAGAACTGCTGCCGTAAATCGCCGGGAATATGGATTCATCCGGATTTCCCAGAACAAAATCATCGATGAGTTCTTCCGGCCGTGTCTGTCTTGCTCTCTCCACCGCCGCTTTTACCGCACTGAGATCTCCTGCCACAATGGCAATATATTTTCCGGGGCAGACGGTCTGTGCTTCCAAAATCTCCACATCAGCCGTCTTCACCATCTGATCTGCCGCAGTAATACCTGCGGATACTGTCTTAAATTCAATCATGCCGATTGCTTTTTGCATTTTCTGCCTCCTGATCGCCTATTCTTCTATCACAATATAGCGGTCTGTCACTTCTTTTACTTTTCCACTGATGGATGCGTGAATATTTACACTCAGTCCATCTGCCGCTTCCCCGATGATCTGATCTTTTTGAACCATATCACCTGCCGCCACACAGGCTTTTGCCGGTGCACCAATATGCTGGCTCAATAAAATTTTCACTTTACCAACACCGCGGATCTCATCATCCAATGGTGCCGCCTTATCATACTGAGTCAGTCCCAGCCGGGCCATAAGGCGCTCCTCCGGAACTCTGCGGTAATTTCTCACATCATCTCTTACCGGAGCCGCTGTTCTTGCCGGCGGCTTGATGCCGTTTTTACGAAGCCCTGCTTTGTATTCTGCGATCATACTCCGGGGTGCCAGCCCCTGAGGGCAGCTGTAAAGTTCACATACACCGCAGGAACTGCAGAACATGGTATCCAGAAACGGTTCTAAATCCCTGAAATCCCGATTGGCTGCTGAACGCATAAACAGATGCGGGGTAATGGGATGCCCCAGATTATGCCGGGGGCAAAGATCTGTGCAGGACTGGCACTGACAGCAGATACTTGCTGCCCTGGCCACATCTATGTTAAATTTTGATTCCTTCTTCAACACCAGGGGATGGTTTCTGGAAAGAACGATCACCGCATTGGTAGTCTTGGTTACCGGCTGGCTGTCGCTTCCGAAATTTCCCATCATGGGACCACCCAGCAGGTATACCGGATCATCCGTCGTGATCTTTCCTGCCATTTTTACCACTTCTTTAATGGAAGTTCCCACAGGAACCCGGACTGTAACAGGGTGTTCCACTTCTCCCACCACCGTCACACATTTATCCGTCACGGGCTGCTGTTCTGCCACTGCCCGGTAAACATTATACAGGGTTTCCACATTAAATACAGCGACACCGCACTCAATGGGAAGACCGCCGGGTCTTACCACACGGCCTGTGGCCTCATAGATCAGTACCACTTCATCCCCCATGGGATATGCTCCCGGCAGTTCATGAATACGCATCCCCGGGAAGTCATCTATATATTCTTTTAAAGCATCGATGGTGCTCTTATATTCACTTTTAATTCCAATAATGGCCTCTTTTGCCCCAACTGTCTGTTGGATCAGGGCGAAGGCCTTCAGGATCTCCTGCGTATGCTCCTGCAGCATCTGACGATGCAGTTTCAGCAGCGGTTCACACTCTGCGCAGTTCATGAGAATGGTATCTGCCTTTTCGGATAATTTCCCATAGGTGGGAAATCCTGCTCCGCCGGCACCAACGATACCATTCTCCCTTAAGATCTTACTTAATTCTGCAATTTCCATAACCTGTTATCTCAGCTTTCCAATATCATCCACAATTCCCACGATGGCTGCATCCACCGGTGCTTCCGGCATACCACAGCCGATCCGGGCGGCACTTCCCTGAGCCACCAGCACATATTCACCAATACCGGCACCGATATTATCAATGGCCACCAGCTGCTTTGCCTCGCCGTTCATAACGCCTACCGGCTCTACGATCATAAACTTATTACCGATCAGGTTATCCATTTTCCGGGTTGAAACGATACTTCCTGTTACTTTTCCTACAATCATTTCCTGCCCTCTCTTCTATTTGATAATGGCCACCTTGTCACCGCAGCTGATCTCGCTGGCGTTGGCCTCATCTGTGTCGATATGCATTTCCAGGGTGAAACTGTCATCCACACGGATCTTTACCTTATCAAAGGTGGTACCTCTTTCATTGTCCACTTTTACGCTGACATAGTCCCCATCCTTGACTCCGCAGGATGCGGCATCTGCCGGTGACATATGGATATGTCTGGCTGCAATGATACAACCTTCTTTGCAATAAATCGCTCCCTTAGGTCCTACAATGGCGATGGGGGCACTCTCTGCCACATCTCCTGATTCTCTTACCGGAACATTAATGCCAAGTTTTCTGGCATCTGTCTGGCTGATCTCCACCTGGGTAGCCTTTCTCACCGGGCCAAGCACCCGGACATTTTCAATGGCTCTCAATTTCAGTCCAACAATGGTACAGCATTCATTGGATGCAAACTGACCGCCCATCAATTCTTTTTTCTTTGTAAGCTGATAACCTGGTCCGAATAAAGTTTCCACATCCTCCTGTGTCAGATGGATATGACGGGCAGATACTCCAACGGGAACCATATAGCCGTTTCCTTTGGATGTCTCCTGCGCCAGACTCGCAATCACTGCGCGGGTAATCTCTTCAATCTGGTTTCTTTCCATTTCTGCTACCTGCATCTTTCTTGGAAATTTCGTTATCGGATGCGCTAAGGGAAGGACTTCTGCCGCAGCGTCTCCTCCCCTTTGCATCCCTCATTGATTTTTTCTGCAGAAAATTCAACTCCGATCCCCGGTCATCTGCCGGGGCTGTTCACACTTTTATTTGATCTATTATTTGATCTTGGGAAGGATTCCTTCTACATCAGTGTGAGGTCTCGGGATTACATGCTGAGCTACCAGCTCACCAAGTCTCTCTGCGTTTGCAGCGCCTGCCTCTACTGCAGACTTAACAGCTCCTACATCTCCGCGAACCATAACGGTTACCAGTCCGGAACCGATCTTCTCTGTTCCTACCAGAGTTACGTTAGCTGCCTTGCACATAGTATCAGCTGCTTCTACTGCTGCTACCAGTCCTCTAGTTTCTACCATTCCTAATGCTTCCTGTGCCATGTTTTTTTCCTCCTTTGGCATTTTTATTTTTTGCAAAAAATACTTAGCATTTTATTTATCTGTACATATGTACAGCTGCTACCTTGTTGTTCCGGCTATTTCTTTGCCAGACGCTTTGCACTGAGAGCCACCATCTTGCGGGTTTCCTCACAGGGAGCTGCAATCACTCCGCCTGCCGCAAAAATATGGTTGTTGGCTTCTGCAATCTTCTCAGCCGCTTCCACAGCCGCCTTTACATCCGCCACATCGCCTTCCACGATCACCGTCACCAGACGGCCTCCAAGTTTACGCTCCCAGGTTACCAGATTTACTTCTGCTGCCTTACACATTGCATCCAGACAATCCACTGCAGCAACCACGCCGGAAACTTCGATCAATCCGTATGAGCTACCCATAGACTATTTCGCCTGAGGGAATCCCGGAAGGATCTTTTCTACATCAGTGTGAGGTCTCGGGATCACATGCTCTGCCACCAGCTCACCCAGACGGCTTGCTGCTGCCGAACCGGACTCTACTGCTGCCTTAACAGCTCCTACATCTCCGCGAACCATAACAGTTACCAGTCCGGAACCGATCTTCTCTGTTCCTACCAGAGTTACCTCTGCAGACTTGGTCATTGCATCTGCTGCCTCAATTGCAGCGGTCAAACCTCTTGTCTCTACCATTCCTAATGCTTCCTGTGCCATTTTATTCCTCACTTTCCATCGCCTTTTGCGATATCACTTATTTTCTTTTTGTTCTTAATCCACATCAAATGCGCAGATTCCCAACATCTTTAAGGTATCCTCTGTGGGTCTCGGGATGATGTGGCTTACGATCACACCTGTGTTAGCCTCCGCCACTGCCCGGCCTGCTTCAACTGCTGCCGTTACATCTTCTACACTTCCCCGGAACTTGATGGTTACGATCAGGGGAACGGGAAGGGAGTCGGCGTTGGCCGGCTTATTTTTATCAAAGGGTTCCAAGGTAACATTGGCTGCCTTACATCCTGCATCCGCTGCAAGGAAGGCACATACCAGACCATATACCTCCAGAATTCCTACTGCTCTTTCATCCATCTTGTGGGCTCCTCTCTGTCCCGGTCATTAATCCGGTATTACCGCGATCTTAAGGCCGGTCATAGCCAGATTCTTGCGATATGCCTCATTGATCTGGCTCAGGGGATACTTATCTGTGATCAGCTCCTTGATGGGGAGTCCGATTTCCTGAGCACTCTTTAAGAAATCAAAGGTGGTTGCATAATCTCTCAGAGTATATACCCAGCTTCCCACGGTAGTGATCTCTTTGGAGCAGATATCAAAGTGGGGATTGATGGTTGCATCGCCGCCGTTGATGAAGAATCCCAGCTCGCAAAGTCCGCCGCCGTTGCGGATAAACTTATAAATGTTGGAATGACCTACCGGAGAACCGGTGCACTGGAAAGCGAAATCTGCTAACTGTCCGCCAAACTGGGCTGCAATGCCTTCTGCCATTGCCTCTGCTCCGTTGTAATCCTTAAAGTTTACAGATCCGGAAGCTCCCAGGCGCTTTGCAAATTCCAGTCTTCCTTCATTTCCGTCCACAGCAATGATGTTCTGGATTCCCATGGTCTTTAATACTGCAATACAGATCAGACCGATGGGGCCGCATCCCTGAACGACCACCTTGCTGTTAAAGCGAAGGATTCCGGTGCTCTTTGCACGCTCAACCGCGTGGATCAGCACTGCACAGGGCTCAATAAGGATACGGGAATCCAGATCAAGGTCACTGACATTGAAGAAGGTACTTCCCAGTGATCCGCGGATCAGAATATAGTCTGCAAACCATCCGTTGAGATGTACATCATCATCCGGAAGCAGTCCGTAAACATCGGCACCGCCTACATTCTGCTTATTCAGATCGTACATGGTAATGTCCGGGTTGTCCTTGAAGATCATGCAGGTTACTACCTTATCTCCTACCTTAACCGGCTTGCCGGCACTGTCAACCTTCACATTTTTACCCATCTTTACGATCTCGCCTGTTCCTTCATGTCCCAAAGCAACCGGGATCAGACTGAAGGGATCTCTCTTAAACTCATGGGCATCTGTTCCGCAGATACCACAGCCTTCCACCTTAACCAGAAGATCATCATCTCCTACTTTCGGCATGGGGAATTCTTTGATTTCAAAGTTTTCCAGAGATGTCAGCATTGCTACATGCGCAGTCTTTGGAATCTCTTTACTTGCAGAAGAACCAGCCGCAGAAGTACCGGATAAATTATTCAGCACCTGTCTTACGATGGCTTCTACCTGATTTTCATTCATTTCCATGATGGTTTCCTTTCCTGGCCATTTGCCATTTCATTCTATCGGATACATAAAGAATCAGACATGGTACATCTTCTTCTCTTTGTAAATGTTGCTGCACTGGTAAGTCCTTCACCGGTACGGCTGGCAATGGTAAAGGTGGGGAATCCTTCTCCACCGAAACCTAATGCCGCATAGGACGGGCCGTTCTTAACCAGGATGGCGGTATCCATAGCTCTTGCATACTCTGTGATACGATCCACATTCTTGGAGTGGATATGTGCGGAATGACGGTTGCCGTGCTCCAACCATACAGCCTGCTCCACCGCATCATCAAAATCCTTTGCCCGGACAACGCCTAAGATGGGCATCATCAATTCTTCTGCGATCAGCGGATGCTCCTTTGGTCCCTCAAAGGTAATGCAGCGGATATTGTCCGGAACATCTACACCTACCATCTTCAGAAGTACCTTGGCACTTCTTCCTACACACTTACGGTTCAGAGCACCTTTTTCGTTAAAGACGGTTGCCACCAGTTTGTCCTGGATCTCCTTGGATGCCAGATAGCAGCCCTGCTCTTCCACCATATATCTCATCAGTTCATCGCAGATGCTGTCCACTGCCACCACTTCCTTCTCTGCGATACAGGGAAGGTTATTGTCAAAGGTGCATCCGTTTACGATGTCCTCTGCAGCCTTGCGGATATCTGCTGTCTCGTCCACCAGTGCGGGAGGATTTCCTGCGCCGGCACCGATACCACGCTTTCCGCTGGAAAGTACTGCTGTAACAACTCCCGGTCCTCCGGTTGCCACCAGAAGTGGGATGTCCTTATGTTTCATCATAATCGCGCTGGTATCCAGTGTGGGATGTTCCACCGTACATGCAATGTTGTCCGGTCCTCCCACTTCCAGGGATGCCTCATTTAACAGGTTCACTGCAAAAATGGAGGTCTTAATGGCCTGGGGATGAGGATTAAACACTACCGTATTTCCGCCTGCTAACATACCCATGGTGTTGCAGAGTACTGTTTCACTGGGATTGGTACAGGGTGTGATGGCTCCGATCACACCGAAGGGTCCCATTTCCACCAGGGTCAGTCCCCGGTCACCGGACCAGGCTGTTGTGGTAATATCCTCTGTTCCCGGTGTTTTTTCCGCAACTAAGAGATGCTTTAATATCTTATCTCCCACATTTCCCATACCGGTTTCATCAACACCCATACGCGCCATGGTCTCTGCATTTTCCTTTATCTTTTTACGGATATTAGAAATGATCTTTTCTCTCTGATCCATGGACATCATGCGGACAACCTTCTGGGCTTCTTTTGCCTTGGCAATGGCGGTATTCATATCACTGAATACGCCGTGCATGGTGCCGGCATCACCGGACAGCTGCATTTTTGCCATGACTTCTTCCACAATATTTTTGATCTGACTTTCTGTCATTTCCAAGATATCACTTCCTTACATATTTTTTTGCCGTATGCCCCAAGGGCTGTATCCTGCTCAGCCGTGCCGCCGCTGACTCCGATGGCTCCGATCAGTGTGTCTCCGCAATAAAGAGGTTCCCCGCCGCCGAAGATCACGATCTTTCCTTCGTTGGTATTCTGGATTCCGTAAAGGGATCCTCCCGGAGCTGCCAGCTTTGCCAGCTCTGCGGTAGGCATCTGGAAAGCTACCGATGTATAGGTCTTGTTCAGCGCCACATCAAAACTTCCAATGTAGGCCCCATCCATACATTCGATGGCAATGGGTCTTCCCGCTGCGTCTGAAACAGCAACCACAGCTTTCACTCCCATCTGCGCCGCCTTTTCCTCTACCCGGCGGATCAGTTCCTTTGCCAGAGCAAGATTCATAACCGAAGAGGCCGTCATTTTTTTCACCACATTGTAAACGATCTGTTCCATGTTATCGTTTTGCATTTTGGCCTCCTGAAAAAACTTACTGCATCTCTGCAATTACTTTCTTAACGATTGCTGCGATAGCTTCCTCATCCACACCGGACTTGTTCTCGCAATCACATCCGAAATTGTACTCGTATCCCGGCATTCCTGCATAATCCGGCTTGCATCCACCGCAGTTATGGCAGTTGTCGCCGTCCTTGTTCAGGCATACATTTGCTGGATGCTTTCCGGGCATACCAAACTTACGACGGATCTCATACAGTTTCTTGATATTTTCCTTATCGAATTCCTTGGGTCCGCCTAACATCTTTGCCTTGTAAAGAAGTTCTGCGTAGAACTCAACGCTCTCCATCTTGTGGTATGCTGCCATAAGATCGGTACTCCAGGTCAGTGCACCGTGGCTCTCCAGCAGAACTGCATCGAAATAAGGAAGATACTTCTCCAGATTGTCCGGAATTTCCATGGTGGACGGTGTGCCGTACTCAGCGATGGGTACACAGCCTAAGGAAATAACAGCTTCCGGCATGATGGGCTGGGTCAGCGGAATACCTGCGATAGCAAAAGCGGTAGCATAGGTAGGATGTGCATGTACAACAGATCCTACATCCGGACGCTTCTGATACACTCTCATGTGCATCTTGATCTCGGAAGAAGGCTTGAATCCTTTGTTTGCCTGCAGCACATTACCGTTCTCATCAACCTTGCAGATGTATTCCGGTGTCATAAATCCCTTGGATACACCGGTGGGGGTGCAAAGGAATTCATGGTCATTTAATTTTACGGAGATATTACCGTCATTTGCTGCTACCATGTTACGGTTGTAAATTCTTTTACCAACCTCGCAGATCTGTTTTTTGATTTCCATTTCGTTCATCATAGAACAAGTTCCTCCTTAAAAATATGATTTATTTTGTTGAATTTATATTGATTACCGCTGATGATTTTCCGGGGATGTCTTTTTGGCATCCTGATCCAGATATGCGATAATTTCATCTACTCCTGTACCATCTAAAGAATTCACATGAAATATTTTGGTACAGCCGGCCAGCTTCAGCCAGCGGTCCGCCTGGGGAATATTGGCGTCCGGCAGGTCGATCTTTGTGACAATGCCGATGCACTCTCTGTTGGCCTGGCAGGTTACATTTGGCGGGAATATGGAATAGGGCTCATTGGCCGCCGCCAGAATTCCCACAATATCTGCCTCGTATGTATAGAGGGCCAGTGCCTTTCCCAGCCTGTGACTCTGGGCATATTCACCGGGAGTATCGATGACACTCTCATAATGGTGAACATCCTGGGTTTTGTAATAATGAATCTCTTCTCCCCGCAACGCCTGGGTGAGTGTGGTCTTTCCCGCTGCGCTGCGGCCCATAAGCACCAGTTTTTTCATGTCTTTGTAATCTCACACACGGTATGGTTCAGCTTCTCCTTCACATAGGAAAGCATGGCATGCATGGCTGCTTCCACCTCACTGACGGTACCTGTAAAGATCAGGGTACCGCTGAACCGGTCTACAAATCCCAGCTGGATACCGCTGGCTTTCATACCGATATCAGCCATGATCACAGACGTCTCAGAAGGACTTACTGTGGTAATGCCGATGGCCGCCTTGTCATAATCCAAGCTGGGATCCAGACCAAGTTTCTGGTAAAGGACCGGATCCGGGCTGGCAATGATATGTGCCAGTGTTACCTGTCGTCCCGGAACACTTTCCTGTATGATCCTCATTTTATTTTCCAACGAATTCAATTCTATCATGTGTTTGCCTTTCTCTCTCAGCCGCCGATATGACATTCCAGCCGGGAGACATTTTCCACCGTCTTCTTCAGCATCTGCATATGATCATTTTCCGGGGGAAGGATCTCTCCCATGGGATATTCCCTTTGCAGACCGCTGTATTTATCCTGCCCCAGACGATGATAGGGCAGCAAATGAATCTTATGCACTCCCGGAAGTTTGTCCGCAAACCGGGCAATATCCGCGATCTCCTCCGGTGTTTCATTAAAGGTGGGGATCACCGGAACCCGGATCACAAGATCCGTCATGCCGGACGCCGCGATCTTTCTGGCATTTTCCAACATCAGTTCATTGCTCCTTCCGGTAAATTCTTTATGTTTTGCCGGATTGGTGTGCTTGATATCCATCAGATATGTGTCCAGATACGGCAGGATCTCCTCTATCACCTCATAGGGTGCACAGCCCATACTCTCCATGGCTGTGTTGATCCCTCTTCTTTTGGCTTCCGCCAGCAGTGCCCGGACAAACCTGGGCTGGCAAAGGCTCTCCCCTCCGGAGAGTGTCAGTCCGCCTCCGCTTCTGCGGTAATACTGCCGATCCTTCTCCACTGTCTCCATCACTTCAGCCACCGTCACATCCTGCCCCATGATCTTGGGTTTTCCATCTACCATCATGGTCTGGATGTCATACTCCTGGGATTCCGGATTACAGCACCAGCGACACCGGAGAACACAGCCTTTCAAAAAGACAATGGTGCGGATCCCCGGACCGTCATGTATGGAGTACCTCTGAATATCAAAGATTCTTCCTTTTACCTGTGTCAAATCTTCCATTGTTACTCTCACCTTTTGCCTTTATGATGATCAGAATCCCTGTTCCGTTCTTCTGATGATATCATCCTGCAGGCTCTTGGATAAGGTGGTAAACAGTGCGGAGTAACCCGCTACGCGCACCACCAGATGCTTATAATTTTCGGGATGTTTCTGCGCATCCAGCAAAGTCTCCCGGGATACTACATTAAACTGCATATGACTGCCCTTCCGGTCAAAGTAGGTACGGATCAGGCTGACAAAATTCTCCAGTCCCGTATCTCCGCTCAGGGCTGAAGGATGGAACTTCTGGTTAAACAGCGTTCCGTTGGAAGCAATGCCGTGGTCTAAGACGGAAACGGAATTGGCAGCAGCCGTAGGACCATTCACATCCTTTCCTGCTCCCGGTGATACACCATCTGCCACCGGCATTCCGGCGTATCTTCCATCCGGTGTTGCACCGGTCTGGGCACCCAAAGGCACATTGGCAGATACCGGATAAAGTCCCGCCTGGAACTGTCCGCCTCTGGGATTCCGATACTGCAGCAGCGGTTTGGTATAAGTGTAAGCTGCTTCTCTTGCAAAACGGTCAACCTTCTCATCATCATTTCCGAATTTCGGAACTTCATCGATCATCTCACGGATCTTCTGGAATTTTGCCTTATCCTCAGCAGTTACAGATCCTGCCAGCACCTGTTTTGCCGTGGCTGCCACTGTCTTAGGATCCGGTTGAACTCCCTGGGAAATAAATTCTCTGGCTACATTTCCGGCCACCTGGGCAACCACCAAAGGATTGTCCGTCTCTCCGTAATTAAACATCAGCGCCTTTTTCAGGTCAGCCATGGACACCTTTTTCTCGTCATATACAAGAGTCTTTACCGCATAGAGGGAATCTGCCACATTGGCAATACCAAAGCCCTGGGGTCCGGTAAAGTTATACACGCATCCCCCCTGCTCGCAGGTCTTTCCGGCCTTGATACAGTCATCCACCATGGATGCCAGAAACGGCAGCGGTGCCCGGTCTGCATGTGCCTGGTCAATAGCATTGTCTGCATTTACCAGAAGGGAAATGAAATAATTCTGCTGGGTCTCATAGGCCTGATAGAATTCTTCAAATGTCTTCATATCCTCCACATTGCCGGTCTTTGGTCCGATCTGCTCGCCGCAGTCCATACCGTTGGAGAATACCAGTTCCAGGGGTCGGCACATATTGTAGAACGCCGCATCATGCCAGCCATTGGTCTTACCTGCCTTCTGAGGCTCCACACAGCCGATAATGTTATATGTACGGGCATCTTCCAGCGTTACGCCTCTGCTCATCAGTGACGGAATGATCACCTCATCATTATAGTAAGCCGGAAGGCCGATTCCCGTCCGTGTCAGTTCCGCCGCACGGATCATCAGTTCCTGTGGCGTGCCGTTCCATACACGAATGGATAAAGACGGCTGGGGAAGGAATACGTGGAAGGAAGCATCGATACACATGAAAGAAAGGTCATTGGTCACATCTAAACCTTCTTCATTCTGACCTCCCACGATAAGATTCTGGAACAGGCTGTAACCTGCAAATCCCTTGGCACTGTCAGCATCACGGCATTTATTCAGATCGTTTAATTTTACCCAGATGCAGTCGATGAGCTCCTGGGCCTGCTCTCTTGTGATGGCACCGGCATCCAGATCTTTTTTATAGTAAGGATACATATACTGATCAAATCGTCCCGGAGAAATGGAATGTCCGGAAGACTCGATCTGGATCAGCTGCTGTACAAACCAGAAGCTCTGGCATGCTTCCCAGAAGTTCTGTGCACCTTTTGCCGGAACTCTGCGGCAGTTCGATGCAATGGTCAAAAGTTCCTGCCTACGGGCTGCATCGCTGCAGGCTGCGGCCTGCTGTTCTGCCAGTGCGGCATATCTTTGTGCATAATGGATAGCTGCCCCACAGCTGATGATCACTGATTCCAGGAAAATGTGTTTCGTAGCGTAATCCGCATCTCCCACACTGCAGCCGTCCAGCTCTTTTTGGGCTTCTGCCATGATTCCTTCGAATCCTACAGCCAGCACCTTCTCATACTGCACTGTCACATGGCCCACACCGTTGTAGAAATAGTTCCCCGGTGTAAACATATTGTGCTCCATAGCCTTCAGTGTTTCCGGAGCCATATAAGCGGTGGCCAGCTCACTGGTGGTCTTGCCCTTCCAGTACTTGTCCGCCTCAGCGATCTCTTTCTTGGCCTGATCTGATATGTAGAAGGGATCTGCTTCTCTGGTGGCAACCGTATCAAACTCTGCCTCCAGCCACTCATAAGAAAACTCCGGGTATGTCTGACATCCTCTCGGAGCAATGGTTGTACTTCCCACAATCAGCTCTTCATCCCGTATGATAATGGGTATCTGATCTAAGATGTGTGCAAACGCCTTAGCCTTGCGCATCACTTCCGGTTCATTCTCTGTCTGACGGTAGGACTCCGTGATCAACCGTGCTCTTGCTGATTCGATCTCCGGCATCTTACGGTACAGATTTTCCACCAACCGGGTAATTCGCTCTGATTTTAGAATTTTTGTGCTGTTATATTTTGCCATTTTTACCTCTTCCCTGTCCTGTTCTGGGTGGATTCAACATAAAAAACCACACAATCCCACATAATTTACTTCCATTATATGGTGGTTTTATTTGTTTGTCAACGAAATTACCGTGATTATACGTTGATTTTTTCGCTAATTTTTGTTGGTTTTTGTTGTTTTTGATACATTTTATATTCTGTTTGGGCGAACCCCACAGAAAAACCACATATTTTTTGTAAAAGATGACAGACGTCCCGGAAAAATAAATAAAAAAAGCCACACCGTCCTGCCTTCAGAACTGTGCGACTTCTACTTTTTATCTTGTCTTTTTCTTATATTGCCTTATTCTTATCTTGCTCCTATGGTGCTCTATTTTACTCTGTATCCTGCATATTCTTCCGTCTCATAATAGACCTCCATGTGACTGTCTATATAATTCCAGGGAAGATCATCATAAAGATAATAATCATCCCAGTAACCGGTATAATCTTTGTCTCTGACAGCCTTCTTCATAATGATATGGTCCGGTGTGTCTCTGTCCTCAGTAAAGGTATCACCGTAAGTAAAATAAACACAAAGTTCGATGCGGGAATCCGTCCAGATCACCTCATTCATCTCCTCCGGCGTATGCTCCAGGATTTCCTTGATCTCATTTTCATTGGAAGGTTCTTCATAGGAAGACCTGCCGTAAAGATATAATCCCGCCGTCAGCAAAATACAGCACATCAGATACCACATCTGCTTTTGGAAGAGTCTATTTATGCGTATCTTTCTCCCCACCACTGCAGTCACTGCTTCCAGCACAACATACAGTACCGGCACGCACATCCAAAGAAAACACCGGTAAAAGGGCAGCGTCCCCTGCAAAAGCAGCATGACCAGGACTACCGAAAAGGAAAGTACGGAAAACGCCTGCATAAACCAGCATCCCCCATGCGCACCCTTTCTGCTCCGGATCATCCGTACCACAGTTACTGCATAAGAGATCATAAAGACTCCCATCGCCAGCGGAAAGATCACCTTACCGCTTCCCGCCATCTCTCCTGCCAGTCCCAGGATCCACTGACCGATTCCAAGAAAGGCAGCTTCGTGTCCCACAGGCTGAATGATCTCATTTGACAGCATATCTTTTAAACCGGCAGCAAGAATCTGGGGAAAATGTACCAGGCAATCCGAAACCGTCACGCCTGCCATCAGGCGCCCCTGCGATATAAATCCCAGCAGGTCAAGCCCGGTGGCTGTCCAGATCAAGCCATATACCAGCACCGTCAGCGCAGCACCAAGAATGCCATACCGTATAAACCGCCACAGAATCCCCCACTCCTTATCAACTGCACATTTCACAAAAATTGCAAGGCACAGAGGAAGGATCCAGTAAAGATTGGTGGGAACCGTATACAATGCCAGGAACATACTGATGGCATATCCCAGGAAATATGTTTTTTCCTTCCGAATTTTCTCACCCGGCAAGGCTATTTCTCTTTCAAATATCTGGATGACGCAGATCAGGCAGAGCAAAAGGAAGGTATTCGACAGCGTATATCCCCGTCCCTGCACAGACAGATCCATGACATTCCAGAACCCTGCGTAACAGATGCATCCCACCAGGGCCGTTTCTTCAGAAAACAGTTTTTTCAGAAGCCGGAACAGAAGCACCAGATTCAGCAGCGAAGCCAGGTAGGACACTCCCCGCAGACCGATATACCCATTGCCACAAAGATTCAGGATGGCAGAAAGCACACAGTAAAACACATGGTTGGTAGGCAGGGGCCAATGGGTCATGCAATACCACACTCCCCGGTCAATAAATTTCCTGTAAGTATACGTCTCATCAAACCAGGGTTCTATGGCAAACATCCGCCAGAGACTGTAAACCGCCATAACAAGAAGAAATATGAAGAATCCGTACTGTATCGGCGTATTTCGCTTCTCTTTCCGTTTCTTTTCCAGTCGGCATCCATCATAACCATTATTTCCTATTGATCGTAATCCCTGCATCCGTTTCACCATGATATACTTTCTTTTGTCTATTTCCGGCAGATTTCTCACAACATCTGCCGGATTCATATCCGTTAATTATATCAGTTTTTTGAAACAGCACAATGAGCACTTACCGACTTTTTATGAAACTTTTTATGAAAATCTTATGCTGATTTATGTGTGTGCACAAAACCATTGGACACCAACCATTGCGCCTCATCCCGCAAAGTCTCCTCATAAGGTCTGGTATGATACCCAAGTTCTCTTTCTGCCTTGGAATAATCAAACTGGTTATTCCTTGCCAGATTATATACTGCGAAATTGGTCATCATGGGTTTCTCACCGGTTTTTTCCGCCCTCTTTTCCATCT
>CAMEWP010000029.1 GCA_945946605.1 uncultured Pseudobutyrivibrio sp. | reverse complement strand
TCAGATCATCCTGGCCGTTCTTTTCTGACCACACAGCAAATTTCATGGAAGTAATGCCGTATCCATATCCGATATCCACCAGTTCAATATCTCTGTCTGTGCCCTCTCCGGTAATATTCCAGGAACTGTCGGGCCGGAAAGAATAACTTGCTCCCGCGCCAAACCCTTCCATCCCCAGTTTATCCGTTATATAGGCATGGATCTTAAATTTGCCATAATGATACTTATGATTGGCAATATCTATGGTAACCTGGTAGGTTCCATCCTTCTGCTCTATCGCCTGATACCAGCGCAGATCACTCTGATCATCAGATACCCAGGCAGCAACTTTTACCTTTGATATGCCGGTCTGAGCCGTTACACCTTTTACCGTAACCGTAAAGGTTCCCTCCAATGGTTTTGCATTGGAAACTGCGATACTTTCCGCCTTCGGACCTTCTACTGTAAAAGTTCCTGTGCTGACGCATCTTGTCTCTTTATTCTTGAGAACTGCATAAGCATGAACCTGATAAACACCTGCTGTTTTATGATCCTTCAGATCCACCTCTGCCTTCCAATTGCCGGTAGCATAATCCCAGGCAGCCGGATACCAGATCAGATCATCCTGGCCGTTCTGTTCTGACCATACTGCAAACTTCATGGAAGTAATTCCTGTTCCATATCCTGCATTTACCAGACTGATCTGCCGCTTTGTTTCATCGCCCTCAACTTTCCAGGAGCTTCCGGGACGCAGCGTATAACTTGTTGCTGCTCCAAATCCTTCCGTTCCCTGCTCATCTGTTACATAGGCATGCAGCTGGTACTGTCCGTAATGATATGCATGATTGACCATATCCACTGTTACCTGATAGGTTCCATCCTTCTGCTTTATGGCCTGATACCAGTGCAGGTCACTCTGATCTCCCTTTGTCCATGCAGCAAGAGAAACCTTCTTGATGCCGGCAAGGGTAGTAATGTCGGACAAGATCACATTAAAGGTTCCCTTTCCCTGATCCACTCCGGAAATCTGCATACCATCTACCGAAATACCGGTTACATCGAAAGCCTGTCCTGACAGAAAAGCCCCCTGACCCTTCTCATCCACAGCATACAAATGTGCATGATAGGTTCCGCTTCCACTGTGGTCGTTAAGATCTACTTTTGCACTCCAGATTCCATCAGATCCCTTGGAAAGATCATACCACTGCATATCATCCAAACCGCCCACATCTGACCAGACCGCGATTTGGGCACTGTACACCTCCGGCATGCCGGATACCGATAAATCACAAGTTCTTTCCCTGTTATTCACTGCACTGGTTATAGAAATTCCTGTGGTGTCATAAGCCTTGTTCAGGCCAAAATATTTGGCAATTCCTGTGGCATCTGCCACACCAAGTTTCTGAAGTTTTTCCTCTGAATTCAGGAACTCTTCCACATCTTCTTTATTGGACTGGAAAGCATGTTCAATTAAAATGGCAGGTATGCCGTTTAACTTATTTTTGTTGATTACAGTGTAATCATCTGCTCTGGATCCGTCCGGATAGGTATAGCCATCATCATCATTCAACTTGGTTCCCCTGCTGACAAGTCCCAGATCTACCAGTTCCGCTAACACCTTCTCTGCCATATCTTTTCCCGCTGCCCCAACAGAAGCATTGTAATTGGCATTAGGGTAATACACTTCCACTCCCTTGGGATTCGGATCATTCTTTGTGGAATTCATATGGAAACTGATAAAGAAATCAGCGTTTACACTTTTCGCATACTCTGTTCGTTTTACATTACATTCCGAGGTACTTACATTTTTGCCTGTACTAGGATCCTTATATGCACAGGTTTCCGTCTCCCTGGTCATATACACTGTAACACCCTGATAGGTCTCCAGTTCCTCTTTGCAATACCTGGCAATCTTTAATGTCAGTTTTTCCTCACTCAGACCATTCTGCTGATTACCGGCATGGGTGCTGTCATGTCCCGGATCCAGTACGATCACTACCCCATTCTTCTGAGGCTCTGCCGTAAGACGTGCAGCTTTGCGGGGTGTACTGCCTGCAGCACTTTCCATGACCTGTGACAATTCATTCCCCGACACTTCTGATCCATCATCCATGGAAAAGATCTGGACATTTACATCACCATTATCATCATCTTCGCTATTGTATGTAACTGCATCCGGATCTGTTTGGATCTCAACACCCACGCCAAACTTTGCTTCTATCCCAATCTTTTGCAGATCCACCGTTATCTCTTCTTCAGACACAAGCGTAACGCGACTCAGGCTGTAAACTCCCCGGTCTTCCTCGCCGGAAAATGTCATCTGAAACAGGACGCGATCCGTATCCACTTCCTGGGATGTTGTCTGATATTCCTTACCGGTGGTCTCATTTTTGATTACAAGAACTGCTGAGTCTATCTTTTGTCCTCCGCTGATTCCCATAACAAACTTCTGTGTCCCGGTTTCTTCTATGTATCCACTTTCAACAGCCAGATATTCGATCAAACCGTCATCGGTGGAATCTGGTTCCGACGCATATACAGCTGTTACAGGTATCTGTGTCAGCAGCATCGTTACGGCAAACACCAGTGCCAGCAAACGCTTTCCTATCTTTTTCCCACTTATTTTCATCGTTACCTCCCATACTTACTTTTCCTGACGGCAAGAACTTCTCATTACCATTTCCTTAATTCGTTTCTTCCGATATCTTTTCAAATCGATACACGTCTGATAGCCCATCACAGTTCTCTTCAGCTACTGAAAACTGTTCCATTTTATTCATTCCACAATCAAAAACATCGTAAACCCATCCAACAGCGTAAATGGTATCGATTTGAGACATGTCATACTGATTCAGTTCATCATAAGTACACACTATGTTAGGTGTCTCATTTGCATTTCCTTCCGTCATGAACTGTATCCATCCTTCAAAATACTGTTCCGGATACGGGAAAAATACCACTGTATTATCATTTTTTATATCTTCATTATGATTGATGAATTCCTTTACAGCACCAAATTCATATCCACCTGTATTTATTTCCTCTGTGTTGTTTATAGAATAATCAAAGTTTATAAATATCATCATCACCGCAAGCGCGAAGATCAATGTTTTTTTCTCTTTTCCTGTCATCTTCAATGCATTTGCTATCCTTGTCAGAGCATCTGCCACACAATCTACAACCACATATAATACACAGGGGAATAAAACCAGAAAATATCTATAAACCCAGATTGAACTATCCGGTTTCAAATATCTTGAATATACAAATCCTATTCCTAAAACAATAAATACAGCAAACATAGCAAGATCTTTGATTTCTGATTTTTCTTCTTTTTGCTTTCTGTTTACTATTCTTGAAATAATCGCGTATATAAATACGGCAAATCCAATGATATGTCCCGGAGATAGTTGATAGATCATTTGAACCGCATCATAATAATCCGGCACAGGAGGCCAAAAACTCCCCCACATTTCGTTGGCAAAATAAAAACTCACTGATAAGTACGGGACATAGAGAACACAGTATACAACGTATACTATCAGGACCTTAAATGATTTCTTTTTGGAAATAACGGATATCAAATCCCATAACCCAAAGGCAAAGCATAAAAGCACTCCAAAAAAATGAGAAAAACTCAGCAACCACAATGTCATCAAATAAAGAATCTGACACCATCTGTTCTTTTCCCGATATTGCCATGTTAACATAAGCAATGCTGCGTTTAAAATGAGCAGGGAATATGCCCTCAACTGGAATGCTGCATAAATGACCTGAATGGATGTAATGGAAAAGGCAACCATCAAAAGTGCTCCCTTTTTCCCTTTATTCTTGTATCCTATAAATGCCATAACAACGATTGCCATTGCAGCTATCAGTTCCGGCAGATAACGCATCACATTGGGTTCAAATCCCCCAACAGATGTCATGATCCACAACAGTACATAAAACAAAGGTACATTGGTAGGATCCTGGATGATAATCCCTTTCAATTTTTGTATAATACTATTTCCCCCTGTCATTGCAAATTGTATGGAGCATAAATCATCTACATTAATGTAATTTTCTATTCCCAGTTTACTATACACATATTTCCATACAAAAATTGCTATACAGGCAATTCCTGCCGATGCAAGAATCACACTCACGCCTTTTTTTACTTTTTCCATCTTTTATTACCTCAATTATGCTGTAAATTTACCACGAATCCTTTTTTTGCATTATAGTTTCGTTGACAAGGACTCCCTAAATCATCTCCAACTCGTCCCACATTCTCTGGGGAAATACAACATTTAAATTTTGCAATGTGTCTACCAGCTGCTCCGGTTTGCTTGCACCAAGTACCGGAAATATTCCTTTGCGAATTCCCCACTGAATTGCCACGTCAACTGGCCTTACCTCATAATTGTCACATATCTCAAGATATTGATCTATCCTCTCCTTATTCTGGATATAAAAATTCATAGTCTTGTCATATCCAAGAAGATCCTTCTTTGCCATTCTGGAATCCTGTGGTGTTCCATTTCTGTATTTTCCTGTCAAGATACCCTGACACAGCGGCGAAAAACCTAACATTCCAACACCATTTGCATCGCAGAAATTTTTTACACCATTTGTTTCTGCCTTTCTAACAGCAAAAGAATAGATACACTGTTCAAGGATCGGCTTCTCTAAATTCAATTTATCGCATACTCTATGGCACTCTTCTAACGCTTCCACTGGCCATTCTGATGTTGCCCAATATCTTATTTTCCCTGTACCGATAAGATAATTAAATGTCCTTACTACTTCTTCCATCGGGGTCTCCGGATCATATCGATGAGCATAGTATATATCCACATATTCCAACCCCATTCTTTTTAAGGATTCATCAAATGCCCAAAGGATGTGCTTTCGTGATAATCCCCGATGATAAACAGATTCTCCTATCGGCCATGACCCTTTTGTGGAAACAACATACTCCTCCCTGGGGTATCGTTGCAAGGATTTTCCTACCAATGTTTCTGCAGCGCCATAACCATAATTGTTTGATACATCAAAGGACCTTATGCCTAATTCCCATGCCTGGTCTATCAACTTGTCTGCAAATTTCTGATCCATCGACTCTGTTCCTATTGTCAAAGCTGATCCAAAGGTTACTTCTGACAATTTTAAACCCGAATTACCCATTCTAACAAATTTCATCATCTGCCCTCCGACTAGTAATATTTTCACACGCATGATACTCATATATGATGGAAATTGGTCTGCCCTTTACTTCCATCATAATCTGAGCGACATATTCCGCAACGACACATAATCCTATCATAATAAATCCACACAGCACACTTATCATTGCAATCGCAAAACAGGCAGGTTTCCATCCCGCATCTCCCACCAATGTTCCAATGATACCGATCAAAAAAACAATGAATATCAAGGGTAAGATATAGGCGATTTTACGCAGTGGTTCTATTGATATCCCCGTAATGCTGTCTAAAGCATATGGAATCATGGATTTTAAATTATATTTTGTTTTTCCCGCATATCTCTTATCCCGGTCATATTCTATGATATCCGTCTTCATGCCCACAAACGGCACAACCACACGAAAAACACTGTTTACTTCCGGCAAATCCAGCACTTGGTTAAGCGCACGTCTGGAAAGCAACCTGAAATTTGCAGCACTTTTTTCCAGTTTCAATTTACCGGACAAGATATCCAATACCTTATAATAAAAAGACGCTCCTGCTTTCTTGAAGAAATTATCGTTACTTCTTTTTATCCTGCTGCCGACAACAATATCTGCCCCATTCTCCCATTTTGAAATCATCTCCGGTATCAATGCCGGTGGATCCTGCAGATCAGCATCCATTACTACGACAGCATCGCCTTGGGCCTTTTTAATTCCTGCATTCACTGCGCCTTCCAGGCCAAAATTTCTGGACAAACAGATCGTTGTTATTTCTTTTGGATGCTTCTGTTGCTCTTCAAGCATCAAAGCATATGTATTGTCTCTTGATCCATCATTTACCAACACAATTTCAAAATCATACTTTTCAGCAAGTTTTTCTGTCATTTTTAAAGTTTCTTCACAATATTCATGAACTAGCTTTTCTTCATTATACATTGGTGCAACAATAGAAATCAGTTTTTTCATTTCAATTCACTCCTATTTTGTCAGTTTTTCAACACTCTCAAAGCTATATTGTTTTCTTTTGAACACAAGCCCTACCAGTATTTGCAAGTATTTGATGATCACTGTCAAGATACCAAACAATCCCAAAAAGGCTACTGCCAAAAATAAAATTGTGGATGTCCATCCTTCTACCGGTTTGCTTAATATAAATGCCGCTATTGTATAAATCAAAACAAAGATTGTCATTAACATCATCATTACAGACATTGTTTTACCGAACTGGTATCCTACATCTGTAAAAATGATCAATGTGTCCACTGCCAGACTTACCCTGTATTTATTCTCTTTCTTATCAATTTCACTATTTAAGTTGTCAACAATCTCATACTGCATGTTGTCCGTCTTAAGCCCGCAATTCGCATAGACAGCCTTCCGATACGGAATGGTCTTGTTCATAGAACTTGTACGATTAATTACTCGCCTGCTAAGGATACGAAAACTTTCTGTGGTCATCTGATAAGAAAGATTCGAGAATTTTTCCATCACCTTATAAAACATTTTTGAGGAAAGCTTCTCTTTGCATATAGGCGAAGCACTAACAATATCGTATCCTTCTAGTGCATGTCGATATATCTTCATGATCATGGATGGATCAAAATTCAAATATGTATTGTCAAATTCAAATACAAAATCCCCAATAGACATATCGACACCTGCATTCATTGCAAGTTCAAGTCCATGAAAGTAACTCATATTAATCACAGAAACACTTGTAGTTTGTGCTTCATTGCTTATTTTTTTTATGATCGACAGTGAATCATCTTCAGAAAAATCATTTACACAGATAATCTCTGAATGTTCGAAGTTCTCCTCCATCACCGTTATAACCGTTCTCAAAAATTCCTGTATCCTGTTCTCCGCATTATGCACATATACAATTGCTGAAGCAAAATTTTTTTCTTTATTCATTATCCAACACCTCATCTAAATCATAAACTGTATTAATCTTTCCCGAAAGTACACCCACAAAGGTAGGATTTTTTGAATATGTCCGAACCACCGTCGGTCTCGAGTCGTCAATTTCTGAACTCATAAGAATAGGTTTCATGGAAAATAACGAACTTTTATAGTTGAATTCATATTCATCCTTCATATATTTTCGTGCCAGATTTGCCATATAGGGGAAAGCCGTATCGGGCTTTGCAGGGCAATCATTACAATTACCCAAATGGGAAGCAGAACAATAACCACCGCTTCTCTTCTGGCACTCAAATGTCGGCACCCCATCATAGCTGGTAGTATGCGGTGTGAAAGTCACAGATGTAAGCGAATGAAGGCCGGTTTTACCAAACGGCATAATGGAAAAAAACGGACCATCCATAATGGTAAATCCATACTGTTTCAGTTTTTCATTTACATCACATAGAATAATTTCACATAATTCGTATTTAATTTTAAATTTCTCGTATCCAAGCATATCCAGAATCTGATTCGTTGCTGCATAGGTAGCATTTAATACAAATCCCGCACTATATTTTTCACCATTCTCCGTGTGAATTACAAATGCATCTTCCAGTTGTTCGATTCCTTTAATTACCACTCCGTATTGAATTTCAACATCAGGATACTCTTTTATCTTTTCGAGAAAATAATCTTTTAAGATCATTGCATCATATGTATATTCTCTTGTAAGAAAAGCCCCGTCGCACATTCCATCTTTGAAAAAACATTCAGGATGAAGTTCTTCACATGGGATATTTGCAGCTTTACAAAAATCGCGAAACTGTCTGCCGTCTGACCATGAGTATTCAGCAGATGTCGCATATATTTTTTCAAATTCCCGATTGATACAAAAATCATAATCTTTATTGAAGCGTTCAAAATATCCTGCCGATTTTAATGCTGTAGACAAGGATCTGGGATAATGATATCCCTGATGCACTCTCGCCTGATTGATATATGTAGCTCTCCGAAACGGCGTCGGATCACATTCAAGAACCAGAATTTTCTGCTTTTTCTTTCCACAATACAGGGCTGAATATAAACCATATAAGCCAGCTCCAATAATTATTTTATCGTACTTCTTCATAATCCACTCCATCCTACTATATCTTTTTTATAATTATCTTAGATATATTTCCCCACATCTTTTGTGTCGTCCTGCTCATTGTCGCCTTCTTTCTTCGGTTTTCCGCGTTGCTGGAAAAATCTGAATGTTGTCCAGGACCTTTGACATTACATACCCAACTCCTATGGATAACGCCATAAAGATTCCATACACCATCCAGTGTCTTCCACTGCGGATCTGTGTCCAGATCCAGGGAGAAACCGTTAAAATACTGTTTATGATCAACAGATGCCATACATAAATTCCATATTCATATTGGGAAATCCATAAAAAGAATCGGATGCCTACATTCTGCCTGTTGATCTTAATCCGTGAAAAACAAATGGCGATCATAGCCAGACACAGCACCAGAGCGCTGTACCAGATATATCCTGTGAGTGTTGCTGCAAAATATGTTCCTTTTTCTCCAAAGAAGCAGGTAACCAGCAGCAAAATACAGCCAAGAATGGTTCCGCTCCAGGCCACCCACTGTTTCATCTGAAACTTCCCGTCGTTCCATAGCTGTGCCACCCACATACCAACAACAAAATTATCTAATGCTGTGATCAACTGTCTGCCATAGATAAAGTAATACACTTCCTCATTCATACTGCAGGCGGCAAGCTGTTGATAGATCAGAATTTTTGCCAGAATAGTAATTGCCATAGAAACCGGCACACACCATCCTCTCCATTTTTTCATCAGTTTATACAAAGGAATCGCAACAATATAAAACTGTACAATGATACCCATAGTCCAGAACACACCATTAGCAGCGCCATGATATGCCGGGAAAAAACTGTGAATAAATAAAAGATGTGTAATAAGATTCTCTACATTGGGCGGATTGAAAATGTCTCCTCCCATCAGAGTGTAATAGATAAGAATACACATCAGATACTGGGGAAGAATCCTTGTCATTCTCTTTTTCATAAAGGGAAGAAACTTTAATTCTCCCTTCTCGTCGCTATTTTGCAGAGAGCAGAAGATACCATATCCACTTAACGCGAAAAAAGCAGTGACACCAATTTCTCCGCCTAGAGGCACTATAGTAGCAAGTACTGGCCAGGATAGCGAAACAGAGTCACACATTACCCAGGCGTGATACAACACAATTAAAAGCATGGACAATGCTCTTAAGATATCTATGTTGTAATTTCTTTCTCTCTTCTGTATCGTTTCGGTCATACCGTCTCTGTCCTCCTTTTTTTAAGGTATCCCTGCCTGCTTATTGTCATCTTCCAAGAATCTTCTTCACTGCCGAGATCAGTTTCCAACTCCTTGACTGCAGGATTCCATCCAGCTGTTGTCTTGTCTGATCCCTCTCCGTTTTCAGGCCCTGGATCTTTTCATGCAGATCAGCATGCTCCTTCTCCAAACAGTCCAGATCCACTTTCAGTTGTTCCTGCATAGCCTTCATCTGATCTATTTCTTCCATCAGTTCCAATATCCGTCTTCTCTGCTGGTTTCTTTCCCAGTCAGCCGCCTGCAGTTCCCCCTTCAGGCGAACCAGGCTTGCGGAATACCGGTCTGCGGAGTCCTTCATGCTCACGATCTGTATCTTCCCACAGATTCTAAGGGTGCTCTCACCCTCCGAAGGGCGAAATACATACTGGGGATCACCGTCCGTAAAACTCTGTCCTTCCGGTCCATCCTCTCCGTTATGGGAGATCAGTTCCATATTACATTCCGTGATCCGGCACTGCAGCCACCTTCTTTTCACCGGCGCCCAGCGCAGTTCCTTCACCTGTTCCGGCAGATCATAGGATACTTCAAAATTGCCCTCTCCATCTGCATAGAATATCTGGGACAGGGAATTTTCCTCCGAGTATCCCTCACCCATATCCAGATACAGCTTTGCTTCCCCAGCGTTGGCCTTTTCCAGGTAAATATCATGAAGATCTAACTGCAGTCTGGGAACAGCTTTCTTCTCATAGAGACTGGTACCTACATATTCCTGCACAAAATACAGGGACCACTGCAAAAATACCTGCCGCAGTTCCGGGGAAATGCCAAATGCGCCGCAGAAATCCTCTCTGGAGATCAGATCCTCCAACTGCACATGCTTGGTATACAATTCCCGGATACACCGCCAGAGAATAAATAAAACAGGAATCGGAAATGTAAAGATCCATTCCTCATCGATAAATTCATATCCGTTTTCCGTCAGCATGATATTGTCACATATCATGTCAATATTCGCCGGGCAGATACATTTCAGAGATCTTTGTTCCTCCGAAAGTGTCCCTTCCCGGTTCTCACCAAAGACCCTGGCAAAATCTTTTGTCAGATAATCCACAGACTCTGCCTGGGCAAGATAGGGCTCATAAAACGCTCTTACCGCCTGCACCACTCCTGCTGCATCCTGTGCCTCGATTCTTTCTTCCACCAGCTGATCCAGGCTTTTGCAGGTATAATAATGACACTGCACGCCTCTTTTGGTTTCTTTCATCCTCTGGTCTGTATTATGTCCCTGGGTAAGCATCTTTTTCACATGCTTCACAGCCTCATCCGTCAGGCCGTATTTTTCCACCTGACGATCCCCCTGCTCCTGCGTGATCACCGTCGCGATCTGGAACTCCGGTCTTCGGAAACTGTTTACCTTGGCATAGACGAGAGACGAAAAATCTCCATCCGGGCACACTTCCACCACAAAAGCGTTAGCAAGTTCTGCCATCACGCCCTCTTCCACCAGACTCCTTGACGCCCGCACCTGGGAAAAGAGTTCCGATGTATCATAGGTGAAATTATAATATTCCCGGCCATACTCAAATTCTTTTATGGTCTCGTCCGTGAACACTTCTTTTACAATCTGTTCATCCGGATAAGGGTAATAAAACCGGTACCGGTCATATCCTGCTTCCTGCAGCATCCGCACCAGTTCTGATCTGGAGTACCCTCTTCCCTGACAGCAGGCTTCCGGATAATCGTTCCAGCCGGAGAAATGACCTCCCGTATGGGGATCCGGTTCTCCGGAAAGATAGCGCAGCCCCAACCGGTTGTCAGTAAGGATCAGAATCCTGCCGCCGGGGCAGAGTCTGTCCCGCAATCCCGGCAGGATGGATGGATTCCAGCCGTCATATAAAAGAATATAATGATACCGCTGTTCCCCATCCGGTTCCTCTCCGGACACCACATGATGGATGGATCTGACATTTCCTTCCAACGCCTGTCGCAGCAGGCCTTTTTCATCTCCCACCACAAGACAGGTATCCTCCCCCGAAAAAGGATACCACTTCATCATGTTCTTTCTGATTTCTGACAATTCCAGAGCCTGCATCTGTTATCTCCTATCTAACCTGTTTCAGAATCTGTTTCAATGCTGCCTTTGCACTGATCTCCTCTATGAGAATACCCTTGTCGTACTTCTTCAGTCTTTCTGCCGGCGCTCCAAGATCAAAAGCCGCCACTTTCATGCCCATCTTCATGGCCTCCTCCGTGGTATAGGAGAAGGTCTCCGGCCAGATGGAAGCGATAAAGATCACATCGATGCCGTATTTTTCCATAAGATCCGGCAGTTCCTCTCTCTGGTACTGACCATGGATCAGCACATCTGTATTATGGCCTCCATCCCGATCCGGTCCGATCACAACGATCTTTGCCGGAAGATGCTCTTCTTTGATGAGATCTGCCATATCACGAATGATCTGGGCGCCCTTGCTGGGCATCAGGTTGCCGATCACACCGATGGTCACCGGATCACCTTTCTTTCTCTCATGCTGCTTCACCGGACGGATATAATCCACCTGGTGAGGCACTACCTGGTAATTGGGCAGATCATATACTTTCTGATAATATCCCTTGGTATTTTCTGAAAATGCGATAACATCATCACACTGCTGCAAAAAGTCCTTCCAGATTTCCCGCCACTTGGCGATGCTGTCATACTCCCGGTTCATCCTGTCGCTGTTTTTCTCATAACATGCCTGACAGGCTTCCTGATCCGGCAGGAAACAGTGCTGTTTCTCATGGTTGATCAGATAAATAGAAGGGCATACTGCATAAAAATCATGACAGAGCATGGTCAATTTGCAGTGATAAGTCTCTTTCAGCTGCAGGGCAAATGCCTGCGCCTGCGCAATATGTTCAAAGGAAACCAGCTCATTGATGATGATCTCCTGGCAGTCCAGACCCTTAAGGGCATCATAAAGTTCCGGATAATCCTTCACAAAGAAGCTTGCTTCCTGTCCCTGATATGCAAGTTTTGCAAACAGTCCTAATTCCGCGTCGTCGATGACCTCAACTGCCAGCATCTGCTCTGCTGTCATTTTCTCTATTCTGTCATCCATGTAGGAATTGGCTCCGCCGCCCCAGTTATGGCTGAAGATCACAACCGCCTTCTTAGCCTCTGACAGCATGATCTTTGCCTTTACATACTCACGGATATCCTCATTGGGATCCTTGGCACAGTAATCTGCCACATCCTTGTGATATGCGGGGTAACGCTCTCCTAACAGTTTCAGATTGCGGTCAATATATCTTTGCTTATCCTCAGAAAGAAAACTTCCGCCGTGCTTATGCCACACATAAAGATTTTCCACCTGGATATTCCGGTAGCCTTTTTTGATGGCCCGCTGACACCAGTCATTTTCTTCACCGTAACCCTTATAGAATGTCTCGGCATCCAGCACTCCCACTTCCTCTATTGCCTTATGGCTCATACCCATGCAGAATCCAACGCCGGTAGGCATGGTCACATAGCGGGGCTTGATCTTTGCAAAATAACCATCCACCTGATCCACAGACATATCCAGAAAGATGGAATTATTGTCACAGAACACCGGGAAGGAACAGATGGTTCCGCTGTTGGTAAAGGGTGTGGTGGACGCAATGTTCTCGTCTTCTAAGATCGGTGTCATCAGACGCTCCAGCCATCCTTCCGGCAACACTACATCGGTGTTTACGATAGCCACATGACCTTTCGCGGCCGCAAGTCCCTTGTTCACACTCTGGACAAATCCAAGATTCTCCTGATTTTCTTCCAGATGGACATTCTCGCGGCCTTTTACATACTCCCGCAAGAAGGGCAATACCCGCTCATCCGTACTTTTGTCATTGATGATAAACAGCCGGTAGGGCACCTTGGTCTTTTCTATGCTGTCAAACAATCCCTCCAGATATTCAAATCCATTGTAGACCGGTACGATCACATCCACCACGGTATCATATACCCCCGGAGCAATGCGTGGATTTTCCAGTACACATTCCTTTTCAAAAGCGCCAAAGGTCAGTTTTTTCTTTTCTGCAACCATCAGCTCTTTGGATGCGCCGTGAGGCTCCATGCCAAACAGTGTGATCTTTCCTGTCCTGCTGCCGATATAATACTGAATATACGCCTTAGCCGGCAATTCAGATTCATATTCCGCAGTGAGACGGAAACCGCACCGGTTGTAGGACAGACCAAAGGCATTGGCCACATCGACTCTGCGAAACATTTCCATGGGCAGGACTTTTTCTTCCCTTCCGGCACGGATCACAAGCTTCAGATCTGTGATCCTGTCCTTTCTGGAAAAAATCCATCCCCGGAGGGTAATTTCGCCTTCCTCGCAGGATGCCAGATCCAGATAATACTGTATCTCATCCCTTCTCTCCACTACTTCCCGATTGATCCTGTTCCGCAATTTTTTTATAATATTCATTGTTCTTTCTCCACTGTAACCTTTGAATTCATATCATAAAATCCCACAGTATTCTTATCTGAGATCACCGTGATGTTGATCACATCATACAGTCTGTGATAAACAGTAAAATCCCCCTGAGCATAGCCGGTACAGCTGATGGAAAGCAGGTATTCCCCACCCTGAAGGCTCATCTCCTGCTCAAAGGTGCACACATATACATCTCCTGCTTCCGCCACACCAACATCCACTTTCTCATACATGGAATTGGTACCGGTGATGGCTGTTCCGTGAACATTTTTGAAGGTGTAGGTAAAGATGGGATCCTGTACCTTTTCATGGAACAATACCTTGGACCGGATCTTAAACACACTTCCCTTTTCAATGGAGGCGGTAATATTGCCCCGCTCATCGATAACTGCAAAATCAATGATCTCTGCTTTGCCGTTTCCGTACTCATTCACATTGGGATTGATTTCAAAGCAGCTTTTCCACAATTTATCATCCGAAGCAGGCAGCGTCTGTTCTTTCTCCTCTTCCGCTTCCTTCTGTTTCGGCATATCTTCCGTCTTCTCTGCAGAATCCTCCGATACTTCCTCCGTCAGACCGTTATGCTTTGTCTGGGCTGCGATGACTTCCTCCACATCCAGCTGATTCACCAGCAGTTTTTTGTACATGTCGATCATATCTTTCGGTGTACCCTCTGCCAGCTTGATACCTTTGTTCAAAAGGACTACCCGGTCGCAGTACTTGGAAATACTGCCCAGATCATGGCTTACAAACAAAATGGTCTTGCCCATTTTCTTGAACTCTTCAAACTTCCGGAAACATTTTGCCTGGAAGAACACATCACCTACGGAAAGAGCCTCATCCACAATAAGAACTTCCGGTTCAATATTGATGGCCACTGCAAAGGCCAGACGCACAAACATACCGCTGGAATATGTCTTTACCGGCTGATAAACAAACTCTCCGATATCCGCAAACTCCAGAATATCATCCATCTTGGCATCCACTTCTGCCCGGCTGAATCCCATCATGGTACCGTTTAAGTATACATTTTCAATTCCTGTATACTCCGGATTAAAGCCGGCTCCCAGCTCTAACAGCGCTGAGATTCTTCCATTGATCTCCACCTTTCCCTCTGTGGGATTCAGAAGTCCGGTAATGATCTTTAAGATGGTGGACTTACCGGAACCGTTGGTACCGATGATACCCACCGTCTCTCCGGTCTTCACCCGAAAATCCAGATTCCGGAGGGCATAATGCTCCTTGTACAGCTGTTTTCTGGTCAGCCCCAGGGATTCCTTCAGCCGGTCCGTGGGTTTGTCATACAGCTTATACATCTTACTGACATTATCAACAACAATTGCGTATTCACTCATAATCTATGACCTTTCTACAGTACATCTGCAAAATGTACCTGAAGTTTTTTGAAAATTGTAAATCCGATTCCAAAAACAATGGCTACTACGATCCAGAAATACAACGTGATCTCCGGTCTGTCCCAGAACCATACATGGTTGATCAAGGAATCTCTGTATCCTGACACCACATAATACATGGGATTCAGTTTCAGGATTCCAAGGATCACCGGGGATACCCTTCCTATCATGGTGTCAATATTCCACATAATGGGGGTTGCCCACATACCTACCTGCAGCACAATGTTGATCACCTGTGACAGATCCCGGAAGAACACCACAATGGCACTTGTGGCATATACAATTCCCAGGCACAGCATGATCATACAGAAGGAATAGTAGAAAAGCTGCAGCATATACGGTGTGGGATAATACTGATAACAACAGTATAAGATCAGGGTAAATGCCAGGAAAAACAGGTGTACAAACAGGGAAGACACAATCTTTACCACCGGCAGGATACTGATCTTAAACACCACCTTCTTTACCAGGTAGCTGTATTCAATAAGTACATTGGTTCCTGCACTCAGCACTTCGGAGAAGAAGAACCAGGGCACCAGACCGGCAATGAGCCACAGCACATAGGGAACGGTAATACCGGCTCTTGTGGTCTGCGCTCCAGCACTTAATGCCTTCTCAAATACAAACCAGTACACAAGTACCGTCACGATAGGCTGGACAAAGGCCCAGATAATTCCAAAGTAAGATCCTGCAAATCTGGTTTTAAAGTCGTTTTTGGCCAGAGAGAAGATCAGCTTTCTGTTGCCTATGATCTCTTTCGGGACTTCTAAAACAACTCTTCTCTTTTTCCACAGAATGATCACCATCACATCGATGACTACACAGAACAGAATTTTTACAGCCGTATGCTGTGGTTTTAATCCCTCTGCTACAGACGAGAGAATGTCTTCCGAAGAAACATTCCAGGTCAGATTCGGATCCTGGCTTCCTTTCTTCACAAGGATCCCTCCGTCCACAGACTGGATATGCTCTGCATCATTGACAGAAGCTGCCTGCTCCAGGGAAAATTCTCCTGCATTGATGGTCTCATCCTTATAGGTCAGGCGAATATCTTCAACCGTAACTTTCTCCCCGTTTTCACAGGGATCGATACGGATACACGTTACGTTTGCGGGAACCTCAAAGCTTATGGTCTGCTTCTTCCCGGTTTTTGTGTACTCTCCTCTGACTGCCTGCTCCTCGCTGAAGGATTCCCCCGGCGACTGTTGGGATGTGAGATAATACACGGTGGGGGTCAGTTCCTGATCCGCCTTCACCACCATCTCCACATTGATGTGTTCATCATCCACTGCCGGCTGAAAAACTGCGATCAGAAAGTTTGAAAGTACCATCAGCACCAGTACAACGATACCTGCTGCTATCTTCTTTATCTTCATGTCTTATACCTCTATGCTCTGTTCTTTAAGTATTCCTGAAAAGTGGGGTTTACTTTATCCTTATCGGACAAGATCAGATCTTCCTCTGTCATTCCTTCCGGCATCGGCCATTCTACATCGATATCGGGATCGTTCCACTTCAGGCCGCCCTCATCGTTGGGATGATAAAAATCTGTTACCTTATAGCAGAATTCCGCATAGTCAGACAGTACGATAAACCCATGGGCAAATCCCTTGGGAACAAAGAACTGTTTCTTATTCTCCGCAGAAAGACGGACACCGTACCATTTTCCAAAAGTCTTGGATCCCTCTCTCAGATCTACTGCCACATCAAACACTTCGCCCACGAACACCCGCCCCAGTTTGTCCTGGGGATAATGGATCTAGAAT
>CAMEWP010000028.1 GCA_945946605.1 uncultured Pseudobutyrivibrio sp. | reverse complement strand
AATTTCCGCGGGAATCTTTTGGCAAAAGGACAGCCTCTGTATTATGTAATTTATTACACCATCCTGATCATCACCTATGTGCTGGTATATCGGAATTTTCGCATTTTATTCTCCTCCCACCAGCCGCTGCTCTTTAACGGCAAAATCTTTATTACCTTTGTGGGAAGCAATCTGATTTTCCTGCTTTTCAATGTCATCGAACCGGCTCTTATGCACAGTTCACCCATGTATTATATTCTTGTTCTGGTCTGTGAGATTTTTTACTGTATTACCCTGCTGTGTATGCAGTTTTTTCTGTTTGAAATGACCCAGGCCCAGATCGAATCTACCAGGCTGAAAGAAATGTGGGAAAAAGACCGCCAGCAGTATGAACTGGCAAAAGAAAATATTGATATCATCAACATCAAATGCCACGATATCCGGCATCAGATTCACAACGCCCAGTTATCCGGTAAGCTTTCCGATGAATTTATCAGCGAACTGGAACAGTCCATTTCCATTTACGACAGTTCCATCAAGACGGGAAATGAGATTCTGGATGTGATCCTTACCGACAAGTCTCTGCGCTGTCAGGCAGAACATATCCAGCTGACCTGCATCGTAGATGGAAGAAAATGCAGTTTTCTGGAATCAAGTGATCTGATCTCACTGTTCTCCAACGCCTTGGAAAATGCCATGGAATATGTTTCCACTCTCCCCAATCCCGAAAAGCGCTACATCAATCTGCTGGTGCGCCAAAAATCCCAGATTCTTACCATACAGATTGAAAATTATTATGAAGGATCACTGGTAATGCAGGACGGCCTGCCCGTCACCGGCAAAGCAGACACGGCACATCACGGCTACGGCATCAAGAGTATGCGGCACATTGCAGAAAAGTATGGCGGAAGCCTGGATCTTTCAGTTGGGGAAGGCATTTTCAGGCTGAATATTCTGTTCCCGCGGTAGATGGTACCCGACCCGGAAACGACAATGCGGCATCAATTTTTAGGCTGTCTAAAGGGTGCACCCGTTCGGTGGATATGGCCTTGTCTTATCAAGCGTCGCTGACTGGTGGGTCAGCGCTTTGCTAAGGCTGCGGCCTCCTCACTCGTGCACCCTAAGACATCCGCAAAATTGGCCGGATCATTGTCGTTTTCGGGTCGGGTACCAAACTTACCTTCTCATCCCCAATGCGGTATCATAAGTTGATAAACATACGCAATTACCACGGATAATCCAATCACGACAACATATTCTTTCGGTTTTCTTCTCAGAAGTATCACACCGGCCAGCCATGTAAAAACTTCCATAATATGATATACATAGAATCCTTGGGAGATATTCAAACTGATGGCCTGCGCAAGCAAAACACCCAGGATCAGACTTGATAAGAAGATTGCAACAACACCTTCTCCTTTTGCATACCAACAGACATATGCCATAAAGAAGGAAACGAAAGAAAGCACAATCCATATCATCATGTATGCTTTCGGCAAGAACCCTAAAATATAATTGCAGTAGAGATAGTATCCGGCCAGCATACTGATAAAGAAAAAGAAGGTGTTAACGGCAGCTCTCAATGGAGACCGGGCATACACAGAAATTGCAGTTGCCAATAAAATCCATATTGCCAGGCGTCCAAAATAATTTACAATGTCCAGTTGCTGTATGATTACCGGAAAAGTATTTACAGCTGAACCGTCCATCCATTTCTGCAAAACACCCAGCGCAAATCCAAATAAGATGATACCTGCTGTTTCGGCTAACTGACTGCGTAATGGCATGTCGTTTTGAGGTTTTCTGACTTGTTCAAGAATTGTTTTGATTTTCAACACCTCCAAATTCTGGTATTCACCTTATATATTTAGTGTCTTTGTCTTTTACTTCTGCTGTGCAAATGTATGTGGGCAATTTGGGTCCAGGCAGGTGTCCGCCCCATCAATGACGATGATCTGGCCAATTTTGCGGCTGCCTTAGGGCGGACACCGTCTGGAATACACCAGTGCAGACATTAGTGCATCAGTAAAGCCCTGCAAACAGGCTGGCTCCGATCAATGTCAGCAGTCCAGCGATGACAATGGACAGGCTGCTCATAGCTCCTTCCACTTCTCCCATCTGCAATGCCTTGGTGGTACCGATGGCATGGGACGAGGTGCCAATGGCAATTCCTCTGGCAATAGGGCTTTTGATCTTACAGATCCGGCAGACAGACTCTGCCACAATATTTCCAAGCACACCGGTTACAATAATAACTGCAACGGTGATGGTCACATTGCCTCCCAGTTCCTCTGATACTCCCATTCCAATGGCTGTGGTAATAGATTTGGGCAGCAGGGTCACATACTCTTCATGACTTAATCCAAACAGAACTGCCATGACAAGAATACTGCCCAGACTGGCAATGACACCGGAGAGGATCCCCATAAAGATTGCCATAAAATTTTTCTTTAACAGCTGAAGCTGCTGGTAAAGCGGTATGGCAAGGCACACTGTAGCCGGGGTCAGCAGGTAACTCAGATACTTTGCACCGGCATTGTAAGTTTCATAATCAATATCAAAGATCAGAAGAAATGCCATAACCACAATAATGGATATGAGCAGGGGATTTAATATGGCCCATCCCAGTGTCTTTTTTAAGAACAGTCCGATCTCATAACCGATGATGCTGATCACCATTCCAAAGGCCAGAGATTCTATAAACATTTCATTCATGCTTTTTTCTCCTTTCCTGCAGCCCAAGCACTGCATCTGTCACCTTTCCCGAAACAACCATTACCACAATGGTTACCACCACCGTAATGACAAGCACCGGGATAATCACCGACTGCAGCGCTCCCCAGGAATCTATAAGTCCCACTGCTGCAGGGATAAACATCAACGGCATGATCTCCACAAGAAAAAGTCCCGTCTCCTTCACATGCTCCAGTTTAATGATTCCTGTCATCAGTAAAAAAAGCATCAGGCAAAGCCCGTAGATACTGGCCGGCACCGGCAGCGGAAGTACATACTTCAGCACTTCACCGATACAGGTAACCAGCATGATAATGCTAAATTGTCGAATATATTTCATGATCACTTTCCTTCTTTCTCTAATAAGCCCATAATGCTTCCCACAAAATACAAGGATCCAAAGGCAACGGTCTTCTTTCCGGATGCCTGTCCCTCCTTTAGGACTTTTTTCAGGCAAAGCTGCAGATCTGCCATATACTCCGCACTGGCCCCCAGACTCTGCAGGGTCTGTGCCACCTGCTGCCCCTGAAGGCTTCTGCTGCTCTCCACTGTTACCGTGTAAAACTTTTCTGCCAAGGGCACCATCTCAGAAAGCATGGTCTCATAATCTTTATCCGCAAGAACTCCCACCACAAAAATAAAGCGTTCTTTTGGATACATCTGCTGCAGACTCTCCTTCAATGCCCGCACCCCCTGGGGGTTATGGGCACCGTCCACTAAAAAGAAGGGATCCTTTGATACCGTTTCCATCCTTCCCGGCCAGCTGGCATGAGCAAGGCCCTGACATAAAACAGCATCTTTCCATGCCTGTATATCAGTTTCATTTCTTCTTCCCGAGGTGTTATCCTCTGCGTCTTTTTCCTCTGTATCTTTTTCCTCTGTATATTTTTTTCTGAATAACTCCGGATTTTCTCTCCAAAGCACTTCGTAGACCGCTGCTGCCGTTGCGGCATTTTCCAGTTGATAACAACCCGCCAGACCAACCTGCTTCTGCTGATGCTGCTTCAAAGGGACAGGGATGATCCCCTCTGTATTTTCTTCCTCAACCGTTTCCACCAGGGCCTGATACAGATCCATCCCCAGTTCCTGCCCCCGCCTCACAAGCACTTCCCGGGCTTCCGGCGGCATCTTCCCAAGCACTGCATTGCCGCCTTCCCGAAAGATCCCTGCCTTCTCTCCGGCAATCTCAGCCAGCGTGCTTCCCAGGATCTGGGTATGGTCAAATCCGATATTGGTCACCACAGATACCTGGGCCGCCTCTCCCAGACCATTGGTGGAATCCAGCCGGCCTCCAAGCCCTGCCTCCAGCACAACAAAATCGCAGTTTTTCTCCCGGAAATACAGCAGCGCCATGGCAAGACAAAGGTCAAACATGGTACACTCCAACTCCATGGTCACCGACAGCACCTGCTGCCCCAGACGCACCACATCATCCTGCGAAATCTCCTGCCCATTTACCCTGATCCTTTCTGTGAAATTTACAAGATGGGGGGAAGTAAACTGACCAACGCAAAAACCGGCAGCCTGTAAGATACTGCTTACAAAAGCTGCCGTTGAACCCTTCCCATTGGTACCGGCAATGTGGATGATACGCATCCCCTTCTCCGGATGCCCCAGATGATCCGTCATCTCCCGGGTCACCTCACATCCGCTTGCCTTACCAAAGCGTCGCTTATTCATAATTTCATTTGATATTCTCTGATAATCATTCTGCATTTTTTCATTCTCCACAAATGATATCTTATCTTAATCCCTCTTCAAATGCAAGAATTCTTAGATCACCATGATAATTCCGCCATCGTTTGCATACATGCTGCTGACTCCTGCGGTGTCCACAATAAAAATCTTCTTAAAATCTGCCGCTTTCTCCAGTTTTGCCTTTAAGAGGTAGGCACGCTCCTCACAATTACAGTGGGAAATTGCAAGGATCTTATCGCTGCAGTTCTTTGTCACCTCCAACATGGAAGAAACCATCTTATCCAGGGCTTTGCTCATTCCCCGGGCCTGACCCAGCTGACAGATCTCACCCTCATCCGTGGATCCCATAACCGGCTTGATGTTCAGGGTGCTGGCAAGAATTGCCTTGATATTGCTGAGACGTCCTGTCTTCCGCAGAGTCTCTAAGGTCTCTAACACAAAGAAGGTATGCTGCTGGCTGATATAATCCTTCACTGTCTTAACAATCTCATCAAATTCCATTCCCTGTTCCTCACAGGCTTCGATCTGAAGACCGATCAGTGTCTCTCCGATGGAAGCTGACTTGGAATCAAAGACGTGCACCCGGCAGTTCGGACGCTCATCCAGATACAGATCCTTTGCCAGGCAGGCACTGTTGTAGGATCCGCTTAATTTGGAAGACAATGTTACGATATAGACCCTTTCGGCACCTTCCATTGCTTCCATATAGGCATTGGGGGAAGGGCAGGCTGACTTTGGTCCATGCTCACTGGCTGCCACCTTCTTCAGGAAAGATGCCTGGTCAAAAGTCTCATCATCCACGATCTGCTCGCCGTCCACATCCAGTGTCAGGGCAATATTGGCAAAATGAGGATTCTCCTTCATCTCCTTGGTTAATTCTCCACAGCTATCAATCAAAATCTTATACATCTGCTTTCTCCCTATTTCAACGCAATTTTTATGCGGTTTTTATTTTTCTTACACGTGGTTTTTATTACTACATCATATTAATATAAAAACCTTTGATTGTAAATAGATTTTATAATTTTTTTAGAATTGCAGGGTCAATATTCTTTTCTGGCTTTCATCCAGATAGTGAAGAGTGCCCGTTTCTCCAATATAATCTGACAAATGATGTTCCGTTATAAAATAGGAAACCGTCTGCCAGTACAGTTCATCATCAGAAAGCCGCACCGAGCTTTTGCCTGCTCCGGATTTCCAATCCTTTTCAAACAAGGTTCCAATGGCATCCGCATCCCATTTATCAAAATAGCGGCCCTCATGCACATAGTAATTATCTGAGACAGCCGTACATTCCGGCACCGGAAGTAGGCCATCCGGCTCATGGGTAACGCTGATATCCCGGGTCGTCATGTTCAGATAATAATAGTTGACGGTTTTCTTTTCCTCACTGTCTTCCGCCGTAAAATAGGAACTGTTTCCCCAGGTCACATCCATATAATAGTATTCCCCATCCAGCTGTACAAGATTCCAGGCATGGGGTTCTCCGTTTGCCGTTCCCGTCACAACCACAGACTGGATCCCCAGTCTGCGAAACAGCACTTCCGCCGCCTCTGCGTATCCCTGACACACAGTCTTTCCATGAAGAAATACACTTAAAATGTTCTGGTTATCCCCTGCTGTCTCATCATAGTCTACTCGTCGGATCAAAGATTCAAAAACATATTTTGATTTGTCATAATCTGTGGCTGTGGCAGAAATATCACCAAGCCACTGCTCTATCGCTGCGTCTACCTGCTGCTGGACCTCTTTCCGTTCATTGACATCCATGGTATAACATGGTTCTGCCACAAGATACATCACCTCATCATCCATGGTGTATGTATGATATTTATAGCCAGAAACCCAGAAAAATTCACCATAATCTGCCAGCACAGCTGCAAAAGCCTGCTCCAGCACCTCAGCGTCCCTGGTGGAAACCGCAAACCTCTCTTGCTGCTTCTGGATTCCTTCCACAATCTGGTCATAGACAGCCTGGGTCTCCCCGGAAATCTGCTGATAAGCATACCGGTCTGCCGAAACACACTCTGCCGGTGCAATCTTTTCAGATACCGCCTGTTGGATATCGCCATACACCAGATCTTTCACAGAATCCAAAAGGCCACAGCCCCCAAGACTCACCACAGACATCAGCAGGAAGATCGCCGCGAAAAATTTATGACCTCTCTTCTTTGTCCAAGACTTATTTTCTGTCATCCTTTTCTCCAAAACTCACTGATAATGGCAAGAAGGGCTTTCTCATCCCTCTCACCCATCACTTCCCTGGCAGAGTGCATAGCTAAAATTGGGATTCCAATATCCACCACCTTCATGGGAAGCAACGCGCCGGAGAGTGCCCCCAGAGTGCTGCCTCCGGGCATGTCGGAACGGTTTACAAATTTCTGATAGGAAATGGCATCTCCTGCCAGCTGTTCCACAATCCCTACCGCTGCACAATCCGTGGCATAGGACTGACTTGCCGCCTCTTTGATACAGAATCCTCCATTCAGTACCGGCTGATTGGTGACATCCTGCTTTTCCGGATGATTGGGATGCAGACCGTGGGCCACATCCACCGACAGCATCATGCCCTGATAAATGGCATCCTTTGCATCCCGAAGTGTAAATCCCAGGGATTCGTATAATTTTTCTATGATATCTGTCAGCATGGCCGACTGGGCTCCCTGCTTGGTGCGGCTTCCGATCTCCTCATGATCAAAGAAAGCCGCCATCTTAACACAGCACCCACCGTCTTTGGGCTCTTTCTTTTCCTGGCACAAATTTTTCTGGCACAGAGCACCCATAATGGCTGCCACAGAACTGATGTTATCAATTCTCGGAGAGGATATAAATTCCCCCTGTCTTCCCAGATCTGTGGGCTCTTCCGCCACATATACCGTCAGATCATAATCTAAAATATCTGCCGCATTTCTCCCCAGTTCCTCTGCCAGAAAATCCAAAAAGTTAGCCTGATCCTGCTTCATTCCAAACAGCGGGATCAGATCCACCTGTTTATTCAACTCTATTCCCTTATTGACCTCACGATTCATATGAATGGCCAGATTGGGAATGGTCAGGAGTGGCCGGGCACTGTCATAAAGCAGTTCTTCCGGCGCAAAAGTTTCTTTTGACCGGAGGATCACCCGGCCTGCAATCCCCAGGGGACGGTCCATCCAGGTATTTAAAATTGCCCCTCCGTAAACCTCCGCATTCAGTTTATGATATTCCCCGGTATACAGATCTGCCTTTGGTTTGATCCGAAGACAGGGATAATCCGTATGGGCGCAGGCAATCCGAAGAACCGGATTTGCAGCCTCCGGCGTCATATTCTCTTTTCCCGGCAAAACGAAGGCGAACAGCGCCGTCCCATGATGCTTGATATAGTAACGGCCATTTTCCTTCAGTTTCCAGGGTTCTGTCATGGAAAGAGGCAAAAATCCCCTTTCCTGCAACTCCTTTTCACAGCATAAAACTGTATGATAAGGCGATACGCCTCCCGCCAGATATCTTTTTAATCTGTCCATAATGCTTCTCTCCATACTAAGTTTGACTCTTGCCTTCGATTACAAAAATTTATTTCAACACAAAAATGAAACAACAGGAACCAAAATACCGGTGTAAAAAATCCCCGGTCAGCCCTCAAGCCTACCGGGGATTTCTGTTAATCATGCTGTATCTCAACTTCCTGCTTTTATTTATCATCTAAACGAAAAAAGGTACATTGAAAAAACCATCTGATTAATACCACAGCAAATGCATTATTTGATAACGGTAACATTCACTGCCTGAGGGCCTTTTGCTCCCTCGGTTACATCGTACTCAACTTCTGCTCCTTCTTCCAGAGACTTAAAGCCTTCCATGTTCAGTCCGGAGTAGTGTACGAAAACATCATTTCCAGCTTCGTCAGAAATGAATCCGTAACCTTTCTGGTTGTTAAACCACTTAACTGTACCTTTGCTCATTGCAAGTACCTCCAAAAAAATAATCTATATTAGTACAATGACCAATATGAAGTAAGAATATCACACCAATTTTTAAAAGTAAAGGGATTTTGGGAAAAAAGCAACGCCTGCAATTACAACTCTTCCAGGGCAATCTCAAGCTTTTGAAACATCCCTAATATCTGCTGTTCCCAGGCCGTTTCCAGGCTCCGGTCCATGGTAAAGGTCCGCCAGGTACAACTGCTGGTAAAATATAATTCTCCATTCTGGTAGCGTATATTCAGCGATAGATTTGCCACATCCTCCCATCTGCCTGGAATCGATCCCTGGGCAAACAGTCCGGCAATGGTCTCATCATCCGCAAGAAAGACAAAGGAAAATTTTTTTGGTGTTCTCTTCCCCTTGATCATATCAAAACACAGGGAACGAACCTGGCCAAACCTCACGCAGCGCTGTCCGCCAAGTCCCATATTTTCCAGTTCCTCCTGACTGTAGAAATCCTCCGTCAGATGTCCGTCAATGGTATAGGAAACACCTCCTGTAATGGCTGCCTCCGACAGAAGAAAATGGTCAAATCCGGCTGTTCCAAGTAGAATATTCATAAACTTTTTTACATCCAGAATCTTCCAGGAACGCATTATTTTTCTCCTTCTTGCAAAACTTTGCTGATCACACCGGTTCCCTCGTTCAACACTTTTCCTACACGGCTGATGGTCGCCGTGCTCGCGCCGGTTTCCTCTTGAATCTCCAGTTAGGTTTTTCCTTCCTCTTACGTCTGTGCTACGCGAAATCTCTGTTCCATGGCCAGCATCTCATTGTTGGAGCAAATGTCCTGGAAGAATGCAAAACAATCCTTTTCATTCTGCAGTGTGGTGATTGCCTGATACATATCCATCGTGTGAGGTTTTCTCTCTCTTCTTGCCATAGCCATCATCCTTTCAAACTTTACAGTAATAAAGTTATTGTAACAGATGATGAGGAAAATACCAACTGTTTTTTTCGCGATATTATCTTCTCAAATTCAAAAATGCCCGGTAAAGATCCATGATCCCGTTTCCCCACTGACGGTTGGGGTAAAGTTCATCCGGTGATTTTTTTGTACCCCTGACAAGGAAGTTCCGGACCTGGGTGGTACTGACGGTGGGGTCCTTCTGCTGCAGAATAGCCCATTCCATATACAGCGCTGATGCAGCAGAAGCAAATGCGGCTGCGGCAGATGTCCCGGTTCTGACACTGTACTGTTCATAAACCGGCCGCGTGGCAGCAAGCCTGCCGTTTCCAAAGGTATTTACCCCTGTCACATTCACTGCCGGTGCCACAAAATCCGGCTTTATATTTCCCTCTAAAGTATATCCTCTGCCGCTGGACAGGTAAAGGGCACCGGTAGCATCATCATACCCGCCCACCGTTATCACCCGGACAGCATTGCCCGGCGCTGTGATGGTGGTGTCCGGATTGGAACGAAGAAAATACACCTCCCCTGCAAGGATCTCCTCCATGGGCAGATACATCTGGAAAGTACCGGATTCCTGCTGCCGCAAAAACACACGGATCCTCCACAGTCCTGCTGCCGGATTGGTAAAGCGGAAAAAGATCAACTGGTTTCCGGTTGCTCCCTCCGGGGTGCTGTAATCCAGATCCACCCGGGTATTTTCAAAAAGGAAATCCAGCTGCTGGTTCTTCCCCTGCTGAGCCGGTATCCTGGGCACTGTCTCACCGGTGGGAGAAATGATGGAAACTTCATACAGTAAGGGAGCAAGAGCCCACTGTTCCATGGTAAATCCCGGCACACCCTCCCCTACCATCAGCTCCACCTCCACATATTCCCCCGGAGAGGATCCCATCTTCCCCTGACGCTCTTCCTGCGACACTACCGGAAATCTGCCGTAAAAATGATGACGGTTGGCAGCCTCATTTCCTGCAGCCGTCACCACACATCGCCGGAATCGGACAGCCACGGAATCCAAATATGCAGATAATGGGCTGTTGCCGCTGTGACTTCCCACAGAGGCTCCAAGAGCCAGGCAGATCACCAGGGGCTGATCCCGTTTTGCCGCCAGCTCATCTAAATATCTCACCGCCATCATAATGTCATCCTCCTGGAATACGGTGACCTCCCTGTCCACAAAAAAATAGTCCCTGAGATATTGCTTGGCACCTTTTAGTTTTACCACTGCAAGATCCGCTTTCGGAGCACCTCCGGAATAAAGGCCGTTTGCCGTGATGCTGCCGGCTGCCACACTGGCCACATAGGAACCGTGGCCATTTTCATCCATGGAAGGCACCACCGTCAGAGGATCTTCACTGGCTAAGGCTCTGTTCAATTCTTCCCTTCCATACTCTGCACCATATCCCAGATTTTCCGGCGCATCAGCATTTTGGATGCTCTGATCCCAGATACTCACAATCCGAGTGGCACCTGTTTCATCAAAAAAAGCCGGCAGCATATAGTTGATGCCGGTATCGATAAACCCCATCAGAATGCCTTCCCCCTGAAGTGCCAGGTTTGGAAGATTTCTCACGTCAAGAATACCGGTGGCTTCCAGGGCCTCTTCCCCCAGAGGCGCATAAAGTTTTGGAATGGTGGCGTAATTGTAATTTCCCACCCCCATGGGCGGGATCATGGATTTGTTGTAAAATTCGATATGATAAAGACTGTCCAGGGGAACATGACATTCCCCTGGCAAAAATCCCTGAATATACAGACTGTTACGAATAATAAAATTATAGTAATCCTCAGAATAGATCTGATCCCTGCAGGTCATAAAATTGCCTTTTCTGTTAACATATGCAATTCTTTCAAATTGCTGCAACCCTATCTTTCGGCTCTTTTATTCCCCTGCCCGGTCCTCAATGGCCAGCGTACCTCTCATCCCGATAATGGGGCCGCCTTTTCCTTCAATATAGTCTCCAGTGATGGTCACGGTTCCGATGTTATCATCCTTGGGAATCTCATACATGATATCAAGCATATATTCCTCGATGATCGCCCGCAGCGCTCTGGCACCCAGTTCCCGCTCCTTTGCCTTTCTTGCAATGGCATACAGTGCACTGTCATCAAATTCCAGTTTCACCTCATCCAGTTCCAGCAGCTTCTGGTACTGCTTGATGATGGCATTCTTTGGCTCCTTCAGGATCCGTACCAGCATATCCTCATCCAATGCATCCAGTGAAAACAGGATCGGCAGACGACCAATAAACTCCGGGATCATACCAAAGTTGCGCAGATCCTCCACGGTAGCCTGACGCAGCAGATTCTCCTCCCCGTCATATTTATCCTTAAGATCCGCCATAAATCCCATGGAAGAGGACTTGTTCAGACGCTCCTTAATGATATTTTCCAGGTCAGGAAAAGCACCGCCGCAGATAAACAAAATATTGCGGGTATTGACCATGGTCATGGGAACCATGGCATTTTTGCTGCTTGCTCCCACCGGGACTTCCACTTCAGCGCCTTCCAGCAGTTTCAGCATGCCCTGCTGAACGGACTCTCCGCTGACATCCCGCTGGTTTGCGTTATGTTTCTTAGCCAGTTTATCAATCTCATCAATAAAGATAATACCACGTTCCGCCTTCTCCACATCATTGTCTGCTGCCGCAAGAAGTTTGGAAACAACACTCTCGATATCATCACCAATATATCCTGCCTCTGTCAGGGAGGTGGCATCTGTAATAGCAAGGGGCACATCCAGAAGTTTGGCAAGTGTCCGGACCAGGTAAGTTTTACCGCTTCCGGTAGGTCCGATCATCAGCATATTGGATTTTTCAATCTCGATCTCATCCATGGTATTGGTGGCCACACGTTTATAGTGATTATAAACAGCCACGGACATTACCTTCTTGGCATACTCCTGCCCTACCACATATTCGTCCAGTTCTGCCTTGATCTTATGAGGCGGCGGTATGTTTTTGATATCCAGTACCGGCTCCTCCCCCTTTTTCTTATCTTCGGCAGTCTTCTTTTTCTTAACCTTCTGGCTGTTTGGCATAAATCCGCCAAAACTTCCCAGATCACTGAGATTGATCATGCTGATCCCGGGAATTTTCGACAGATCAATGCTGTTGTTCATATTCATATTGTGAGCATCATCTGACGGTGTCATGTTCCAGGCGGACATGGAATCAAAAGTGCGCTGCATACAATCACTGCAGATACAGATATCATTGGGAATATGGATCATCTTTCCTGCCACGCTCTCCGGTCTGTGACAGATATAGCAGACATCCTCATAATCGCTTTCCTTCTCTTCCTTCTGTTCGGTAAGAGCATTCTGATCAGCGGAATCTGTCTCATCATCTTTTACTTCACGAAAATCAAATTCATCATTATACTTATCCATTCAGATCTTCTCTCTTTCTCTCTCCTTGTGCCAAACCGGCCATCCCCTTTCGCAGCAGGACGCCCCCTTTTTGGTCTGCACTGTTCCCATTATAGAAGAAATCCGGCTGAAACTCAACCGGATTCCCTATTGTTTATAAAGTTTATAAAGATTTTATGATTCCAGAAATGTAAAGATTTCCCTGTAATAAACAGCCCGGATTTCCTCCGTGGCATTGAAGATCTCATGTTTGGACTCTTCCATTCTTACCAGCCGGGTATGCTTACTGTTTTTTGCAAAAGCATTCTGTCCCTGGGGTTCCACCAGGTTATCCCTGCCCGCCTGCAGCAGCAGAACCGGTGTCTCCACCGTAGATGCCTTTTTTGCAAGCTGCTTTACTGCTTTGCCGGAAGCTCTCACCCAGCCATAACTTCCGCCATACATCCGATCTTCCGGCTGTTTTTTTCTCAGGTCAAAAATATAATCATACCGTGCTTTTGACAGACAGCTGCTGCCTTCATAATCATACACTCCGTCAAATCCATGCTGTCCCGGAGCATACCTCTTATCCCAGCCTGCCAGACGTGACCACAGGGTCAGTACCGCAACCTGCCAGTCCGGCACTCCTCCGTAATTCATGGTCATCATAGGGGAACTGAGGATTGCCTTCTGAAAAATCCCCGGATATTTTTCCAGAAAAAGTGCAGCAATGGCGCCTCCCATGGAGTGGGCAAACAGCAGATAGCGCTTTGTCAGGCTTTCCTTTGCCACCACCTGATCCATAAATTCTTTCAGATCTTCCACATAATCATCATAGGAAGTGATATGAACCATATCAGGATCTTTCGTAAATCTCTGGGAAAGGCCATGCCCCCGGTGCTGAATAAAAAAGACAGAATACCCCATCCGGTAAAAATAAAAAAGCACCTCATAATATTTGCCCGGGAATTCACAGAATCCATGGGAAAACACAACCGCCCCACGCTCTTTTGGGTGGACAGCCCTCATGTAATGGATCTTTGCCTCCTGCCGGTCTTTTCCTGCCAGAAAATATCCCTCTTTCAGGCAGTTTTTTACCCAGGGTTCCACTTCACTGTGCATTTTCTCTACATAGTCATCTTCCCCTATCATCATGGCTTCCGACCATGTCCTGCTTTCATATTCTTCCATACAGGCACACCTCTCTTCCTGTCTGTTCCATCACATCTGGTCTACCACTTCCCGTGCCAGGTCCGGATAATTGGTAATGATGGCGTCCACACCCATCTGACAGCAGAGCTGCATATACTCCGTTTCATTTACCGTCCACACATGAAGTTTCAGACCTTTTTCCTTACACTGCTGTACAAATCCCGGATACTGAAGGTTATTCAAAGACGGATGCAGTGCATCTACGCCGTATTTTTCCCCGTATCCCGGCATATCGATGGCTCCGTCAGAATACAGAAATCCAACCTTTGCTTCAGGGTCCAGCTCTTTTATTTTCAGAATGGTATAGTGATTAAAAGAGGAATAGATCACCCGGTCCTCCATACCCATCTCTTTTGCCAGGGCAACAACCTTTTCCTCCAGCTGTTCGTAAAACACAATGCCGGTTTTCAACTCAATATTGATCACCAGATCTGTCGGCAATATCAACTCAAAAACTTCCCTCAGTGTAGGGATATCCACATGTCCCAATTCCGGATAATTTTTATTAAAGTTATACTGACGCAATTCTTCTAATGTGTAATCTTTCAGCCATCCGCTGCCATCACTGGTGCGGTTCAGCCATTCATCGTGAAGTACCACGATCTGTCCATCTTTTGTCATCTGAACATCCAGTTCAATTCCCTGAGCTCCCATTTCCACTGCTTTTTCAAAAGCCGGCAGTGTATTTTCCGGCATATAGCCGCTGGCTCCCCGATGAGCCCATACCTGTGGTTTTGTTTTGTTAGTCATCGATATCAAAAGCCTCCAATCCCTTTTTTACTTCTACCTTATTATCTCCGTGTTTTACAAACTGCATGGTAATAACCGCAAGGATCACAAAAATCACCGCATAGGGAAACAGTGTATCATAGCTGAACCGGTTCATCAGCCAGCCGGAAATGATGGGAGTTGCCACCTGTGCCGCCATGCTGAAGGTGTAATAATAACCTGTAAATTTTCCCACATCGCTTCCCTTGCACATCTCAACCACCATGGGCAGACTGTTGACAGAAATAGATGCCCAGCCAATACCCACAAGGATAAACACCACATAAAGAATGGGATGAAAGGTATCTCCCACCAGAGCAATACAGCAGACAAAGGCAGCCAGAAGGAATCCCAGTCCGATCATAATGCATTTCTTGCGTCCGATCTTTCCGGCAATATTTCCAATGGGAATATATGCTACAATGGCACCTGCCACACCCACCGTCAGACATGTGGTTGCACTTCCAAGACTCATTCCCCACTTCGCATTTGCATAGGTGGTAAACCAGGTATCCACTGCATTATATGCCATAAACCAAAGAGAAATGGAGATCAGCAGAAAGGCCAGACTCTTTTTCACATCCCCGGGCAGTTCCTCATTGCCGCTGTCATCCACTTCCACAAGATTCTCCTCAGGATGCTGTGCCTCATATGCCTCCATCTCACGATGCAGTTTCACCTCATTTACCGTGATCATTACGATCAGCAGGGACACCAGCATAATACCTGCCACGATAAGAAACAGAGGGAAATAATCCACATGCTCTTCCCCTTCGGTACGGGATGAAGAATACAGCACACTGGTGATCACCAGATATAAGATTCCTCCCACAGCTCCCATCAGGTTAATGATGGCATTTGCCTTGCTGCGCAGGGGTTTGGGTGTTACGTCCGGCATCAATGCCACTGCCGGACTCCGGTATGTTCCCATGGCTACCAGCAGACATCCAAGGATTCCCACAAATAGCACCAGTTTGGTCCGGGAAGGATTTGCATAATAGCTGTTGTCCACCAATGGAAGCATCAGCATCAGGATCACAGCCGCAATGGTTCCAAACAAAATAAAAGGCTTTCTTCGTCCCATCTTGCTTTTGCACCGGTCAGAAATTCCTCCGAACATTGGCAAAAGAAACAGTGCCAGAATGTTATCCATGGCCATGATCACACCGGAAAGCGTTTCATTCATATGGAATGTATTGGTCAGCACCAGGGGGATCACACTGTTATACATCTGCCAGAATGCTGAAATTGACAGAAAGGCAAATCCAATCTGTACTGTTTTTTTGGTATCTAATTTCATATCGTACCTCCTCCTCTTACCTCACAGTTTACCATTCCGGATAGTTCCGGTAAAGTAAAAGTGCTGTAAAATTCTGCCAGGAACCGTTGTTCTTTTATCACCGGAATGATAAAATATCTTCAAGTACATAACACAGAAATCAGATCAGGAGGTTATCCTATGTATATTCAGTTAAACGGTCAGATCATCTGCTATGAAAAGTCAGGAGAAGGCATTCCTGTGATCCTGCTCCACGGCAATCAGGAAGACCACACCATATACAATGAACTTATCCCGGAGCTTAGTCCCCAATATACCGTTTATGCCATAGATACCAGAGGGCACGGCGAGAGTGCCACACCGAAAGAATATCATTACAAAGATATGGCACAGGATCTTCTTTGCTTTGTAAAAGCTCTGGATCTTGATCATCCCATAGTATGCGGTTTCAGCGACGGCGGTATCGTGGCTTTGCTGGCTGCCATTTCGGAGCCTGATGTTTTTCGCCGTCTTATCGTCTGCGGCGCCAATCTTTCGCCAAAAGGTCTCCGGGGCAGCGTTCTTCGTTCAATCCGCCGCCATTACAAAAAAAGCGAAAATCCGCTGGAAGCCCTGATGCTGACAGAACCGGATATCTGTGAGTCGGATCTGGCCCGTATCCGGATTCCTGTAACAGTTCTGGCCGGTAAACACGATATCGTACGTTCCCGGGAAACAAAGCGTATCGCAGCCGCTCTTCCCGATGCCACCCTGGAAATCTTAAAAGGGGAAGATCACGGAAGTTATGTCATTCACTCAGACAAATTACTGAAATATTTTTAGTTCTGTTTTTCGTTCTGCAAATAAAAAACTCTGGTGAAAGGTGTGGTTACCTTTCCCAGAGTTTTATTTTCCTATCTTGAAGCGATCACATCGCTCATATCATAGAATCCGGCGGGCTTGCCTGCCAAAAACTTTGCTGCCTCCATGGCGCCTTTTCCAAAAACCCCCTTGGAATATGCAGTATGCTTAAATGTGATGACCTCATCCGTTCCCGCAAAGATCACTTCATGTTCTCCTACAATGTTGCCTCCCCGGACAGCCTGAATACCGATCTCATTCCGGTCTCTCTTTTTCCGTTCAGCACTTCTGTCATACTTATAGTAGTAAGCGTGATCCAGTTCCTCATTGATGGAATCTGCCAATGCGATGGCTGTTCCGCTGGGGGCGTCCAGTTTCTGGTTGTGATGTTTTTCCACAATCTCAATATCGAATCCTGCCGGAGCAAACACTGCAGCCG
>CAMEWP010000027.1 GCA_945946605.1 uncultured Pseudobutyrivibrio sp. | reverse complement strand
ATCGGAGGCTGCGGTGACTGGGAGATGGACGGTTCTATCGGCGCTCATTCCGCTGCGTTTTCTCATCCCTACAAGGATACCGGAAAGCAGTCGGCTCCCTATTATTCCCAGGAGGAAGCAGATGAGATGGTACGATGTGCCGATGAGGCAGGATACCAGATCGGCAGCCATGCCATTGGCGATCTGGCGGTGGAACGGCTGACCAGGGCCTTGTGTCATGCCGGAAACGGACGGAAACACCGGGTGGAGCACTGTGAGTTTGCATCGGAGGAAAGTATCCGCTGCATTGCCCAACACGGATTTGCAGTGATGGCCCAGCCTGGATATTCCTGGATCGATCAGCGATTCCTTCATACATATGACAGATATCTTACGGAAGAAACCCTGCAGATGATGCATTTTAAGACTTTTATAGATCAGGGGATCTGTATCTGTGGCTCCAGCGATTCTCCTGTACAAAGTATGGATCCCTGGCTTCAGATGCTGGGAATGACAGAGTTTTACCGGCAAGAGGAGTCGGTGAGCCCCTATGAGGCGCTGCGATGCTATACGGTAAATCCTGCCATCGCTATGGAGGAGGAAAAAGAACGGGGCAGACTGCTTTGCGGAATGCGGGCAGATTTCTTTACATCTGATCAGGATCTGTTTACATTGTCCCCGGAAGAACTTGGATCCTTCCGCCCGGAGCAGACATTTTATGCCGGGAAAAAGGCCAGAGTCTGGAAAGGTACGGTGGCAGAACTGCTGCAGATGTTACTGAAGAAAGGGCATAAAGTATGAAAAAGATAATGCATTTCCTCCGATGGTGGCTGCTGCCAACAGATGAGGAGGATCGCAGATTCAAAAAGTGGGAGCACAGGATTGATCGGGCCGCCGTGTGGGTGGTGCGTGTATTTTCCTTTGCTGCCATGATCACTGCTGTGAAAACGGCCATAACGAAAAAATAGAAGCCATAGAGAAGCCACAGGGACGGTCCCTTTGTCATGAGGGGTGTCCCTGTGGCTTTTTGACATTTGACTATTAGATTCTTTGCTTTAGATTACGATGGTGTTTAAGGTGTGAGCCGGAACGCTGACCCGGATCACCTTACCATCCATACGGATGGGGTAGGACAGATCTTCAGCACCTTTGTTCAGCATCACCAGAACGATGGAACCGTCAGGATTTTTTGCGGCGGTCATCTCGATCTTATCGTTGCATCTGGAAAATCCGATACGCTTTGCACCGGGCATGATATATCGTGAAAAATGACCGATATAATCAAAGGTAATGAGTTTGCGGTAGCTGCCGTCATCATTGGCACATACCGGGGCACCAAAGCCCATGGGAACATGTCTGGGGCCGCCGTCTTTGTCTACGCAGAGATTCCAGTCGATCCAGCGGTTCATACCGGCATTTAAGTTGCCGATGATGTCGTGGGCATAAGCTACAGCGTCATCATAATCCACGGATTCGGCTCTCTTTCCGCCGCCGCCAAACATGGCTGCCAGCTGGGGCATGGAAGCAAGACCGGAGGATTTTCCCGGAGGATGCAGAGCACAGCATTCGCTGGACATCAGCTTTTTGCCCGGAAACAGTCTGGCTGCCAGATCTACAGATTCGAAGTGATCTCCGGAATACCAATGAAAAGCAATACCTTCCACCATTTCATTTGTTTCATCATCCAGAATTTCTTTGGAAAATTCCACTACACGCTCCTTGTTATGATCCCAGATATAAAGCCCGACTTTACCTACCAGACCAGCCTCCTTAAAGGCAGGATACAGATGATCCTTCAGGAAAGCTTTCTGCTCTGCTGCAGTCCATACACAGCTGTCCCAGGTGGTGGCAGCAATGGATTCATTCTGCAGAGACATCATGGTAACGGGAATTCCCTCTGCCAGATAGGCCTGGACATATTTTGTCAGGTATTTTGCCCAGGAAGTGTAAAATTCCGGTTTCAGACTTCCGCCATTGCAGCGGGAGGGATGCTCGTAGTCAACAGAGGGCATAAAAGCGGACATCATGCCGCCGTAGGTTGAGGCATCATTTTTCGGCTTTACAGGCGGAGTTTTCCACTGCTTTGGAGGTGACCAGGGGGACAGCAGAACAGAAAAGGGCTCCACTGTGATCTCCATGGCTTCCTTCAGCATGGGAATGATATATTTCCGGTCACGATCAATGTTGAAGGTGGACAGCTCGGGATCTGCAATGGGATCCTCTACAGCCTGGTACTCATCCAGGGAAAAATCACAGCTGTCCATGTGGATCCGGATGAATTTCAGATGCTGCCCGTTTTCTCCGAAGTGCTCCTCCAAGAAAGAGCGGCGGGTATCGGCATCCATTTTGGATAACAGATAGGCAGTGGTTTCTGTCATGGCACCGCCAAATCCCTCAATCTCCTGAAAGGTAATGTCAGGATAAACATTCAATACGCCGGATTCCAGATGAGTGGGTTCGTCAGCTTCTGAAGTGATGGGAATGGTGTATTCCATGGGATAGGTTTTTCCGTTTACGGAAAAAGTGGTAAATTGTTTTGCTTCCATTTTCGTTTCCTCCTTTTTAAAAATTTTATTTGGATATTCCTAAAATTTCAGATATTCTGGAAAACTCTCCATGTATAGATACATTATAGAAAACAACGAGGAGACTGTCTTACTGTATTGGGGCAAAAACTTCCAGTATTCTATCAGATTTTAGTGAAAAATACGGTAAAATATCCAGTTTTATATTATAAATTCCGTTTTTGAAATTGCGTTGTCTGTGAGAATGAGATATAGTTAGTGAAGACGGATTATTGGTGAATAAAGATGATAGAAAACAAAATGGAAACAAAACAAAAACATTTTCGGGCAGGATATTATGAGATCAACAAGGTGGCCATGGCTGACTGGCATCTTCCGGTTACGGTGATGGCAGGGAATGTGATCTATAACGGCCTGCACTGGCATGATCATCTGGAGATCATGGCCTGTCTGCAAGGGAGCTTTTCCATCCGGGTGGAAGGTGAGGTTTATCATCTGATGCCGGGAGATTTTTTGCTGATCAATGGTGGGGACAGCCATGAGATTTTTGAAGGTGAGAGGAATGGTCTGCAGCTGATCTGTTCTATCGATACGGGGATCTTAAAAAACGCACAGGAGCGGTATTTTTTTCAGACGGTGGGAAGCAGAAAGGATGGGCACATCCATAAAGACAGTCCGGTGGCACAGCATCTGTTGGAAGTGCTGGGACATATGGCCTATCTGGTGACGGATGACATCAGGTTAAACCGGGAAGAAAACTGGTATGAGTATCACATGTATCTGTATGATCTTCTGTTGGTACTTTCCGGATACAAGGAAAAAGCATCAGCGGCAGGTCAGAAGGAGCGGAAAGAGGAATTCCGCAAATGTATTTCCTTTCTCAACGACCATTACAGCGAGGATATTACCATCCATACACTGGCACATCAGATGGGAGTCAGTGAACCTACCATGTACCGTATGTTTCAAAAACATCTGGGAATGAGTTTTGTGACATACCTGAATATGGTAAGGGTCAGAGGCGCCTGTGTTTTGCTGGAACAGCCTCAGAATAAAGTGGCAGACATTGCCTTTTCCTGCGGATTTACAAGTCTTAGTAATTTTTATCGTATTTTTGGGGAAATTATGGGAATGACACCCCGGGAATACCGGAAAAAGCAGGCACAAAATACAGTAAATATTGCCGGGGGATTATTAAAACAGCAGTCCATGATGAGCCTGAACACCTTTCAGAATTTTTTTGAACTGCCATATACTAGGGAAGATTTACTGACAATGTCCAAAACGATAGAGAAGACTTACTGACATGAATCACTGACATTGTCCCTAAAAACAGAAAATGCCGGGAAGACCGGCATTTTCTAAAAGAGATGAGATTATACAAACTGGTTCCTGGCAGGATCGTATTCGTAGTCGATGGAAGAAAGGCGCTTGGTAATATAAGCGATATCTACATCTTCCGAATCGGCAAAATCCTGCAGGGAAGCGTATTTATCCCGCAAATTGGTATTTACAACGCTTAACAGCATAACGGGATCCAATGGTAAATTCATGGCAGATGCTCCTTTTATTTATGATATATAGACCTATATCATAACATGTTTTTTATTTTGCATCCAGAAATTTATATTTGTTCAGTGCCGGCTTTAAAATAGGATAAAGGATAGCGGCAACAATGACACCAAACAGACCCTGTACAATGTTGAAAGGAACTCCGCTGGCGGAAGCGGCTGCACCTGCAGTCAGAGCTGCTGCGGAGAATCCGTCTCCGGTGGTAACAGCCATCAAAAAGATTTCAAATACAAAGTAACCGAATACCATGAAAGCTTCTCCGATGACACCGCCGATGACTGCGGGAACCACACCTTTGTTATTGTTTCCTAAGGCTTTTAATTTGCCTGCGATGACGCCTGCCAGCAAAGCGGTAACAGCTTTGATCACAAATGTTGCTGGAGCGTAGGAAAGGTATCCGGAAAATAAATCAGCAAACATGGAACCGATACCTGCAGCTAAAGCACCGGGAACAGGTCCAAGTAAAAATCCGCAGAGGAGTACAACAGCATCTCCGGGATGGATATATCCCATGGTAGGGGTTGGAATCTTAATGACCATGGTGGCCACGCAGGTTAAAGCGCAAAGCAGCGCAGTAAGTACAAGCTTTTTTGTGTTTTTCATAATTCAAGTCCTCTTTCTTTTTCTTTCTGTAGTTCTTTCTGTATTTCGCCATGCAAAGCATGTTGCATTTACAGCTGACATCCATTATACTAAAAACTGATCATATGAAAATATCCATTTTAATTTAATTTAACCATGTCAGATTCCGGAGGACTCCATGCTGACTTATACTTTTGAAAATCGTGGAAAGAAATCTTATTATCAGCATTTATATGAACAGATTCGGGAGGATATCCTGTCGGAAAGATTGCCGGCAGAGACAAAACTTCCCTCGAAACGCAGTTTTGCCAAGCATTTGGGGCTCAGCGTCATGACCATAGAGTCTGCATATGAGCAGCTGATGGTGGAAGGATACATTTATTCCCGGGAAAAACGGGGATATTATGTTTCTGATATTTCCAAACATAACCAGTTTTTGCAAAAACAACCATACCAGATTTTGGAAAAGGAAGAAGAAAAACAGGAAGAAAACAGCGGGAGAAAGGCGGAGGAGCCCTTTATGGATTTTACCTCCAACCGGGTGAATCTGGACCATTTTCCCATGGCCACCTGGTCAAAACTCATGCGAAAGGTTTTATCGGAACAGGCCAGTCAGGTGCTTTCCCCTTCCGAACCCCAGGGAATCTGGATTTTGCGTAAAGCAATAGCTCATCACCTGTACCATTTCAGAGGGATGGCGGTTTCGCCGGAGCAGATCGTTATCGGAGCCGGCACGGAGTATCTGTACCAGCTGCTGATCCAGCTTTTGGGAAGGGATAAGATTTACGGTATGGAAAATCCGGGGTATGGCAAACTGGCCAGAGTTTACGATAAGAATAATGTAACCTTCCGATATCTGGATCTGGATGAGGAAGGACTTTCCGTGGATGCTCTTCGCAGGGAAGATGTACAGATCGTACACACATCTCCGTCTCACCATTTCCCCACGGGAATCGTGATGCCCATCCGCAGAAGGCAGGAACTGCTGAACTGGGCGGCTAATGAGCCGGGGCGCTACATTATAGAAGATGATTATGACTGTGAATTCCGGCTTTCGGGATTGCCCATCCCCACATTGCAGAGTATTGATGGAAACGGGAAAGTAATCTATCTGAATACATTTTCCAAGAGCCTGACACCCTCTGTCCGCATCAGTTATATGGTGCTGCCGGAAGAACTGTTGGAAACGTATCAGAGCCAACTGGGATTTTACGCCTGTACCGTGTCGAATTTTGAACAGTACACCCTGGCTGCTTTTTTGCAGGAGGGCTATTTTGAAAAACATATTAACCGGATGCGTAATTATTACAAAAACAAGAGAAATACGGTGATCCGAGCCATCCGCAGCAGCAGTCTTGCGGACAAAGCCACCATTCTGGAGGAAGATGCGGGACTTCACTTTTTGCTTCGCCTGGATATCGGGCTTTCCGATGAGGAACTGAAGCAAAAATTGGAGCAGTGTGGGATCCGGATGAATTGTCTGGCGGATTACAGCTATTATCATAATCCGTATTATGCCCATATGTTTGTGATCAATTATACGGGTGTGGAGGAGGAGAGGCTGGAAGAGGCGATGGAACGGATCAGCCGCTGTCTGTAGGTATCATCTGAAAAGAAACGATAGGAAAAGGTACTTTGAATAATCAATACGGGGAGGAACTTTGATGAATCAGGAAAAGAAAAAAGACAAAAGAAAATTTCTTATGGGCATTGTTGCGTTGCTTCTGGCAGGAGCAGTGGCAGCCTGCGTCATTGCGGTGGTGGTGAATGGCCAAAGGGGAGAGAGCGCCCAGGAGACAATGAAGAAAACAGAAAAAGAAACGGAAAAAGAGACAGAAAATGGGACAGATGCATCGGGAGGGGAAACACAAACCGAGGCACAGGAGACAAAGGAGCCGGAAGCCCCCACTTCCATTGTATTTACGGGAGACGTGCTACTGTCGGATTACGTGTTAAATAATTACAACAGCAAGGGGATTTCCGGTGTGCTGGATGATACCATGCAGCAGGTTTTGCAGCAGGCTGACATTACCATGATCAACCATGAATTTCCCTTCAGTACCCGTGGCACCCAGGCGCCTGACAAACAGTATACGTTCCGGGTCAATCCTTCCTATGTGAGCCTGATAACGGAGATGGGAACAGACATTGCAGGACTTGCCAACAACCATGTGCTGGATTATGGGAAAGATGCGTTAGAGGACACCTTTGTCACCCTGGAAAATGCCGGGGTCGCATACACCGGAGCCGGAAGGACATACGAGGACGCCAGCAGACTCATCAAGGTGGAAAAAAACGGGAAGACCTTTGGCTTTCTGGCAGCATCCCGTGTGATCCCGGTGGGATCCTGGAATGTGGAAAATTCCACCCCCGGAGTATTCTGTACATATGATACCACCCATCTGGTGGAAAAGATCAGGCTGGCAAAGCAGGAATGTGATTATGTGTTTGTTATGGTTCACTGGGGTAAGGAACACACAGATGTACTGACGGATTATCAGCCCCTGATGGCCCATAAATTTATCGATGCAGGTGCGGATGCGGTGATCGGATCCCATCCTCATGTGCTGCAGGGAATTGAGATGTACCAGGACAAACCCATCTTTTACAGTCTGGGCAATTTTATCTTTAACCGGAACATTGAGCGGACGGTGGCTGTGAAAATTACAATCACACCGGAGGATCAGATGGAGATCTGTCTGGTTCCGGCAGCTGCAGAAGGAGCTTTTACCCACAGTGTCACGGGAGATCAGGCACAAAGTATTTACCGATATCTGGATGGCCTTTCCGAAACGGTAACCATTGATGAGGCAGGATTGGTCAAAAATAAAAACTGCACCCAATAAAAAACACCAGGCTGCCCTTTTCGTCTTGAAAAATACATATCCCGTGGTAAAATGAAATTATGAAAAAATAAGCAATAAAATAAGAATAAAGAGAGGTAAAAGGCATGTTTGGATTTGGACAATTGATCGATATTTTGAAGAAGGATCCCAAGAAGATCGTTTTCACGGAGGGAACGGATCCCCGTATCCTGGAGGCATCTTCCAGACTTCTGGCATCTAATTTCTTAGCACCCATCCTGGTGGGCAATAGGGAAGAAGTTGAGGAGGCTGCAGAGAAGAGTGGATTTAATATCCGCGGAGCCCAGATCATTGATCCTGCAAATTATGACAGAATGGATGAGATGGTGGAGATGTTCTGTGAACTTCGCAAGAGCAAGGGTGTGACTCCGGAGCAGGCGAGAAAGACTTTAAGCTCCGCTAATTATTTCGGAACCATGCTGGTAAAGATGGGTGTGGCAGATGCTCTGCTGGGTGGTGCTACCTATTCTACAGCAGATACTGTAAGACCGGCACTGCAGCTCATTAAGACAAAGCCGGGCAATTCCATTGTATCTTCCTGCTTTATCCTGGTGCGTCCTTCCGCAACCGGTGACAATGAGGTGTTGGCTATGTCTGACTGCGCCATCAATATTAAGCCCACAGAGGACGAACTGGTGGAGATCGCCGGCGAGACCGCTGCCTGCGCTAGGATTTTTGGTGTAGACCCCAAGGTTGCTTTCCTGAGCTACTCTACTTTAGGCTCCGGCAAGGGCGAGGATGTAGATAAGATGCGCAACGCTGCAGCTAAGACCAAGGCTGCTCATCCGGAACTGCCCATCGAGGGAGAAATTCAGTTCGATGCAGCTGTTTCACCGAGAGTTGCCCGTACCAAGTGTCCGGAATCTGAGGTGGCAGGACATGCCAATACCTTTATCTTCCCGGATATCAACGCAGGTAATATCGGATATAAGATCGCACAGCGTCTTGGTAATTTTGAGGCATATGGCCCGATCCTGCTGGGTCTGAATGCTCCTGTGAATGACCTTTCCAGAGGCTGCAATGCATCTGAGGTATATTCCATGGCTATCATTACAGCTGCCCTGGCATAAAATAATAAAAGACAGGCTTCTGTATCAGAAATTGAATCAATATCAGAATCAGAGACCATATTCTGTCCTTGGATGGAATATGGTTTTTGTGTATCGGTGGGATGGCACATGCCGGATATGGCCGCATATAGTAAACAGAAGAAGATTTTGTGAGGATCACGAATGAAAGAACGCACAGAATTTGCGGCCATGGCTTCGGATATGGGGGAATTGCTGATACAGGTGTTCAATACCAATGGCGGGCAGTCCATCAGCGGTGCCAATATTGCCATCAGCGTCACCGGCGACCCGGAAAATATCATTGTGACTACCATGACAGAGGCAGGCGGTTTTGCGCCCCGGCTTTCCCTTCCGGCACCGCCGTTGTCAGGCAGCATGGAGCCGGGAGATGAGCCCGCCTATAATCAATATGATGTGAGAGTGGAGGCTGCCGGATACCGTACCATTACCATGGAAGGAGTGGAGGTGTATCCCGGGGAGGTGTCCATCCAGCGGGTTGCCATGGTTCCGGTGGCGGAGACCCTGCCTTCGGAGAGTGTTGTGATCATCCCGGACAATACCCTGTCCGGTAATTTCCCGCCGAAGATCGCGGAGTCAGAGATCAAACCGGTAAATGAGAGCGGGGAGATCGTGCTTTCCCGGGTGGTGGTGCCGGAATATGTGGTGGTTCATGACGGTGCGCCCACCGACACAACTGCCAGAGATTACTATGTGACTTATCCGGATTACATTAAAAATGTGGCGTCCAGCGAGATTTATGCCACCTGGCCGGAGGCCACCATCCGTGCCAATGTACTGGCCATTATGTCCTTTACACTGAACCGGGTATATACGGAATGGTATCGGAACAGGGGATTTGATTTTACCATCACGTCCTCCACTGCCTACGATCAGAAATGGTCCTACGGCCGGACCATATTTGAAAATATTTCCAGGATCGTGGATGAAATGGTGCCGAATTATCTGTCCAGACCCAATGTGCGGCAACCCATTCTGACCCAGTACTGTGACGGCCGGTATGTTTCCTGTCCCAACTGGATGAGCCAGTGGGGATCCAAGGCACTGGGAGATCAGGGGTACAGCACCATTGAGATTTTGCGGTACTATTATGGTAACAATATGTTCATCAATTCGGCGGAACAGATCAGCGGTATTCCGGCATCCTGGCCGGGAAACGACCTGCGGGAGGGCTCTAAAGGAACAAAAGTATCCCAGCTTCAGGAACAGTTAAATGCCATATCTTCAAATTATCCCGCCATCCCTAAAGTGGTGGTGGACGGTATTTACGGCCCGGCCACAGCCAATGCGGTGAGAAAATTTCAGTCTGTTTTCGGCCTGCCCCAGACCGGTGTGGTGGATTATCCAACCTGGTATAAGGTTTCCCAGATCTTTGTGGGGGTAACCGGGATAGCAGAGCTGGTGTAGACAGGGGAGTTTGACGTGGAAGATGAACAGAGAAGAGAAATAAAGAAGAGAAACAAGTAAAGCGTAAAAAGAGTAACAAGGAAGATAGACGAGAGGTAAAAAATGCTGACAGAGAAATGGATGGTATATGCGAAAAGAGCAGATTTTCAGGCGCTGGGAGAACGGCTGCAGGTAGATCCGGTGATCGCCAGGATCATGGTAAACCGTGATGTTGCTACGGAGCCGGAGATGGAGCAGTTTTTGCATCCTCACCTGTCGGATCTGGGAGATGAGAAACTGTTAAAGGGCATGGCCGAGGCTGTGTCTCTTTTACATACCGCCATTACAGCCGGAAAGAAGATCCGGATCATCGGTGATTATGATGTGGATGGCATTCAGTCTACTTATATTTTAAAAACAGCTTTAAAGCGGTGCGGTGCCAGGGTGGATTATGCCATTCCGGACCGGATTGAAGATGGGTATGGCATGAATCCCATCCTTGTGCAGCGGGCAGCGGAAGATGGGTGTGAAGTGATCCTGACCTGCGACAACGGCATTGCCGCTATGGATGCGGTGGAAACGGCCCTGGAATATGGAATGACGGTGATCGTGACGGACCATCATGAGATTCCTTTTTCGGAGACTGAAGAAGGCCGCAAGTATCTGCTTCCTAAGGCTCACGCTATCATCAATCCCAAGCAGCCGGGCTGTGTTTATCCATCCAAAAATATCTGCGGAGCAGTGGTGGCCTGGAAACTGGTTTTCGGATTGTATGAAGCCTTTGGGATCCCCCGTCAGGAGGCCTATGATTTTCTGGAAAATGCAGCATTTGCCACCGTGGCAGATGTGATGGAACTCCAGGGGGAGAACCGTATCATCGTATCCGAAGGACTGAAGGCCCTGGAACATACAAAAAATACCGGTATGGCCACCCTGTTGGAGCGGTGTGATCTATCAGGCAAGCCTCTTAGTGCATATCATGTGGGATTTGTGCTGGGACCATGCTTTAATGCCAGTGGAAGACTGGACACGGCGGCCCGTGCCATTGAACTTTTAGAGGAGAAGGATCCTGCCCGCGCGGCTGCCATTGCCGGGGAACTGCAGACCTTAAACGAAGAGCGAAAAGCCATGACCCAGACCGGTGTGGCAGATGCGGAGGCGCAGATCGCGGCAGAGGGAATGGAAAAAGATACGGTGTTGGTGATCTATCTTCCCTCGCTGCATGAGAGCCTGGCAGGGATCGTGGCAGGACGGATCAAGGAAAAGTATTACCGCCCGGTGTTTGTGCTGACGGACGCAAAGGAGGGGGTTAAGGGCTCCGGCAGATCCATCCCGGGATATTCCATGTATGAAAAACTCTGTGAGTGCAGGGATCTTTTGGACAAGTTCGGTGGTCATCCCATGGCGGCAGGAGTCAGTCTGGCGGCGGAAAATGTATCCGGATTTCGCTGCATGCTGAATGAAAAGGCACGGCTTACGAAAGATCAGCTGATCCCAAAGGTAATGATCGATGTGCCCATGCCGGTGTCCTATCTGACAGAAGATCTGGTGGAACAATTGGGTTTGCTGGAGCCCTTCGGATGTGGTAATCCAAAACCTGTATTTGCTCAGAAAGGGATGAGGGTCCTGCGGGCAGCGATGATCGGCAAACAGAAGAATTTTTTGAAACTCACCCTGGAAGGGGACGGAAGGCCCATGGATGCTTTGTACTTTGGAGATGGAGCTGCTTTTGCAGAGGATATGAAAGAATGGTTCGGCCGGGATGCCTGGCAGGCAGCACTTTCCGGCAGACCCTCCCCTGTGACAGTCTCAGTTACATACTATCCACAGATCAATGAATTTCGTGGAAAAAGAACCCTGCAGATTGTGATAACGGGATATTGCAAATCCTAGTTAAAAAGGCTACACTGATAGTAGTTTCATAGTATGGGAGGGTCGTGCTGATATGCTGGGACGCAAGGCGAAAGGAAAAACTACACAGCGCAGCGATAAGAAATCTTTACCCGCAAAGCAGGAAGTGGAATCTCTTCTGGGGGATGCCAGAGCGGAAGCGGATCAGATTGGAATGAGTGCTACAAAGATGAATCTTGGCCTTGATAAGGTGGTGGATTGCAGCAGAAATAGCGGTGAGACACAAAAGGAGCAGGAACAGAAGATTGTTTCCATGCAGCAGAAGCTGGAAGAACTGCAGGGGAAGGTACTTCATTTGCAGCAGCAGTATGAGGCGGAGGTAACATTCCGCCAAAAACAGCAGGAACATGTTCTGGAATTGATGGACCAGAGCAAGCATTACACCAGTCTGGTGAAGGCTTTGCAGTCGGATCCGGAAGGACCGGAGGGTGAGACCCTGCGCAGGGAGAAGCTGCAGCAACTGGTAAAACTTCTGAAAGAGAATAACATTGTCCTTGGTCATATGGCAAAGGATGGAAGTCAGCAGCAGAAATGTGCAGAGGCAGAACCGGCATTTCATGCGAAACAGGCCTTTGCGTCTTTGTGGGAGCAGGCAGCAGTGATCTTAGAGCAAAGCCAGGAAACCGGCCGACAGCAGGAGAAACTTCTGTCTGAGATGGAGACAGTAGGCAGTGCCTATATGGAACAGCAGGAAAGCATAGAAAAACTGGATCAGATTTTAGAAACGTGCAAACAGCAACTGGTAAACGGTCAGATGGAAGGAGAGGAAACATCATGAGAAAAGAAGTGTCGAACTTTTTGTCAGCAGATGGGGTATCAAAGATTCATGTGGTGACATGGACGCCGGATCAGGGAGAGCCTGTGGCAGTGCTGCAGCTGATCCACGGCATGGTGGAATACATAGAGCGGTATGAGCCTTTTGCCAGATATCTCACCGATCAGGGATTTGCTGTGGTAGGACATGATCATATCGGTCATGGATCCTCTGTTTCCGATTCATCCCAGTGGGGTGTAATGCAGGGCAGACATCCCAGCGATGTGATGGTGGAAGATATTTACCGGAATTACTGCCTGATCGAGGAGGCGTATCCCCAACTGCCTCATTTTATCTTAGGTCACAGCATGGGATCTTATATGCTTCGCAAATTCCTGTCAGTGAAAGCAAAAGACATTTCCCGTTGCAGCGGAGCCATTATTATGGGCACCGGAACGGAAAAGGATGCCACCATTGCCATGGGCAGGGCTCTGATAGCAGTGATGGCATTGGTAAAGGGCTGGGATTACCGCAGTAAGTTTGCAGCCGGGCTGATGTATGGACCGGCCTACAAGGAGTTTGATACAAACGGCAGTCAGCCGGAGAAGAGCTGGCTCACCAAGGATACTGAGATTGTAAAGAGTTATTATGTGGATCCTGCCTGCAGTTATATTTTCTCCCTCAGCGGATTTAAGGGACTGTTAGAGGCTACTGCCTTTGATAACCGGCAGACAAATATAGACCGGATTCCAAAGAAACTTCCCATCCTGTTTGCTTCCGGGGCACAGGATCCCGTGGGAAATCTGGGAAAGGGTGTACGGGAAGCCTATAACAAATTCCAAAGAGCCGGAATAACGGATCTGAATATCAAGCTGTATGAAGGCGACCGGCATGAGATCTTAAATGAGCTGGACCGCAAGCAGGTGTATCAGGATCTGTATGAATGGATGAAAGAGAGAATGTAAAAAAGAATGTAAAAAAGAACCCCGCTGTTACCATGCAGCGGGGTGTTCTGTTCTTGTAGGATTGTGTTCTTTTACAGCTACGTTCTTATACGCGCTTGGAGAGGAATGCCAGAAACTTCTGAAGCCATACAAAGTCGTTCTGCATCTGATCCACCTTCAGGCGGTTCTTTTCGGAAAATCCAACCAGAATATTGTGGTTGGCCTCGGCCAGGTAGTCCATGATACCGTCAATGTCGGACTTGATGTTTTTGGGGCACTTGATAGACTGTTTCTTATCCGTTGTGATATAAAGCGTATAAGAAATGCTGAAATGGTGCCACAGGATCTTATGAAGGGTGGAGTATTTGTAGATCCAGATAATGTGCTGGATGGGTACAATGGCCACACCGTAACTGCTTGTCTCAATAAAATAGTGCTCCGTGATAAACATATCCTCTGTTGCCAACTGAGGCAGAGTCTTTAATTCCTCTTCCGCCTGCTCTAACAGTTTTCTTGGATTACCGTAGGAACCAAGCCGGCGGCAGGGCGGTGATAAGATAGGAAATGCAATATATATTCCGCAGAGCAGAGCCGAGATCAGGGCATACAGGAAGATCCCGAGATAAAGCAGGTTACAAAGGGATGTCAGAAAAGAAATGGCATCCGGCTGGGACAAGGTATAGGAAGATACCGTGGAGATAATTCCGTCCTTATTCCAGGAAAGGTCTTCGGAAAGGTGTGTTAACAGCCGGTCCGTAGATTCGGAGTTGCGGAGGATCTTACATCGGATATGGAGCTTTTCGATGGTGGGAAGCCCCTGCTGGCAGGTTTTTGGGGAAAGCAGCACGATGACGCAGTCCTCCCCTAACATGGTGTAATAATAATAACCCCTTGTCTGATCCAGCCATTCCTGAGTGTAACCGGTAAAATAAAGATCCTGCAGCTCTATGGTAATATAGGTCTCCTTTTCCCGGTAAAGGGTATTCAGATCTTCGCTTCCGTCATAGGCTGTGGGGGCGATCATGTAATGCATGGGAATGGTGAACCACAGGCTGGCCAGAACCAGCAGGCAGACCAGTGGAGAGACAATACGCTGTTTATAATAAAGTTTGATGTGTTTTGTGATATAATGATCAAACTGTTCCATCATGGCGGCTCCTTCTAAAAAATCCGTTTCTGCTTACAAGTATACGGGTTCGGAAGTAAATAATCAAGTTTGCTTTTGGGTAAAAATATAGTATACTGAACTTACTTGTGGAGTAAAATGGAAAGATACGAAAAGAGGATGACAGATATGGATGCATATAAGAGTTTTGCAGAAGTGTATGATCTGTTTATGGACAATGTGCCTTATGATCTCTGGTGCGAGCATCTGGTGGAATTACTGGATTTACAAGGAGTGCCAAAAGGCCTGGTGGCAGAACTTGGCTGCGGTACCGGCAAGATGACCCGGCGGCTGGCCAGGGCAGGATACGATATGATCGGTATCGATAATTCCTATGAGATGCTGGATATGGCCATGAATGGGGATCATCAGGAGGGAATCCTGTATCTTTGCCAGGACATGAGAGAATTTGAACTTTACGGAACAGTGGCAGCAGTGGTCAGTGTGTGTGATTCCATGAACTACATCACGGATCAGGAAGACCTTGTGCAGGTTTTTTCCCTGGTAAATAATTATCTGGACCCGGGTGGAGTATTTGTCTTCGATATGAATACAGAGTATAAGTACAGGGAACTGCTGGGAGAAAATGTCTTTGCGGAGAACCGGGATGAGGGCAGTTTTATCTGGGAGAATTATTACGAGGAAGACAGCGGCATCAACCAGTATGACCTGACACTGTATATCCGTGAGGAGGAAATGGAACTTTATCACCGTTATGAGGAAACTCATTTTCAGAAAGCTTACAGCTATGATGAAGTAAAGGAATGCCTGCAGAAGGCAGGAATGGAATTTGTAGATACACTGGACGCGGAGACCCTGCAGCCGCCGGTGGATACAACCGAACGGGTATATTTTATCGCAAGAGAGCAGGGAAAACAGATACAGGGCGCATAACATGCGTCAAAAAGGAGGAAATCATGTCAGAATACAGAGATTATATTGTAAGGGCAACAGCAGCAGATGAACAGGTCCGGGCCTTTGCCATTACTTCTAAAAATACGGTGGAGACAGCCCGAAAGAACCATAACACCAGTCCGGTGGTGACGGCTGCCTTAGGGCGCATGCTCTCAGCAGCGGCTATGATGGGCGTGATGATGAAGGGGGATGATGACCTGCTGACACTTCAGGTCATGGGAGCAGGCCCCATGAAGGGGATCACGGTTACCGCTGATTCCAAAGGCCGGGTAAAGGGATTTGCCAATGTGCCGGATGTGATGCTGCCCCCGAATTCCCAGGGCAAACTGGATGTGGGAGGAGCCATTGGTGTGGGCCTCCTTAGGGTCATAAAAGATATGGGATTAAAAGAGCCTTATGTAGGTACCGTGGAACTCCAGACAGGGGAGATCGCAGAGGATCTTACCTATTATTTTGCCACCAGTGAGCAGATCCCATCCTCTGTGGGACTGGGTGTTTTGATGAACAAGAACAACACGGTAGCCCAGGCTGGAGGATTTATCATTCAGCTGATGCCCTTTACTTCCGAGGAAGTCATCGCACAGCTGGAAGAGAATATCAAGACATTGCCATCTGTTACCACCATGCTGTCGGAAGGCATGACCCCGGAAGATATTTTGAACAAGGTACTCCAGGGACTTTCTGTGACAGTGAATGAGACCTACGACACAGGATTTGTCTGTGACTGTTCCCGTGAGAGGGTGGAGCGGAGCCTGATGAGTCTGGGAAAGGAAGATATGGACGAGATCATTGCAGACGGCAAGCCTGTGGAGGTAAAATGCCATTTCTGCAATCAGGCATATGAATTTACCATTGAGGAACTGCAAAAACTGAGAAGGCAGTAGAAAGGATCGTTTCCCATGAAAGACGGATTTCTTAAAGTAGCGGCCATTACGCCGGAAGTTCGGGTGGCAGATGTCACATTTAATAAAAACAGTATCATTTCCTATATGAAAGAAGCTTTTGCAAAGAAAGTTTCCCTCATGGTATTTCCGGAACTGTGTATCACCGGATATTCCTGCCGGGACCTGTTTTTGCAGGATACACTGCTGGAGGAAGCCCGTATTGCACTGCTTGACATCGCAGCGGAGACAAAGGGAAGGCAGGCTCTTGTTTTTGTGGGACTGCCCTATGTTCACAAGGGAAAGATCTATAATGTGGCGGCAGCATTGCATGACGGTCAGGTCCTTGGTCTGGTGCCGAAGACCTTTCTGCCGAATTATCAGGAATTCTATGAGATGAGACAGTTTACTCCGGGAATGAGAAAAACGGAGATGACAGAGATAGAGCCTGGGCTTACCGTAGAGATCGGAACAGATCAGTTTTTCTGCTGTCCACAGCTGAAAGGGCTGACGGTGGCAGCGGAACTGTGCGAGGATCTGTGGATCCCCAATCCCCCCAGTATCAGACACTGTCTGGCGGGAGCCAACGTTATCGTAAATCTCTCTGCCAGCAATGAGCTCACCGGTAAAAATGATTACCGGCGGGAAC
>CAMEWP010000026.1 GCA_945946605.1 uncultured Pseudobutyrivibrio sp. | reverse complement strand
AAGAACCGCTCACATCTCCCTCTTCTGCTTCATAGGTGGTTGCACTGGCATAATTTACCTTGGCAACAGCATCCTCCGAAGTAGTCAGAAGTGCCGTGTATTCATACGCATCATCCACTAAAAGTCCTGCCATATAAGGTGCAAATACAGAGCTGTTGCCTGTAATGGAGGATGTAACATCTGTGCTCTCCACATAAGGAAGAAGATAAAAAGGATTATTGTAATAATATCTGCTGTCAAGATCAGCTACCAGTCCGCCGGGACTGCTGATCCCATATTCCGCCAATAGTTTCTGATAATTTGGCATATCCCCGTAGGACGCATAATCCAGCGTCAGCAAAAGAGATCCCCCGCTTTGTACGTAAGAAAGAATCTTATTCAGGTCATCGGATGAAAGATCTGTCTGAGCACCATGAATGATCAGTGCCTGACAATCCTTTGGAACACTGTTGTTTTGCAGCAGATCCAGTGACTCCAGGGAAATATTGGATTTTTGCAACACATCTAAAAAATCACCGGTAACAGTTGTCTCATTATGTCCTGTAAGTTCATAAAATACAGGCATATCCTCTTTTGTCACATACTGCAGCGCACTGGTGATCTGCCCTTCTCCATCATACCCTGTGGCTTCATAAGAATAGGTACTGTAATTCACCTCATATTCATAGATATTGTCATAGTCGATAACCTTACTTCGCTCGCCGGACACTACGATGACACTGTTGTCTGATACCGAAGCAGAGGTATAGGCTGATGCAAAATCAGGGCTTACATCAGGATCGATGTAAGTCACTGAAATGTGGTCAGATCCATCCTCATATCGTTTCAGCATCTTTTTTACCATATCATCCGCTTCATCTTCCTTTGCAAGAACGTAAATATCAACATCCTGATCCAGTGATGTCAGATATTCTTTTGTATCCTCCGTAATGGAATACAACTTCTGTTGGGTCACATCAAAGGCTGTCACAGACTCCGGAAGGATCGTCATCACATAATTTACCCCGATGACACCAGCCATAACCAAGGCGATGGCACCCACGGAAAACACCGACATACTGATCTTTGCTGCACTGACACTCCAACGCCTTTTCTGGATCACCTGTACTGTTAAAAACAGGAATAATACCATCAGACTAACATCATAAACTGTATTTTCCAGGGAAAAACTTCCCCCCAGGAAATCCTCTAAGGGTGTCATAAGATCATAACAGCCCAGAATCTTTGTAAGCAGATTGCCTGTAGAAGATATGATACCGGTCAGTGACGACATCATATATCCCAAAAACAGCATCACAAAAGTGATCACAGCTGAAACCACCTGGCTCTCCGTCAGGGAGGATACAAAGGTACCAATGGCAATACACACCAATCCGTAAAGCCAGAAGCCAAAAATACCTACATAAGTCTCCAGAACCGGTATGTCACCAAAAGACATTAAAACCAGCGGTGACAGACAGATGACAGCTATCGCAATGGTAAAAACAGAAGCCAGTGCCAGAAATTTACCAAGAACAATTTTGCCCACGGAAACCGGTGATGTCAAAAGCAGCTGGTCCGTTTTACTGTGTCGCTCCTCCGACAAAACACGCATGGTAAGGATGGGCACAGCAATCACCATCATAAAAGAAATGGCCGAAAGTGTATAAGAAACATAGGGATAACCATAACTGAGATTATACACGAAGAAATACAGACCATATAAAAATAAAATCACTCCTAAAAAAAGCCATCCGATCACATTATGAAACAATGACCGAAATTCTCTTTTCCAAATGGCTAACATGCTTCTTCTCCTTCCTTTTCATCCGTCAATTCCAGGAAAATATCCTCCAAAGACTGATTCATTTCCTGCATTTGCAGGATAAAAATCCCCTGAGCAGCAAGTTCCCGGGACACCGTCTCCCTGATATCTGTACCGGCAGCACCTGTGAGAAGAAGGGATACAGTATCCTCTTCTGTCGTTTTTGCTGTATCCTCCGAATGTGATGCTGGATTCTCCATAACTTCTATCTTCTCCACATCCGGCAATTCATCCAGGATTGCTTTCGCCTTTTCGCAATCACCTTTTACCGTAATCTCCAGTTTCTGTGTGCCCTGAAACTTTTTCAATAATTGTTCCACGGTATCACTTGCTACTATTTTTCCCTCAGAAATAATAAATACATAATCGCAGACAGCGCTGACCTCAGACAGAATATGGGAACTGAGGATCACTGTATGTTTCTCTCCCAGTTTCCTGATGAGCTGACGCATCTCCATCATCTGTTTGGGATCTAAGCCTACCGTTGGTTCATCCAGAATGATGATGGGTGGGTAACCCAGAAGTGCCTGTGCAAGCCCAACTCTCTGTTTATAGCCTTTTGACAGGTTACGTATCAGGCGTCCTCCCATTTCTCCCATTCCCACATCCTCCAGGACATCACAAACAGCCTTATTTCGTTCTTTCTTATGAATTCCTTTCAGATCTGCAGCAAAATCAAGATATTCATACACCGTCATGTCCTGATATAGCGGCGGAAACTCCGGCAGATATCCGATCTGCTTTTTTGCCAGCCTGGGCTCCTTTAAAATATCATGCCCATCAATGATCACCTCTCCGCCTGTAGCTGCAATATATCCTGTCATGATATTCATGGTAGTTGTTTTACCGGCACCATTCTTTCCAAGAAGCCCGTAAATCTTCCCTGGTTTCATGGTAATATTCATATCATTTACAGCAGTCAGGTCTTTGTATTTTTTCACTAAATGACGAATCTCAATCACAAGACACCCTCCTTTTTTCGTACTAACCGTTTTCTATTTTATGGAAATAATATGTCCTTTTTATATCCTTCCTGTGAATTTTTGGTGAATCCGGAGCGTTTTTTATTTCATAGGACGCACTTTCCTATGAAATAAAAAAGGGCACCTTGTCAGGAAGCAATTCCATTCACAAGGTACCCTTATCTTTTTATCTTTTGTCAGTAAAAACATGTAAAAATCATATTAGCGGTAAATAATATCATCTCTGCCAGGTCCGTTGGATACCATGGTAATGGGGAATCCAATCTCCTGCTCGATAAACTCGATATACTTCCGGCAATTTTCCGGAAGATCCTCATATTTCTTAATACCGCGAATATCTGTCTTCCAGCCCGGAAGAACTTTATATACCGGTTTTGCCTTTTCCAGCAGTGCGGTTACCGGGAATTCTGTTGTAACCTCACCATTAATCTCATATCCCACACAAACAGGGATCTCATCCAGATATCCCAAAACATCCAGTACGGTAAATGCCACATCCGTTGTTCCCTGCATACGGCATCCATATTTGCTGGCAACACAGTCAAACCAGCCCATTCTACGTGGACGACCTGTGGTAGCACCATACTCTCCACCGTCACCGCCACGTCTTCTCAGCTCATCTGCCTCATCACCAAAGATCTCACTGACGAAAGCACCTGCTCCAACGGCTGATGAATATGCCTTACATACCGTGATCACCTGCTGGATGGAACTTGCCGGAATACCTGCTCCGATAGCACCATAAGCAGCCAGTGTAGAGGAAGATGTAACCATGGGATAAATTCCATGGTCCGGATCCTTCAGGGTACCAAGCTGTCCTTCTAACAGGATCTCCTTGCCTTCCTTTAACGCATTCCACAGATACAGGGATACATCACAGACATAGGGAGCTACCATATCACGATATGTATGCAAGGCCTCCAATAATTCATCGGGATCCAAAAGAGGCTTATGATACAGATGCTCAAGAAGCACATTCTTTGTCTCACAAGTTCTCTTGACTTTCTCCTGGAGAAGTTCTTCATCAAATAACTCGCTGACCTGATATCCGATCTTTGCATATTTGTCGGAATAGAAAGGAGCAATACCGGATTTTGTGGAACCAAAGGAAGCTTTTCCGAGACGCTCTTCCTCATACTGATCAAACAGGATATGATACGGCATCACGATCTGTGCACGGTTTGACACAAGAATCTTCGGTTCCGGAACACCCTGATCCACGATAGACTTGATCTCGTTAAACAAAACAGGGATATTCAATGCAACACCATTACCGATAATGCTGGTGGTATGATCATAAAATACACCGGAAGGAAGCGTATGTAATGCAAATTTACCATAATTGTTCACTATGGTGTGGCCTGCATTGGCTCCCCCCTGAAAACGAACGATAATGTCGGCATTCTCTGCCAGCATATCCGTTATTTTTCCTTTTCCTTCATCGCCCCAATTGGCACCTACAACTGCTTTTACCATGCTGTATTCCTCCTGTTTTACACTCCAATATATAACCTGTCTTCTGTAGAGACAGCCTTTTTACAACGAAACTTTCTTGGTACAAGTAACCGCAATGGATCCCGGTCCGATATGACAGGAAACACTCAAAGACAGCGGATCTACCATAATCTCATGATTCGGCCATTCTGCCTGCACTTCCTCTTTAAAGCGGGCAATTGCTTCTGTATCTTCCGTATATGCCATATCAATATAGCAGTTCTCTCCGGAAAGATCCTCATGCAAAAGATCCACCATATCCTTCTTAATGGCATCGATCATAATCTGCTTCGCCTGCTTCACAGTTCTGGCTTTTGCAAAAGCATCCAGTTTCTCACCCTTAATCTGAAGCACCGGCTTTAACTTCAGAAGGGTTCCAAGAGCTGCTGCAGCAGGTGTAATACGTCCGCCCTTCTTCAGATATTCCAATGTATCTACCATGATATAAATGGTGGTATCAAATTTTGTCTTCTCTAAAACATCCTTGATCTCAGCTGCAGATCTTCCTTCTTCCGCCATCCGCATAGCATCAAACACAGAACGCTTCTGGGTAACGGAAATTCTCTGATTATTCACAACACACACTCTGCCGTCAAAATCAGCGGAAAGCATCTGGGCTGTCTCGCAGGAGCTGCTAAGTCCGCTGGACATGGGAATATACACCAGCTCATCATACTCCTTCAGCACTTCATTCCACTGGTCCATAAGATCTCCAACCAAAGGCATGGAAGTGGAAATCTCTCCCCCCTGCTTTAACTTCTCATAAAACTGTTCCTGTGTCAGATCAATATCTTCATAATATAACTGTCCATCAATATAAAAAGGCATCGGTACAACAAAAACACCCAGGTCCTTAGCCTGTGCCTGTGTGATTCCGCTGTTGCTGTCTGTCATGATTGCAACCTTGCTCATGTGTTCCTCCCTCTCATACGCATTTATCGGTTATTCGTTTACACACGACTATTATGATACCATAAAACCATTTGAGGTACAATGATAAATTTACATAGAAAAGACTGTTCACCGCCCGAAGGCAGCAAACAGTCTTGTATCATTTCTATCAGGGCAAACAGCCAATTACATCATTCCCATATTGGGGTTAGCAGCAGCTTCCGGAGCCGGCTCCTTGATGTCTGCTACAACAGACTCTGTTGTCAGCAAAGTAGATGCAACAGAATTTGCATTCTGCAGTGCTGTTCTTGTAACCTTAACAGGATCCAGGATACCAGCCTCAACCATGTCTACATATGTCTCATTGTATGCATCAAATCCAATGCCAGGATCAGATTCCTTTACGCGATTGATGATAACGGCACCTTCAAGACCTGCATTATCAGCAATGTAGTACAGGGGAGCTTCCAGAGCCTTCAGGATCACCTTAGCACCGGTCTTCTCGTCTCCTTCCAGATTTTCAGCCATCTTGGCAACTTCCTTGGCAGCATGGATATATGCGGATCCGCCTCCGGCAATGATACCTTCTTCAACAGCTGCTCTTGTTGCATTTAATGCATCTTCCATACGAAGCTTGCTTTCTTTCATCTCTGTCTCGGTAGCTGCACCTACGCGGATAACAGCAACACCGCCTGCCAGTTTAGCAAGACGCTCCTGTAATTTCTCTCTGTCAAACTCAGAAGTAGTCTCTTCGATCTGAGCACGGATCTGAGATACTCTTGCAGCGATCTCATCCTTATCGCCCATACCATCAACGATAACGGTATTCTCCTTCATTACCTTAACAGATTTTGCACGACCCAGCTGATCCATGGTTGCGTCCTTCAGTTCCATACCAACTTCCTCGGAGATCACCTGGCCGCCTGTCAGGATTGCGATATCCTGCAGCATCTCTTTTCTTCTGTCACCATATCCCGGAGCCTTTACTGCAACTACATTGAAAGTACCACGCAGTTTATTCAGGATCAAAGTGGTAAGTGCCTCTCCTTCTACATCTTCTGCGATGATAAGAAGTCTTGCACCGGACTGTACGATCTGCTCTAACAGCGGAAGGATTTCCTGGATATTGCTGATCTTCTTGTCTGTGATCAGGATGTAGGGATTATCCAGAATTGCTTCCATCTTATCCATATCGGTTGCCATGTATGCGGAAATATAACCTCTGTCAAACTGCATACCTTCTACCAGATCCAGCTCTGTCTGCATGGTCTTGGACTCCTCGATGGTGATAACACCGTCATTGGATACCTTTTCCATAGCATCTGCAACCATTGCTCCCACTTCTTCACTTCCTGCGGAGATAGAAGCAACCTTTGCGATCTGATCCTTTCCGCTTACTTTCTGGGACATGGAAACGATGGCATCTACTGCAGCATCTGTAGCTTTCTTCATACCTTTACGAAGAACGATAGGATTAGCACCTGCAGCCAGGTTCTTCATTCCTTCTGTTACCATAGCCTGTGCTAAAACAGTAGCTGTGGTGGTACCATCACCGGCTACATCATTTGTCTTGGTGGCAACTTCCTTTACCAGCTGTGCTCCCATATTCTCATAGGGATCTTCCAGTTCAATTTCTTTTGCAATAGTTACACCGTCATTGGTGATCAGGGGTGCACCGTAAGATTTATCAAGAACCACGTTTCTTCCCTTGGGTCCGATAGTCACACGAACGGTATCAGCCAACTTATCTACACCGGCTTCCAGAGCTGCTCTTGCTTCTGCGCCATATTTAATTTCCTTTGCCATAACACATATCCTTCTTTCTGATCAATTATTCTACGATTGCTAAAATGTCATCCTGACGAACGATGATGTACTCTTCACCGTCAAGTTTCACTTCTGTTCCTGAATATTTAGAATAGATAACTTTCTGTCCTTCTTTTACCTGCATTACAACTTCTTTACCATCTACCATACCGCCGGGGCCAACAGCAATTACCTCAGCCTCCATGGGCTTCTCCTGGGCTGCGCTGGCAAGAATGATACCGGACTTGGTGGTCTCTTCTGCTTCACACTGTTTTAACACAACTCTGTCTGTCAATGGTACTAATTTCATGAATTATGTCCTCCTTGCTTTCTGTCTTTCTGTTAGCACTCACTCATATCGAGTGCTAACTTTATGACATATCATATGGTTTTCACTGACTTCTTGCAACTTTATTGGCATCTGTAAAATGAGAGCATATCTTCAATATGCTCTCATTTTCTCTGAATTACTCTTCTTTTCTCTTGTTTTTATTTTCTTTAACAATCTCAATTCCAAAATACTGGCCGATGCTGTCCCTAATGGAAACGGGGCTTCGCATATCGGACAAAACCTTGTCTTTTACAGATTCTCCACCGGAAACAGCCAGCTTTTTTAATATTTCCCAGAACATCTTCTGCTGTTCCGAAGAAAGGGATGATAAATATGCTCCCATCTGCCCCAGACCTTTCATCCGGGTCTCAGACAATTCGTCAATAGTGGTAGCCCCGGTTGACTGAAGGATTCCAAACAGGATATCTACAAACTCTTCCCGGTCATCCTTTGAAAGACCCATGAGCCATTTTTTTACCGTCATGTCAAAGATAACACTTTCTGCAGCCCGCTCCGGCACAGACACAAATTCATTTCCCAGCACCTCCCAGGACATGGCATCATGCTGATAAGCTCCTGTCTGGGAACTCTTCACCACCTGATGACAGGTCTCATTCTCCAAAAGCATGCCTACAATGGATGCCTCCGGAACAATGCTCTTTACCTTTGGCAAAATACGCTGATATCCCGGTGCCGCAATCACCTGAGGCAAAAATCCAGGACCATCATTGGAATAGACTTCCATGATCTTTCTCTGGGCTGATTCCTCACAGAAGGCAGCTGCAAACACTGCAAAATTGCCTCCCTTGGAATGGCCGCCTACCCGGACACGGCCGCACAAAGACCGGCACCGGCTGTTTAAGTACTGGGCTGCCCGAAGCTGACCGGCTGTCTGATACAAAAAGGCCATATTAAAGTCTTCCTTCCAGCCGATAATGGTGTTATCCGTTCCCCGGTATGCCACATAATATGTTCCATCCCCAAGATCGTAGGTTAACGCCGAAAACTGCGCCTGTATGTCCTCATCGATCTCATTTACATATCCGGAAAGATGCAGTCCTCCAAACCGTCTGGAATGAATCATCTTCTTCATCAGATAAGGAGCCACCTTGGTACTGCTGACTGCCGACATGATCTCCTCATCACTGTGATAGGAAAAAAAGGCTTCACAGGCTTTCTGAATGGTAACCCAGCCATTCTCATCCTCTCCGGGCACAATGCCTGCAAAATCCGTATATGCCAGTTCTGCAAGGATCAGGTTATCCACTTCGTTAAAAGGATCCTGGGAGAAAGGAATATCACCTCTCCAGTCAAGATAATCAGAAATGTTCGCCAACGCAATACCTCCCAGTTCTACAATGTCTCAGCGCGATCCTTAATATTCTTTTTGAAATTGATCACCTCATGATTATATTCCTGATCAATAAAGGAGGATGTAATGAGGAAATCTGCTGTAGCCTTGTTATTGGCAATGGGGATATCATAAACCTGAGCAATACGAAGCAGTGCTTTCACATCCGGATCATGGGGCTGTGCAGTCAAAGGATCGGAAAAGAAAATGATCAGATCGATCTGTCCTTCCACCACTTTTGCACCAATCTGCTGATCACCACCCAGAGGGCCGCTGTTATAACCACGAACAGGAAGTCCTGTCTTATCTGTGATCATTTTTGCTGTTGTTCCTGTTCCGCACAGAAAATGACGGCTCAATACATCCTTATGCTGGTCACACCATTCAATGATTTCTGCTTTTTTTCCATCATGTGCGATCAATGCAATGTTTTTCTGTTTTCCAATTGTCAGTGTAATTCTGCTGTCGTCCATAGTGTCCTCCTGAAATTTGTCATAGTACTGTGGCAATCACAACCACAAGATTAGTGAGCCCGTGAGCCGCAAATGGCACCCAGAGCTTTTTATATTTACTGTACACATATCCAAGGGCTAATCCCATAAGAAATGCATACAGAAATTGTACCATATTAAAGTGCATAATGCCAAACAGAAGTGCTGATACCGGCACTGAAATTTTAGAGCCGTACCACAGATCCATCTGTCCACAGACGATGCCCCGGTAAACGATCTCTTCCGTGGCGGGAATGATCATACAATTTACCAGAATTTTTGTCAGAGTATCTCCGGAAAATAAGGTCTGATTAGACTCCTTATACCCTTCTGAAATTTCTGCCAGACCAGTATTGGAAATAATGATATTCAGAAGAATACCCAGGGCCACAATACCTGCTATGGCAAGAAGGATGCGGCAAATGGTTTTCTGATCCGGCCGGTCTGTATTTTTTACAACAGGCAGCTGACGATAAATCCGGTACAGGATGACACCGGTGACTGCAGACGCAATACCCAGACACCAAAGCGGATCCAGCCTTCCCCGGAATAATGCTGCCATCAGCAGATTCAGGCAATGATACATCAGATAATAGACCACGATTGGATATGCAATCTGCCATATGCGGTTAGTTCTTAATGGACTCAAAATATACCTCCAGTTCTTTTGGGGATGCAACAAGTACCTTTGCACCGTTTTCTCTTAATTCCTCCGGGTTACCATAACCATATGTTACTCCCACACACTCTATTCCGGCAAGTGCTGCCCCCTCCGCATCAAATCTGGTATCACCCACAAGGATCGTCTCCCTGGGATCCGCATTGGGCATCCTTTTAAAAAATTCTTCAATGACATCTTTCTTCGTCTCAATAGAAGAATTTTCCGTGGCACCTACGATCTCTTCAAACCGGTCCGTGATCTTAAGGTGATCTAAAATCTGCCGGCAGGCCCATTCATTCTTTGATGATGCCAGACTGATGTGATATCCCATGTTTTTCAGCGAATCCAGACAGTGCTCTATTCCATCAAACAGACTGCACTCATACATTCCCTGTGCATTATATCTTTTTCGGAAGGTCTTTATCATTTCAGGCACTTCCTCCTCCGGCACACCGAATAAATTCCGGAATGATCCGGTAAGAGGCGGACCGATACATTTTCTCAAAACCTCCGGCGAAGCCTCTGGGTATCCCTTGACGGCCAGAGCATAGGATATACTTCTTGTAATCCCTGGCGCGGAATCAATGATGGTTCCGTCCAGGTCCATTAAAATATATTTTATCATTTGATCTCCTCATACAATTCCATAATACTTTTGTGTTTCCAGGGGTGAACCAGATGGGGCGCGATCTGACAAAGAGGCTCCAGCACAAACATACGGTTGCACATATCCGCGTGGGGAATGATCAGGTTCTCGGTATTCATAACAAGATCATCATACAAAAGAATATCCAGATCAAGTGTCCGGGGTCCCCAGTGAATCTGACGCTGTCTGTCCCTGGTATTCTCGATCTCATGCAAAAAATCCAGCAATTTCTCGGGCGAAAGGTAGGTTTCTATGAGAAGGGCGCCGTTTAAAAAGTCCTCCTGTTCCAGATACCCATAAGGCTTTGTCACCAGATAATCCGACACCTTCACATTCCGGATAAAGGGAGCATTTTTTATATAATCTATGGCAAAATCCAGATGTTCTTTTTTGTTGCCCATGTTGCTGCCAATGGAAAGCGCACACCGATGCCATTTTCTGCTGATCCGGACACCCACATTGGAAAATTCCATGGGGATGGGCGCCTTGGGTTTTCCGATTTCCAGAAACAATTTCTCAATCAGAGGATATGTCTGTAGGATTTTGTCTGCTAATGCCGCCGCAGCACTTTCCAGCAGATCAAATCGTTCACTTTCAAAAAAATCACGGATCAGCAGACACAAATTTCCATAATTTACCGTCTGATCCAGATCATCATTTTTGGCTGCCTTCGAAAAGGAAAGATCTGCCCTGGCCTGAACAAGAAATTCCTGTCCATTCTTCTTCTCCTCAGGAAATACGCCAAAATATCCGTAAACTTTCAGATCCTGAATAAATATCTGTTCCATCGTCTCTTATTCCCTCTCCCGTATCGCTTCCATCATTTTGATGAAACGAACATTTTCTTTCACATCATGTACCCTGACAAATCCTATATGCTGCATTACAGCGTAAGCTGTGGTAGCCAGGGTACCTTCCACCCGCTCTTCCACCGGCAGATCCAGCACATAGTTGATGCAGGATTTACGGGAAGTTCCAAGAAGCAGCGGGAATCCCAGGCTCTGGCATTCTCCAAAGTGGGCAATGGCCATAAGATTTTCCTCCTGGGTTTTTGCAAAACCTACCCCCGGGTCCAATATGATCCTGTCACGGGATATACCGGCTGCCATGGCACGGCTGGCATCCTGCATTAACTCTTCTTTCAGCCTCTCACCCGTAAGTCCGGGTTTTGGGTTCTTACGGTTGTGCATCAGACAATAGGCCACACCGGATTCTGCCACCACTTTTCCAAGGGCATCATCTTCCTGAAGTCCCCAGATATCATTCAAAAGATCAGCTCCTGCAGCAATTCCCGCTTCAGCAACTTTTGCTTTGTAGGTATCTAAGGATAAGGGGATGTCAAAGCGTTTCCGGATTGCCTCAATAACCGGTACAACCCGATCAATTTCTTCTTCCTCTGTGATCCTGATATGTCCGGGTCTGGCTGACTCCCCTCCCACATCAACGATCGCTGCTCCTTCCTCAATCATCTGCTGTGTATGATAAAGAGCCTGATCCAGTGAGTTGTATTTTCCTCCGTCTGAAAAAGAATCCGGCGTCACATTTAAGATCCCCATAACAGCAGTATGATGCATCGTGTCAAATTCATAATTTCCTATTCTCATCTTCTCGTCCTTCCACCTATACGAAAAGCCCGGAAAAATCATCTATCCCGGGCTTATTTATCCTGTTACACCTGAACCATCCGAAAGAATTGATTCTGTAATTCCATATTGTCTGTAAACATTCCCCGGGTAACATAAGTCACTGTAGTACTTCCGGGTTTCTTAATACCGCGCATGGTCATACACATATGCTCTGCCTCAAGCATAACCATGGCTCCCTTTGGGGCAAGTTCCTCCATAAGTGCATCTGCGATCTGAGCTGTCAGCCGTTCCTGAAGCTGGGGTCTTCTGGCAAACACTTCCACCGTACGGGCAAGCTTGCTTAAGCCTACCACTTCTCCATCGGGAATATATGCCACATGAGCCTTTCCGTAAAAGGGAAGCAGATGGTGTTCACATGTACTGTAAAATGTGATATTTTTTTCAAGCACCATCTCACCTGTCTCGGTATGAAAACGCTTCTGCAACGGTTCATGGGCCGTCTGCTCCAATCCGGCATATATTTCATGATACATCCTGACAATTCGATCCGGAGTTTCCAATAATCCTTCTCTTTGGGGATCTTCTCCGATTCCTTCCAGTATCAGCTCTACACCCTGTCTTATCTTCTCATCATCAAACATGAGTACTGTCCTCATTTCTTTTTAATAACGGCCGACGAATATCCTTCAGGTAGGATAAGGATCCCAATGCAATAATGACATCCGCTGATGTTTCAAAAGCCAGATCTGCAGCTTCATCAAAAGAGGCTGCAGCAACGGCATGTTTCCCTCTTGAGATCACTTCCCTGGCCAGGATCTCAGCCGGCAGTGCTCTGGGATTCTCCGGAGTCACTGTGATCACAGTATCCGCAAAAGGAAGAAGCTGTGAAAGCATCCCCGGATAATCTTTATCGGCAAGCACTCCCATTATATAAGTAATCCGCTGATTTGTAAATTTATTCTGTATGGTTTTTTTACATTCCCGTGCAGCAGGAAGATTATGAGCGCCATCAAGATAGATCAGCGGATGCTCCGCTATCTTTTCCATACGCCCCGGCCAGGATGCCGCTTTCATACCTTTTTGGATATCATCATCCGTAATATGATACCCCTGTTTCCGGAGACACAATAAAGTTTCCACAGCAAGAGGGCCGTTTGTAAGCTGGTAAGATCCCTCCATACCGCTTTCGATCAACAGTCCCCGATAGGTATATTTCAGCGGTGAATATGACAGGACATGGAGTTCTCCGGCATCAGCAAATACCAGATCTGATGACACCTCTTTTGCTCTCTGACAAAGTACTTCTTTGGCCTGTGGTTCCTGCCAGGCACTGACTGTTTTGCAATGTGCCTTCATGATTCCGGCCTTCTGTCCTGCGATCTCAGAAAGGGTATCCCCCAAAAACTGCATATGATCCATTCCTATGGAAGTAATGACACTACAGACGGTAGACTCCATCACATTTGTTGCATCCAGGCTTCCTCCCATACCGGTTTCCATGATCACAAGATCACAACTGCTTCTTTTGAAATAATCATACGCAAGTGCGGTTTCTATCTCAAAGATGGTGGGGTGTGGCACCCCCTCAGCTGTCATATCACAGCAGATATCCCTAAGAAGTTCCATCTCCAGGGAGTAATCTTCCTCCGAGATCCAGACACCATTTATAGCATATCGTTCTCTCTCATGGAAAACCGCAGGCGAAGTGTAAACACCCACACGATAACCTGACGCTGAAAGGACATTCTGAAGATAACAGCAAAAGGATCCTTTCCCGTTTGTTCCTGCCACATGGATAACAGATAACCCATCCTGCGGATCTGACAGTCTCTTTAACAATTCCCGAATGGAATCCAGTCCGGGAACACTGCCCATAGATCTGGCTTTTTCCAAAAATGCCTGTTGTTCTTTTGTTTCCATCATTTATTTTTTCACACCTTTGGTATCACGGGTACCGATATGAAGACGGTTCAGGGAAATGGTCTTACCCTTCAGGTTTACCGTGACATTTTCGCCGGAGCGCATCACATAGATGGCCGTAAGTTCATCACCTTCTGCCAACCGTATTCCTCTGACACCGATGGCTCCCTTTTTCTTTTCCGGAATACTGCTTCCATCGATCCTCAGGAAGATGTCTTTCGCCGTCTGCATAACAAGGGTTGTGTCCTCCCAAAGCAGGGAAACAGTAAGCAGTTCATCTCCGTCAGCCAGTTTTGTAGCAGCTGTGGTACGCTTACCTACCATAAACTCGTCGCCGGAAACCACCTTCAGCATGCCGTCTTTGGTACCAAATATCAGTTTCTTTCCTGCAAGATTTCCTAAAGCTTCAATGAAAATGTGATTTTCCTTGCTGCTGTCATAATTGCTGACATTATCCAGAGGTTGTCCCTTATCTCGGAATTTTCCCATGGGAAGATCCAGCACCTTGATCAGATGCATCTGTCCCTTATCGGTAAAGACCGCCAGCTTGTCTGTATTTTTACAGAAAATGACCTGTTTGCTCTCTGCATCTGCATTTTCCTTATTTCTCTCATAGGTGGCAAGATCCACGCATCTTCCGTAGGAAAAACGGTCAATGAGAACAGCCACATCCACTTCCTCAATGGGTTTTTCTTCCACAACAGCTTCCGCAACATTGTCGATAACGGTACGACGGGGGCGTCCATACTCCTTTTTATACGCCTGAAGTTCCTTTATGATCACCTTTGCCATGGTTCCACGATTTTCCAGGATTTCTGTGTAGGTCTGGATATTTTTCATGGTGGTTTCATAATCTTTCATCAGCGCTTCGATCTCAAGACCGATGAGCTTGTATAAACGCATTTCAAGGATGGCTGTTGCCTGACGCTCTGTAAAACGAAGACGGGAAGCATCTTTTTTTGACTGTTCTGATTTGAATTTAATAGGCTCTGTATTTCCATTTACCAGACAGTCTTTGGCATCCTTGATATTCTTGCTTCCCCGAAGGATTTCGATGATCAGATCAATCACATCACAGGCCTGGATCAGACCTTCCTGGATCTCCTTCTTATCCCGCTCCTTTGCCAGAAGTGTGGTATATTTTCTGGTAGCCAGTTCATACTGGAAATTCACATGGTGACGGATGATGGGCACAAGGCCTAAAGTCTCCGGCTTACCATCAGCCACCGCCAGCATATTGACACCGAAAGTATCTTCCAGCCTGGTCTTCTTATACAAAAGATTGCAAAGATTCTGTGCATCTGCACCTTTTTTCAGTTCGATGACAATACGGATTCCATCTTTTGAGGACTGATTGGAAATATCTACAATGTCTGTGGTCTTTTTGCTTTCTACCAGAGCGTAGACATCGTTTAAAAACTTTCCGATGTTTGCACCGATCATGGTATAGGGGATCTCTGTGATCACCAGCTGCTCCTTGCCGCCTTTGAGTTTTTCAATCTCCACTTTTCCCCGGATCTTGATCTTACCTGTTCCGGTGGAATAAATAGCCAGCAGTTCATCCTGATTTGTCACAATTCCTCCGGTGGGAAAATCCGGGCCTTTAATATATTCCATCATCTCCCGGGTATTGATATCCGGGTTTTTCATGTATGCGATGACACCGTCGATGACCTCATCAAAATTGTGGGGAGGAATACTTGTAGCCATACCTACAGCGATACCGTCCGCACCGTTTAACAGAAGGTTGGGCACTTTTACCGGAAGAACCTCCGGCTCCTTCTCTGTCTCGTCAAAATTAGGCACAAAATCCACCACATTCTTATCCAGATCTGACAGATAGGCTTCCTGGGTGATCTTCTGGAGTCTGGCTTCCGTGTATCGCATGGCTGCGGCGCCATCACCTTCAATGGAGCCAAAGTTGCCATGGCCGTCCACCAGGGGAACACCTTTCTTGAAATCCTGTGACATGACAACCAGCGCCTCATAAATGGAACTGTCTCCATGAGGATGATATTTACCCATGGTATCACCCACAATTCTCGCGGATTTACGGTAAGGCTTGTCATATCGGATCCCCAGCTCGTACATATCATATAACGTCCTGCGCTGTACAGGTTTTAAGCCGTCCCGCACATCCGGCAGGGCTCTGGCTACAATTACACTCATGGCGTAATCAATATATGATTTCTGCATGATCTCAGAGTATTCCATCTGGATCAGTTGTTCTTTTTCTGCCATTTTTCCTTACCTCTTTCTTTAGATATCCAGCTCCGCATCCTGGGCATGTTCATAGATAAATGCCCGACGGGGCGGAACATCATTTCCCATCAGCATTTCTGTCACATCAGATGCCATTCTTCCGTCTTCTATGGTAACTTTCTTCAGAACACGGTTCTCAGGATCAAGGGTTGTCTCCCAAAGCTGCTGGGCATCCATTTCTCCGAGACCCTTATAACGCTGTAAAGTGAAGGGTCCCTTCTGGCGTTTCCGGTATTTTGCCAGAGCAGCATCATCATAAAGATACTCTTCCTCTCCCTTGGAAGGAATTGCTTTATACAAAGGCGGCATGGCAATATACACATGCCCCTGATAGATCAGTTCCGGCATGAACCGATAAAACAATGTAAGAAGAAGGGTGGAGATATGAGCTCCATCCACATCCGCATCGGCCATAATGATGATCTTGTCATAGCGGAGTTTCGTGATGTCAAAATCGTTTCCATAACCCTCGGAGAAGCCGCAGCCGAAAGCATTGATCATGGTCTTGATCTCTGCATTTGCCAACACCTTGTCAATGCTGGCCTTTTCCACATTTAAGATTTTACCCCGGATGGGAAGGATTGCCTGATACATTCTGTTGCGGGCTGTCTTTGCAGAACCGCCGGCAGAATCTCCCTCCACGATAAAGATCTCACATTTAGAAGCATCCCTGCTTTCACAGTTGGCCAGTTTTCCGTTGCTGTCAAAAGAAAACTTCTGTTTTGTAAGAAGATTGGTTTTGGCCCGCTCCTCTGTTTTGCGAATTTTAGCAGCTTTTTCCGCACAGGAGATCACTGTCTTTAAGGTATCAAGATTACGGTCAAAAAACAGCTGGATCTCATCTCCCGTTACTTTTGCTGTGGCTTTGGATGCATCCTGGTTATCTAATTTTGTCTTAGTCTGACCTTCAAATCTTGGTGCCGGGTGTTTTACTGACACCACTGCTGTCATTCCGTTACGGATATCTGCACCTGTGAAATTGGCATCTTTT
>CAMEWP010000025.1 GCA_945946605.1 uncultured Pseudobutyrivibrio sp. | reverse complement strand
TCTCAGATGTAGGACGGACACACAGCCGCTCCTGCAGCTCTTCCATACCGCCGTGGGTTACCCAGGCAACTTCCGGTGCAAATCCTTCCACATGATCCTTTTCCTTCTGAAGCAGGCTTTCCGGGATAAACATGGGCATATAAACATTCTCCACGCCCACTTCCTTAAATCTTGCATCCAGCTGTTTCTGGATATTCTCCCAGATTGCATATCCGTTGGGCTTAAAGATCATACAGCCCTTAACAGAAGAATAGTCCATCAGTTCTGCTTTTTTTACAACATCCGTGTACCATTGGGTAAAGTCCTCATCCATGGAAGTGATGGCCTCTACCAGTTTCTTATCATTTGCCATAACATTTCTCCTTCTATTTCTACGCACCACCGCAGGCCTGCCGGGATCTTCTCTGCAGGCCTGTGGGCTTTTTGCTTCTACAAGTATTCTTATTCTAAAAAAAGATATCGGGATTGTCAAGTGAGAAGCCCGCCATCACAAAAAACACAGCCTGTCATAAAAACCGGTAAATTTCCCAGATGAGAAAAGCGGAGGCCGGGCCAAGGACAACACCCCAGCCGCCGTAGACCTGTATTCCCAGGTAAATGGATACCAGCACCGCCAGGGGATTGGCACCCACGCTTTTTCCGATGAGCTTCGGCTCCAGAAACTGACGCACCAGGGCAGTTGCTGCCGCCACCGCCAAATACACCATGCCCGCCAGATATTCACCCTGGAGAAATTTAAAAAGTGCCCAGGGCACAAAGATCAGGGCAGTGCCCACAAAGGGCAGGGCATCGCAGATACCGATAAGGATCCCCAGCACAAGAGCATAGGGATTGCCCATACCAAACAAAACCACCACACAGATACCGGTCACCGCCAGCATGATCTTCCCCTGGGCCTTGAGATATCCTCCCCCGGCGGCTCCCAGGTCCTTTCCCAGTGCGATGAGTACCTCTCCGAAAGCGCTCTGTCGCACCTTATCCCGGAGCATATCATAATCTTTCAGGATCAGATAGGTGGCCACAAACACCACCACGATACTGACCATTCCACCCAGGGTATCCGTCACAGACTGCAAAGAATCCATCACGCTACTGATAATTCCCTCCGCCATCTGATCCGCTGACATAGCCTCCTGCAGCCGTGCCATCACTTTTCCCAGCACACTGTCCCGGCTCACGCCTTCCCAGGACAGCAGTTGGCTGCGGTTCTGCCATAATCTCATGAGCTGCTGCAGAAAAACTTTTACCAGAAAATAAATGGCCACGCCTGCCGCAAAAACCGTCCCTGCGGACATCAAAAAACTGATGCCCCGCCGTTTTCCGGTATCACTCTGATCCTTCCCTCTCATCTGCAGCTTCTGCTTCCAGGGATAGATCCAGCCGGCCAGGTAGATTGCCGCAAAAAAAGGGAGCATCGCCGGCAGGATCCATTTCATAAACAGATATACCACCAACGTGACTCCCAATAATTTACATGTATTTCTCACAAAATGATATTCCTGCTCCATACCCTTTAGTATGGACCAGGGGCTGTTACTTTATTCATCCTTTCTCCGGAACCCTCATGGGGATCAGCTTGGAAAGAGATGAAAAATCCCGAAAATCCTCTCCTCTGGGACGGATGGAAAATGTCATCTCCTCCCCGGTAGCCGGATGACAGAACTCCAGTTTATACGCACAGAGGCACAGGGGACGGCCCGTGGCCCTTCCGCCGTACTTGGCATCTCCCAAGATCGGGGCTGTCCGGGCTGCCATCTGGGCCCGGATCTGGTGAAAACGGCCTGTTTCCAGAGTAATGTCCAGCAGTTTTTCATTGCCGCACTCCTCTATCATCTCGTAGGACAATCTGGCCACTTTGGCTCTGGGATCGTCTTTATCCACAACCTTGGCCTTTCCGGCACGACTGTCCTTTACCATATAATCTTCCAGCACATCTCTGGCCGGGAACTGTCCCCGGGTCACAATGGCCAGATAATGTTTCTTCATCTGATGACGCTGCAGCTGCTTGCTGAGATTTGCAGCAGCCTCCTCTGTTTTGGCAAAGAGTACAATGCCCTCCACCGGCTGATCCAGACGGTGAATCACCCCAACATACACATCTTCCCCTTTGCTGCTGCGGTAATTTTTCACCTGACTGACCATGTCCTCCTGGACAATGCTGCTGGTCTGGGTAGCCAGCCCTGCAGGCTTATAACACACAAGGATCTCCTTGTCTTCGTAGATCACTTCCATCTTTTGTTCCATCAAAAACCTCCCACGGGACACTGCCCTGTCTTTCCATTATACCTTAAAGCGATATCCCACACCCCATATGGTCTCAATATACTGCGGCTTGTTGGTATTCAGCTCAATCTTTTCCCGGATCTTTTTGATATGTACCGTAACGGTAGCAATATCCCCAATGGAATCCATATCCCAGATTGCCTTAAAAAGATCCTGTTTGGAAAAGACATGATTGGGATGCTCTGCCAGATAAGTCAGCAGTTCAAACTCTTTGGTAGTAAGCTGCTTTTCCTCGTCGTTGACCCACACCCGGCGGGCTGTCTTGTCAATCTTAAGTCCGCGGATCTCTATCATATCATTCTGGGGAACCGCGCTGCCCACCAGACGGTCATAACGAGCCAGGTGAGCCTTTACTCTGGCCACCAGTTCACTGGGAGAAAACGGCTTGGTAATGTAATCATCTGCACCAAGTCCCAGCCCCCGGATCTTGTCAATGTCCTCTTTCTTTGCAGTAACCATCAAAATCGGTGTATTCTTCTCCTCACGGATCCGCTTACAGATCTCAAATCCATCCATACCCGGCAGCATCAGATCCAGGATAAACATATCATAATCTTCCTTCAGAGCCTTCTCGCAGCCTACAGCACCATCTGCCTCAATCTCCACCTCAAAACCGCTGAGTTCCAGATAATCCTTCTCCAGCTCTGCGATGGACACTTCATCCTCAATAATCAATACTCTGTTCATTCGGTACCTCCTGATATTTTCTGAGAACAAAATACATCACTGTTCCCACATCTTCTTTGCTGGTAGCCCAGATCTTTCCGCCATGATCCTCGATGATCTTCTTTACGATGGACAGCCCGATACCGCTGCCTCCGGCTGCTGAATTTCTGGAAGCATCCGCACGGAAAAACCGGTCAAATATGTAGGGCAGATCCCTCTGGGCGATGCCCTTACCATTATCTTCTATCTCAACCTGGACAAAATCTCCCACATCCTTTACCCGGATGCTGATGCGGTTGGTATCATCCGCCCGCATATACTTTACAGAATTGCCCACAATGTTGTTGATAACCCGGGAAAGCTGCTCCGGATCGGCAATGATCTGGACATCTTCCTCCACATAATTGAAATAGGACAGATATACATGCTGATTTTCCAGATCCAGCCCCAGATCCTCCACACAGTCCATAAAATATTCCTTCACATTCAGTTTCTGGAAGTTATAGGGGATCTTATTGGTATCAATCTTGCTGTACAGTGTCAGCTCATTGATGAGGGTATTCATCTCATTGGCTTTATTGTAAATGGTACGCAGATACCGTTCCTGCTTGTCCGGCGTGTCTGCCACTCCGTCTAAGATCCCCTCCGCATACCCCTTGATGGCTGTAATGGGTGTCTTTAAGTCATGTGCAATATTGGAGATCAGTGCCTTCTGCTCCTGTTCCGAATCCAGTTTATCCTGGGCATTGGATGCCAGTCTCTGCCGCATATCTTCCAAAGCCTCGGCAAGTTCGCTGATCTCGTCGTTTCCTTTTGTCTCGATGACAAAATCCAGGTTGCCGTCACGCATCTTCCGGGCAGCCTCCACCAGCTGTCTGATCTTCGGCACGATACCGCTGTAGGTCCAGATCACCAGCACAGCTGCCGTAAACACCAGGATCAGTGCCACCGCGATGATCAGATTGATGATGAGCCGCTTGACTTCCGGCAAAATACTCCGGGAAGTGGTAACCAGAAACAACGTTCCTTTTGTACCGTCTGTAAGGGTAAAATCAATCTGACGCAGCAGTGCCGGTTCTATTCCTTCCAGATACACAGCCGTCTGATAAGTCTGATCATTGTCTCCGTAATCCGGAAGTTTGTCAGGGGAAATCTCTGCTTCTCCTCCCGCATCACCATTCAGTATGATCTCGTCTCCCCTGCGGGCGATGAGATAGGCCCCCTGCTCTTTCAGTTGGGCATTTTTCTCTTCCAGCCATTCCTCATCCAGAAAGATGGCAGGATCCTCCTCGCCCAACCGGCAGAGATCTGCATATTCCTCCTCGGTGCTCTTACTGAGCATAGGAAGGGAACTTGTCAGATAATCAAAATTCTGAAAGGCATCCGCCGCATTCTGCTTCAGCAATGTGGCACCATACAGCAGGATCCAGGCCACAATGATGGGCACAAACAATATAATACAAAATGAAATGATCAACCTGTGCTTTAACTTCATATACTCTCCTGTCACAAAATCATAAAAGGCCACAGGAAAAGATTCCTGTGACCTATTATAACACTTTTTCCACACATTTACAGATATTTCTTCAGATCCTCTGCCCGATCTAATGCTTCCCAGGGAAGGTCAAGATCATTGCGTCCAAAATGACCGTAGGCTGCTGTCTGCTTGTAAATAGGTCTTCTCAGATCCAGCATACGGATGATACCTGCCGGACGAAGATCAAAATTCTCCCGGACGATCTCTACCAGTTTGTCATCGGAAAGTTTGCCGGTGCCAAAGGTATCCACCATGATGGAGGTGGGTTCAGCCACACCGATAGCGTAGGAAAGCTGGATCTCACATTTATCTGCCAGACCTGCCGCAACAATATTCTTTGCCACATAACGTGCTGCATAAGCTGCAGAACGGTCTACCTTGGTGCAGTCCTTACCGGAAAATGCTCCGCCGCCGTGACGGGCCATTCCGCCGTAGGTGTCCACGATGATCTTACGGCCTGTCAGACCTGCATCACCGTGAGGTCCGCCGATAACAAAACGACCGGTGGGATTGATAAAGAACTTGGTCTTGTCATCCACAAGCTCTGCCGGAAGAATGGGATCAAACACATATTTCTTGATATCCTCATGGATCTGCTCCTGTGTCACATCCTCGTCATGCTGGGTGGAAAGTACCACTGCCTCCAGACGCTTGGGCTTGCCTGCCTCATCATACTCTACGGAAACCTGAGTCTTTCCGTCGGGTCTTAAGTATGTAAGGGTACCGTCTTTGCGGACCTTGGTCAGCTGACGCGCCAGTTTATGTGCCAGGGAAATGGGATACGGCATATATTCTTCCGTCTCATTGCTGGCATATCCAAACATCATACCCTGATCTCCTGCTCCGGTATCAAGATCATCTGTCAGTTCGCCCTGCTTTGCCTCCAGTGCCTTATCAACACCCATAGCAATATCGGCGGACTGCTGATCCAGTGCCACCATAACAGCACAGGTATTTCCATCAAATCCGGTCTTCGCATCATTGTATCCGATCTCATTTACGGTCTTGCGCACAATGCCGGGGATATCCAGTTTTGCCTTGGTGGTGATCTCTCCGGTCACCAGTACAAAGCCGGTACATGCTGCTGTCTCGCAGGCTACACGGCTCATGGGATCCTGCTCCATGCAGGCATCCAGAATAGCGTCGGATACGGCATCGCAGACTTTATCCGGATGTCCTTCTGTTACAGACTCAGAAGTAAATAATAATTTTTCCATAATCTCCTCTTTCCTGACCTCTTTGGTCAAACATCAATTATTAAAAAAGCAATGAAAAAATCCACCCGCAGGTGGATTCAACTATACAAGATAATCAAATCCCCTTATTGTTCGATTTGTTCGCTCAGGCAGGCACCTTCCGATGTATGGGGTTGCCGTGGTTTCACAGATCCTATGTATCTCCACCACTCTGAATAAGAGAATCATATCAATATGGAATTTTCTTGTCTTGATGGTCCGCAAAGAAAGTTCCTTACGAACAAGGGATAGGTTACACCCACCTATCCCTTTTGTCAATATACATATCGCTTTATTTGTGTAGGGAAAACTACATATCCGTCAATATGTCAATCCCCGGCCATTTCTGAAAACACTAAGATACTTTCAGCACAAACTTCTGGATCTCCTTCTCGGAACTCACTCTTTCGATCTGGGCTCCCAGCTGCTGAAGTTTTCCTTCAAAATTCTCATATCCCCGCTGGATATAATGGATATCATCCACCACTGTCACGCCCTCTGCTGCCAGCCCGGCCACAACCAGTGCCGCTCCTGCCCGGAGATCCGGCGCTGCAACTCTGGCTCCGGTGTACTGCTTCACGCCCTGAATGATGGCCGTGTTGCCTTCCACCTGGATATCTGCTCCCATACGGTTCAGCTCATCCACATATTTGAAACGGTTTTCAAAGATACTCTCATTTACTGTACTTGTACCATCTGCCATACCCAGTACCACCGTCATCTGGGGCTGCATATCCGTGGGGAATCCCGGGTAGGGAAGTGTGGTCACTTTGGTGCTCCGAAGTTCACCGGTGCCAATAATGCGCAGGGCATCATCATACTCCTCCACAATACAACCTGCATCCAAAAGTTTAGCTGTTGTGGCTTCCAGATGCTTGGGAATCACATTCTTGATGGTAACATCTCCTCCGGTCACTGCAGCAGCGCACATAAAAGTTCCTGCTTCAATCTGATCCGGAATCACGGAATATTCGGTCTTATGGAGTTTTTCCACACCCACGATCCGGATCACATCTGTTCCGGCTCCGCGGATATTTGCTCCCATACTGTTCAGGAAATTGGCCACGTCCACCACATGAGGCTCCTTGGCTGCATTTTCAATGACGGTCTTGCCTTCTGCCAGAGCGGCAGCCATCATAACATTGATGGTGGCACCCACCGATACCTTATCCATATAAATATGTCCGCCCTGCAGATGTTCTGCCTTGGCAGAGATCAGCCCATAGCTGATGTCCACTTCCGCGCCCAGCGCCTTAAAGCCTTTGATATGAAGGTCAATAGGCCGGCTGCCGATCTCGCATCCGCCGGGAAGAGCTACTTCCGCCTTCTTATACTTGCCAAGCAAAGCTCCCAGCAGGTAATAGGAAGCACGGATCTTCTTGATGTATTCATAATCCACGGAAAGACGACAGATCTGTGATCCATTGATCTTAACCGTATGCCGGTCCACGCGCTCGACAACAGCGCCGATGTCTTCCATGGCACCAAGCAAAACATTAATATCCCTGACATCGGGCAAATTATCTATCGTCACGGTCTCATCCGTCATCACGGCTGCTGCCAGAATGGCAAGCGCAGCATTCTTTGCGCCGCCGATCTCAACTTCACCATTTAAGGGGGTTCCACCTTTAATCACAAACTGCTCCATCGCACACCTCGATACTTTTTTCAAACACATCATTATAGTAACGATTCTTCTCTTTTGTCAATAGTTTTACCTATCGTTATTATATACGAATTTAGCCCTTTGGTCACTATCAATTTTCACGAAACTGGCTGTAATACAGGTTTGCATAATATCCATTCTTCTGCAGCAGGCTTTCATGGCTGCCCTGCTCCACCACCTGTCCATCCTTCATGAACAAAATTACATCCGCCTCCTTGATGGTGGACAGACGATGTGCCACCACAAAGGTGGTCCTTCCTTTCATCATACGGCCAAAAGCTTCCTGAATCTTCATCTCTGTTCTGGTATCGATGGAAGAAGTTGCCTCATCCAGGATCAGCATAGGCGGCAGGTGAAGCATCACTCTGGCAATACAAAGCAGCTGCTTCTGTCCCTGGGAAAGACTTCCTCCGTCAGCCCCAAGAACCGTGTCATACTGTTTCGGCAAACGTTTGATAAACTCATGGGCATGGGCAGCTTTTGCCGCTGCCACCACTTCCTCTTTGGAGGCATCCGGACACGCCATCAGAAGATTGTCCATGATGGTGCCTTCCTTCAGCCAGGTTTCCTGAAGTACCATACCAAAATTCTGCCGCAGGTTTTGTCTGGAAATGTCGCGGATATCCACTCCGTCAATGGTAATGCTGCCGCCGTCCAGTTCATAGAAACGCATCAGCAGGTTGATCAGTGTTGTTTTTCCGCTGCCGGTGGGCCCTACAATAGCCACCTTCTGTCCCGGCTCAACCACCAGATTCAGATCCCGGATCAGAGGACGGTCCTTGCTGTATGAGAACGCCACATCATGAAATACCACCCGTCCTGCAGGCTCTCGCAATTCCTCCGTCACCTGATCCTCTTCAATCTCCACATCCATCATTTCAAAAATACGGGCAGCACAGGCCAGAGCATTCTGCAGCTCTGTGATAACGCCAGTAATCTCATTGAAAGGCTTGGCATACTGGCTGGCGTATCCCAGAAAACTGGTAAGGGCTCCCACACTCATTCCCCCGGAAACTGCCAGCATGGCTCCGGAAATTCCTACTCCGGCGTAGATCAGACTGTTTACAAACCGTGTGGCAGGATTTGTGATGGAAGAATAAAAGGTGGCCTTCAGAGAGCTGTCTGCAAGCCGGTCATTTCCCTCATCAAACCGCTTGATGGCTTCCTCCTCATAGGAAAAAAGCCGTACCACCTTCTTGTGAGAGATCATCTCTTCCACAAGAGTGGTCTGCTCCCCTCTGTGTTTTGCCTGAAGCTGGAACATGGCATAGGTTCTTCCGGAAATAAATTTTGCCATTAACAGCGACACCGGTGTCAGAAGGATCACCACCAGTGCAATGGGAACGCTGATGCTAAGCATAAATCCGATGGTTCCCACAATGGTCAAAACACCGGTAAACAGCTGGGTAAATCCCATCAGCAATCCGTCAGAAAAAACATCCGCATCGGTAACGATACGGCTCATATAATCTCCCTGGGAATGGCCGTCGATGTCCTTGATGGGCATCCGGATCATCTTATCAAAGGCCTGCTGTCTCATATTGCAGGTCACCCGGTAGGTAATAAAATTATTCAGCCGGTTCATGATCCACTGGGAGAAAAAGGTGGCTGCCACTACCACGGCCATTTTTCGCAGAACAGCCAGCAGTCCATCGTAATCCACCTGCCCCGGTCCCAGAATACAGTCCACTGCCCTACCGGTGAGTACCGGCACCTCCAGTGTCAGGATCACTGTCACAAGAGCGCACAGCAGGGATAACAGAATATAGCCCATAAAAGGCTTCAGTTCCGCAAGAATACGTTTCATGATAGCTTTCTGGTTCTGTTTTTTATCCATTTGAAACCTCCTCTCTTGGGAACTGGGAATAATAAATCTCCTGGTAGGTCTCATTTTGTTCCAGCAGCTGCCTGTGGGTTCCCACTCCCATCAGTCTGCCGTCATCCAACACTAGGATCCGATCCGCCTGAAGTACAGAGGAGGAACGCTGGGATACCACAAACAGTGTAGGCTTCCAGGGAAGATTGCAGAGTGCTTTCCGAAGAGCCGCCTCCGTAGCAAGATCCAGCGCAGAAGCAGAATCGTCCAACACCACGATCTGGGGTTTTGCCACCAACGCTCTGGCAATGGTAAGCCGCTGCTTCTGACCGCCGGAAAAATTCTTTCCGCCGGAAAGAACCTCTGCATCCAGTCCTCCCTCTTTGCCCCGGACGATCTCCGCCGCCTGGGCAGCCTCCAATGCCTGCCACAATTCCTGATCCGTGGCATCTGCATCTCCCATCAGAAGATTGCTCCGGATGGTTCCTGCAAAAAGTGTCGCATGCTGGGGCACCACGCCGATCTTTTGGGAGATCTCCGTATCCTGATAGGAATCAATGTCCCTGCCCTCTAACAGCAGTTCCCCGGCAGTGCGTTCATAACCGTGTACCAGAAGATGCAGCAGGGTACTCTTTCCGGAACCTGTTCCGCCAATGATACCCACCATCTCTCCCTGATCTGCCGTAAAAGAGATATCCTCCAGCGCCGGTTCTGTAGAACCGGGATAAGAAAAGTCCACATGACAAAAACTTACCTGTGGTCCTGTTACATCTGCAGTTGAGGCTTCCTTGTGTTCTCTTTCATCCACCGGCATTTCCATAATCTCCTGCACTCGTCCCACAGAGGGGAAAGCCTTTGTGATCAGCACAATGAGATTGGCCAGTTTGATGAGCTCCACCAGGATCTGGGACATATAGTTGGTCAGTGCCACCACTTCACCCTGGGCAATGATGCCAAGATCCACCTGGCCTGCAGCAAAATACAGTACTGCCACAACTCCAAGATTCACCACCACATAAGTTACCGGATTCATCAGTGCGGAAATCTTTCCCGCTCTGATCTGCCGATCATATAAATCCTCTGTCAGCTCTTCATAACGGTTTTTTTCCTGATCCTGACGACAGAAAGCCCGGATCACACGAACACCTTTCAGATTCTCCCCTACAGCGGCCAGGATCTTTTCCAGGCCTTTCTGGATCCGACGGTACATGGGAAGGGTAGATCGCATGATCAGAAACACCACCAGCGCCAGCACTGGGATCACCACAAGAAAGATGGTTGCCGCCTTGGCATTCACTGTAAAGGACATCACCATTGCGCCAAAAACAATAAAGGGTGACCGCAGGAACAGACGCAGCACCATGTTGATACCACTCTGGATCTGATTCACATCATTTGTGATCCGTGTTACCAGGGCAGATGCCCCGGCCTGATCATGACCTGCAAAGGACAGATCCATAATTTTCCCGAAAAGGTCTTTCCGGATAGCGGCGGAAGTATAGATGGCTGCCCGGGCAGCAAAATACTGGGCAGTGATGGAAAATGCCAATCCTATCACTCCCAGCAAGATCAGTACACCGCACATTTTCATAATATATGCCCGGTCTCCCCGGGCAATGCCTATGTCAATGACCGAGGCCATCACCAGCGGCACAAGCAGCTCGAAGATGGCCTCCAACATTTTAAAAAGAGGGGCAAGTATACTCTCTTTTTTATAATCCTTCAGATATCCCAACAAAAATTTCATTACTCTTCAGACTCCGACTCCACAATTGCAAAGGGCTGATCAAAGGTAACCTTAGCCCACTGATCCTTGTCCACTTCCCAGGACATGTCCTCTTTCCATCCTGCCAGCACATCCTGCAGATACTGGTTCTTCTGTTCCTCCTGAAGCTCCACCAGTTTTTCTGCGGAAGCCTCCTCATCGTACTCGCTGTCCAGACGGATCACATAATATCCTTCATCTTCCACCTCGATGACGCCGGAGATCTCTCCCTTCTTCAACTGATCTGCCGCGGAAAGTACCGCTTCATCCATTCCGGTATCTGCCGGGTAATAAGAATACTCTTCCACAGTCTGTCCTAAAGCGGAAACACTCAGTTCAAAATCATTCTGTTCTGACACCGCCTGGGCCTGAGCTTTCAATGCCATCTTTGCATCATCGTCCTCAGCATCAGCTGTGGAGAAACATACATAAGAGAATGTCCGCACCTTGGCTTCTTCCTCCGTAACTGTCAGTTCGGCCTTCTCCCGGATCGCCTCACTTACCTTCTGAGCATAGGTCTCATAAGTCAGCATATCAATGAGATACTCTTCCGTTGCCCCCATATCCTTAATGGCCTGATCCGTGTTGTCTTCCATGAATTTTTTAGCCGCATCCTTAATGGCTTTGGTCTCCTCTTCACTGAGTTCCACGCCGTAATCCGCTGCGTGCTGTTTCAGAAGATACTCCTCCTGCAGGCTGTCCAAAATATCCGCCTTCAGATCTTCCTGGAACGTATTTCCGCTTCCGTAAAGATCCTGATTCCACATATCATCGTAATAACTGCCATAGGCATTCTCATAGATGGCCTGATAATACTTTGCCACAAAATTGCCGTATCCCAATGTGATGGTACACTCGTTGTCATTCACATTCACCAGGGTTGCCTTTTGATTAATGCCGCAGCCTCCCAGGCAAAGGGTTACTGCGCATACTGCTGCTAAAACTGCAGCTGCTCGCTTCTTCATAATGATTGTCCCCCTACATTCCGGTGGGAATTGTTTTTCTATCGCCTATCATAGCTATTTTCTGACCTCCGGTCAACATTTAGCGGAACAATTTTGCAGAGATATCTACAGAGATAATTTCTGCAGCTCCCGGATGAACTCCAGCAGTTCTTCCAGCACATCTCTTCCCTTTTGTCTGCTGTTCTTTTTCAGCTGATAGCAAAATCCCGGATTTTTCGTATCTGCCACAAAGGTCACCTGGGGTGAGAACCGTTTCACCAGTTCCGGCAGTCCTTCCACCCGAAGCTGTGCCTTTTCATATAGCGCAAGGTTGATATTATCACCTTTTTGTGAAATTTCTGTGATATAGGCCTTGTGAGCTTCCACCCGAAGCCCGGCGATGAGCAGCAGATTCTGCACTGCCTTAGGCGGCTCACCGAAACGATCGATGAGTTCGTCTAACATATCGTCCTTCTCTTCCTCCCTGGTTATTTCCGCTATGCGCTTGTAAATATCCAGCCGCTGGGTTTCCCCGACAATATAGGAAGCCGGCAGATATGCGTCCAGATCCAGATCCACCAGAGTGGAAAATTCCTCCTCCGGCTCCAGCCCCTTCTCTTTTTTTACAGCCTCATTTAGCATCTTGCAGTACAGGTCATATCCCACTGCTGCCATATGACCATGCTGTTCCTCTCCCAAAAGATTGCCGGCGCCACGGATTTCCAGATCCCGCATGGCAATCTTAAAACCGCTGCCCAGTTCCGTAAATTCCTTGATGGCAGCCAGACGTTTTTCCGCCACTTCTTTCAGCATCTTATCCTTCCGGTACATGAGAAACGCATACGCTGTCCGGTTGCTGCGCCCCACACGGCCTCGCAGCTGGTAAAGCTGGGACAGCCCCAGATTATCCGCATCATGGATGATAATGGTATTTACATTGGAAATATCCAGTCCGATCTCAATAATGGTGGTAGCCACCAGCACATCGATCTCCTGATTGATAAATCCATACATGATCTGCTCTAACTGGGCTTCCGGCATCTGCCCATGGACATAAGCCACATTTGCCTCCGGCACCAGGTCCTGCAGTCGCCCTGCCACATCAGCAATATTCCGCACCCGGTTAAAGACATAGTACACCTGGCCGCCTCTGGCCATCTCCCGGACAACAGCTTCCCGGATCATTTCCTCATTGTATTCAAACACAAAGGTCTGTATGGGCATCCGTTCCTGAGGTGCTTCCTCCAGCACACTCATGTCCCGGATCCCGATCAGGCTCATATGCAGGGTTCGGGGAATGGGAGTAGCAGACAGGGACAGCACGTCGATATTTTCTTTTAACTTTTTGATCTTTTCTTTGTGGGCAACGCCAAACCGCTGTTCCTCATCAATGATCAGAAGTCCCAGATTCTTGAACTCCACATCTTTTGACAAAAGTCTGTGGGTTCCGATCACAATGTCCACACTGCCTTTTTTCAGTCCTTCTATGGTCTTTTTCTGCTCCGCAGCCGTCCGGAAACGACACAAAAGTCCAATTTCCACCGGGAAATTCCCCATTCTCTGGACAAAGTTATTGTAGTGCTGCTGGGCCAGAATGGTGGTAGGCACCAGATAAACCACCTGCTTGTTTTCCTGTACTGCCTTGAAGGCTGCTCTCATGGCAATCTCTGTTTTCCCGTATCCCACATCACCACAGATCAGACGATCCATGATCTTCGGGCTCATCATGTCCTGTTTTACCGCATCGATGGCAGCCAGCTGGCCCTCTGTTTCCTCATAGGGGAAACTCTCCTCAAACTCCTGCTGCCACACAGTATCCGGCCCATAAACATATCCGTCCTCCTGCTGGCGCCGGGCATAAAGTTCCACCAGATCCTTCGCCACAACTCCCACCGCAGACCGGACCTTTTCCCTTGTTCTGGTCCACTCCTGGGTTCCCAGGGTATTCAGTTTGGGTTTTTTCCCATCCTGCCCGCTGTACTTTGAGATGGTGTCCAGCTGACTGGCAAGAATATAGAGATTTCCACCCTTGGCATAGGAAATCTTTATATAGTCCTTCATGACCTTGTCAACTTCCATCTGCTCAATCCCCTGATAGATACCAAGGCCATGATTTTCATGGACCACATAATCTCCCACATGGAGATCCGTAAAATCAGAAATCTTCTCCCCTTCGTATTTTCTGACTTTCTTTTTCTTCTTATACTGCTGCCCGAAAATATCTCCTTCCGTCAGGATCACAAACAGGGCATCCGGGTAAGCAAATCCCCGGCTCACCGTACCCTGGGTTACCATGATCTCTCCCGGGTAAATGGTATGGTCCAGATCCTCCGAATAAAAACTGTTCAGATCCTGATCCATAAGATCCTCCGCCAGCCGTTTTGCCCGGCTGCGGGAAGGCGACAGCAGCAGTACCTTATATTTCTGTCGTTTATACTGTTTCAGATCTTTTACCAGAAGTTCAAAATGATGATTGTACGATCCAACGCTCTGGCAGCGGATATGAAACTTCGCTGCGGTTTTTATGATATCATCCTTTAACTCCAGGGCAGAAAAGATCACTCCCCCAAAGCCGGCAAGTTTTCCGAAAATCTCCTGAGGGCTGTACATCATGTCCATCTGTCTCGGAAGCAGATATCCCTTTTCCAGACGGCTGGTCATGCTCTCTGTAAATTCCTGCTGTACCACTTTTCCCTTTTCTTCCAGGTGGCCGATCTCATCTAAGAATACGCAGGTCTCTTTTGGCAGATAGTCCAGCAGACTGAAGGTTTCCTTACAGAAATAGGTCAGATGGGTTTCCAGTTCCTGGCCAAGTCCCCACTCCCGGGTTTCCTCCACCACCTGCTCCACCATGGTTTTCAGCCGGTAGGCTTCCTCCGTCTTCATCTCTGAACGGAATTTCTCATACAGTTTCTTGCTGTCCGCCTCCATGGCTGACAGCCCCGCCGCCACTTCTTCCTCCGACAGCACCAGTTCCAATGCCGGATAAATGGTGACACGCTCAATATTTTCAATGGACTTCTGATTCTGTGCCTCAAAAAAACGCAGAGAGTCCACTTCATCCCCCCAGAGTTCTATCCGCACCGGGTACTCTTCCGTCAGGGGGAAAATATCCAGAATACCGCCACGCAGGGCAAATTCTCCCCCGTGTTCCACCTGCGTCACACACTCATATCCCAGCCCCACCAGTTTTTTTCGGATCTCATCCAGGTCCAGAACATCTCCCAGAGAAACAGAAAAGATTCCTTCCATATAATTTTTCCTGGAAGGAATTTTATTCATTAGGGCATCCATTGTGGTGATGATGGTAAAGGAAGGCTGTTCAAACACGGCACGCATGGCTTCCATACGCTGCCGGGTCAGAGCATTTCCCCGGATATCCGACTGGTAAAACAGCAGATCCTTGGCAGGATAATATACTGCCTCCCGGTCAAAAAAGCGGTATTCTTCCAGCAGCTTCTTTGCCTTCAGTTCATCAAAGGTCACGATGAGTTTACAGGGAAAATCATGACCGATGCCATAGATCAGATGGCCCTTCTGGGCATCAAGACACCCGGAAAGGCCGTAATACTGATGTTTCTTTTTTTTCAGCTCCTCCTGCAGAGACTGCATCTCTGTCAGGGTATCAAAGGGCTCCAAAAATGTTTTCATTCCGTCACCTTACCGTTGTATAGATTCATTGCCTGATCCAGATCATCCTGCAGCATCAGTTCCACTGCTCCAATGGCCCTCTCATAGGAAAGATCTGCCAGTTTCCGGTCTTCCTGGGGCATCCGTCCCAGCACATGAGCCACCATATCCCCGCCGGGTTCCAATCGTCCCACGCCGATCTTGATCCGCTTAAATTCCTGGGTTCCGCAGCAGGAAATAATACTCTTTAATCCGTTGTGACCGCCAGCGCTGCCCTTCCTTCTGATCCGGGTTGTTCCTGCCTCCAGTGTCACATCATCAGATATCACAATGAGATCATTAGCCGGATCCAGTTTGTAAAAATGGCAGATGGCCCCTACACTTTCCCCGGAAAGATTCATAAAAGTCTGGGGTTTTGCCAGGATCACTGACTGACCGCAGATATTTCCCCGGCCCAGGATCGCCTTGAATTTCTGTTCTCTCATCTCAATATTATATTTGGACGCCAAAAGATCAATGACATCAAACCCTACATTGTGGCGGGTGTGGTCATATTTGGCGCCGGGATTTCCCAATCCTACTACCAGGTACATCGTCTTAACCTCTCTATCTTTCTATTTACAAAACTTTTTCTCTATTCCTCTATGTTATGTCTTTGTTTCAGATTCCTATGATCTGCGCCTATCCCAGCAGATCCCTTACCATTTCTCCGTCATATGACACACTAGGCACCTGCTCTACCTCGATCCGGTAAAGCGCATTGGCTGCAATATGCTCCGCCGCCTGTTCTAAGTCACGGATTCCCGTGGTATCTGCATAGTGTTCCACCACTGCCTCCAAACCATCCTCTGTCACGATGCACTCGCTCTCCTGAAGTCCCATACGCTTTAAAACCTTTGGAAGCGAAAATTTTGAGAAAATGATCTTCTTTTCTTCCGGTGTGTAATCCGGGATATCGATCACAGCAAACCGGGACATGAGAGGCGCACTGATCTGACTTCTGTCATTGGCTGTTGCAATGGGATATACCCCCACGGTAGGGATCATACATTCCATATAATTATCCGTAAATCCAAGATTGTCCAGCAGGGTCAGGAGCACATCCGCCGGATTGCCGTTGCCCTTGCCGGAAGCTGCTTTATCCAGCTCATTGATGATAAATACCAGATTGGAAGATCCTGCCATGGAATAGGCTTCCATAATGATCCCCGGTTTGGCATTGGCGTAAATTCTGGAACTTCCTGTCAGCTGCTCCGGATCACTGATGGAGCTCATATCCAGTGTGATCCAGGGAAGTTTTAAGATCCTTGCCACTGCATAGGCAATCTGGGATTTACCGGTTCCTGCAGGACCAATGAGAAGGATACCGTAAGCCGGAAGCGTGTGGGTCCGGTTGATCTGAATGATGGTCTCGATGATCCGCTGTTTCACCCGCTCCATCCCGTAGAGTTCTTCATCCAGGATCCGTCTGGCCTCCTGTGGATCAATGGCTTCAAAATAGTTACTCTTCCACTGAATGTTCATCATCATGGACAAAGCCCGCTGGGCATGACGCCGTTCCTCCGGAGACACCTCATGAGACCGGGCTACCGCAAGATTTCTTCTGGCCCAGAGGCGGATATTATCCGGCAGGGTACGGCCTGCACAGGTCATAAAATCTGTAATGCTCTGGATGCTGGTCAGTTTCATCTCATCCCCGTCTTCGTCGCATTCTTCATCCTCCGGTCCATCCGCCGGTGCACTGCTGGCAAAAAGCCGCTCCATCATAAACTGCAGAAATCCGTCCTCCGCAGAAAGTTTCGTTCCTCCGCCGAATGCGATCTCCCGAATATGGTACACCGCATAGCCGTCCTCACGGTTCTCACCGGACAGGCGTACATTGATATGATTCTCCCCCAGCCAGCCAAGAAGGCTGACAAATCTGGCATCGATCTGCAGGATATCGGCGCATACGGTCCCCTCTTCCACCTGAAATTCAAAAGTTGTCCCTCTGACAGGGTTGGTAAACACACCGCAGGAATGATGCTCCCACTGCCGTTTGCTGTTATCCAGCACCAGAATGGGTTTTTCCGGTGTAGCCTCCGGTTCATTGGACAAAAAAGTGGTATAAGTGCACTTCACCGTCTTTTCCGTCTCTGCTTCCTGGTTAAAATCAAATACTGGCATATCTTTTCTCCTTCCGGTAAACCGTTGTTTCTTTCACATTTTATAAATGTTCTCTCATAAAAGCAATCCTGTTTTGCTGTAAAGTATTATACCGATTTTCTTACAGTTCAACAATATGGGAACCGCAAAAAAAGAGGCAGGTGACCTCTTAAGACCACCTGGGTAATCAAACATTAGTGGGGTCACTCTTCCGTAGGGTCTGTTAGTAGGGT
>CAMEWP010000024.1 GCA_945946605.1 uncultured Pseudobutyrivibrio sp. | reverse complement strand
GAAAAACATATCGAAATCTTTTCAAAAATCATCTTGACATATCACCAGATTGCTTCCATATCCACGCCGGTTTATCCGACACTTACTTCTCCTGCCAGCACCTTCCGGTAATCCTCATAATTCTTAGCCAGAAGATCCGGTGTCTGAAGACCGTAGGGACATTTGCTCATACACTGATTGCAGTGAAGGCAATCCTCGATCTTCGCCATTTTTTTCTGCCATTCCGGTGTCAGCCAGGAAGCGGATGGCGCACGCCGCAGCATCAGCGACATTCTTGCACAGTTATTGATCTCAATCCCTGCGGGACATGGCATACAATAACCGCAGCCCCGGCAGAAATCCCCTGACAGCTGCTCCTTATCGTGAGCGATGAGAGCTTCTATCTCCGGTGTCATGGTGGGTGGCTCCTCTATATAGGAAAGGAACTCATCCAATTCTGACTCCCGCTGTACACCCCAGATAGGGAGTACATTATCAAACTGTGCCTCAAAGGCATAAGCGGCACGGCTGTCTGTGATCAATCCTCCGGACAGGGCTTTCATGGCGATAAATCCCATATTGTGTTCCCTGCACATCTCCACGATCTCCATATCCTTATCTGTTGCCAGATAACAGAAGGGGAACTGCATGGTCTCATATAATCCGGATTCAATGGCTTCCTTTGCCACAGCCAGGCGATGATTCGTGATACCAATATGCCGCACCTTGCCCTGTGCTTTCGCCTCGGTGATGGCCTCATAAAGTCCGGTACCGTCTCCCGGTTTCGGGCAGAAGGATGGATTGTGGAACTGATAAATATCAATATAATCCGTCCGTAGTTTTGCCAGAGAAGTTTCCAGATCTTTCCAGAAATCTTCTGCATTCTGGGCTCCTGTCTTTGTAGCTATGTAAACATCCTCACGGATCCCTTCCAGAGCCTCTCCCAGTTTCTCCTCACTGTCAGAGTACCAGCGGGCGGTATCAAAGAACCGGATACCTCCCTGATAGGCTTTCCGGATCAGGGTCACCGCATCTTCCCGGCCAACACGCTGTACCGGCAGTGCACCGAATCCGTTTTTATTCACGGTGATCCCGGTGCTTCCTAATGTAACCATGTCCATAAGCATCACCTCCGTTTCTTCTCCCATTATACTCACAATTTTCCGTGGTAACAATAGCATAATTTACAATTTTACCCGGAAATTTATTGACGGTTTTGTTTCTTTCATCTAAGATAACAGCAGATAGATTGCATAAAATAGGAGGAATGTATTTTGAAAAAAGAATTATGGGGTACCACCAAAGATCACGAAAATGTGTATACATATGAAATTTCCGGCGCCGGCGGCATGAAAGCCAGATTTATGGATTTTGGCGCCAATCTGTTATCTCTCTGGGTACCGGACGCAGAAGGAAATCTGGCAGATGTGGTACTGGGGTTTGAACATCTGGAGGACTACTTTACCAACGCTCCCTATTTCGGATGCTGTGTGGCTCCCTGCGGCAACCGCATCGGTGATGCCCGTTTTTCCTTAAATGGAAAAACCTATGAACTGGATAAAAATGACGGTATCAATAACCTTCACAGCGGATTTGATCCCTTGTGCAAACGCATGTGGGAAATGACAGATGTATGCGATAATTCCATCACCTTCCTTTATCATAAAAAAGATATGGACATGGGGTTCCCGGGAAATATGGACATCACTGTCACTTATACACTGACACCGGAAAACGAATTAAAGATCGAGTACACCGGTCTTTCCGATGCGGACACGATCTTTAATCCTACCAATCACAGTTATTTTAATCTGGCCGGCCACAACAGCGGCAGCGTAATGGATGAGCTGGTATGGATCAACGCCAGTCATTTTACCATGACAGATAACGCTTCCATTCCCAACGGCACTTTGCTTGACGTAAAGGGCACCCCCATGGATTTCACAACTCCAAAGCCCATGGCTCCGGAAGCTGATGATCCCTATGAACAGCTGGCCTGGGCAGGTGGATATGACCATAACTTTGCCCTGGACATCACAGAAGGCGAGATTTCTCTGGCTGCCAGCCTGTATGATCCTGTATCCGGCCGAAAGATGGAAGTGTACACGGATCTGCCCGGTATGCAGTTATACTGCGGCAACGGCATACAGTCCGGCGCGAGAGGAAAAGATGGATTTCTCTATCAGCCCAGATACGGCGTATGTTTTGAGACCCAGTATTTCCCCAATGCCATCAATCTTCCGTCCTTCTCCCAGCCGGTAGCCAAAGCCGGCATTGCGAAAAAGACCACAACCATCTATAAGTTTCTGAATGTATAATGCTGTTACAGCAGCGGAGAGAAAAATCTTAACAGCCGCTGTGCCAGTCTGATCTTCCGGCCAGTGCCTGATGCATACTGTTCAGTCACTTCCCGGCACTGTGGAAAGGTCTGGCGGAAATCCTCTGTGATCTCTGCTATGATCTTTCCGCCATATAACAGTGCCCCATTCTCAAAATGATGATACAGGCTGCGGAAATCCAGGTTGATGGTTCCCACCGTAGCAGCTTTTCCGTCACACACCATCTGCTTTGCATGAACAAATCCCGGTGTGTATTCAAAAATCCGCACGCCCTGATCCACCAGTTCTCCATAATAGGATCTTGTCACCTGATAGATCACCTTCTTATCCGGAATTCCCGGTGTAATGATCCGCACATCCACACCTCGTTTTGCAGCCAGTCCCAGTTCCCGGTTCATCTCATCACTGATGATCAGATACGGTGTCATCACATACAGATATTCCCTGGCGGTTTTGATGAGATTCAGGTAAACATTCTCTCCAAGGGGTTCATTGTCCAGAGGACTGTCCGCATAAGGCTGTACATAGGTGATATCATCTGTACTTCCTTTTGCACTGCCTTTTGTACTTCCTTCTGTAATATCCCCCGCCGCCTCTTTTGCTGTATCAGGCTTCTGCTGCCTGCTGCAGGATGCAAGATATCTTTCGAGATCCGTTTCCGCCTTTCGGATCCCTCCATTTCTCTCGTCCTGGTTTCTTTCCTTTTTTTCCATGGCATGCCACATTTCCAGAAACATCACTGTCAGGCTGCGCACGGCATCACCTTCCATGCGGATCCCCGTATCTTTCCATCTTCCATAAGGATGGGTAATATTGAAATACTCATCTGCCAGATTATAACCTCCGGTAAATCCCACCTTACCATCGATCACCGTGATCTTCCGATGGTCACGATTGTTCATGATCATATTGATCACCGGCATCACCGGATTAAACACCCGGCACTGCACCCCCACTTCCTCCATCCGTTTGATAAAACCGGAATCCAGAAAACCGATGCTTCCCACATCATCATAAAACAGACGCACCTCCACGCCTTCCGCAGCCTTTCTGGCCAGCACATCCTTTAACCTGGCAAAGGACTGGGCTTCCTCAATGGCATGGTATTCCATGAAAATATATTCCCTGGCATTTTCCAGATCCTTCAGCTGGGCTTCAAATCCATCCGCTGCCTCAGAGTAGAATTCCACCCTGGTATTTCCATATACCGGGAATCCACCATAGGTTTTCAGATAATAACACTGGTTGGCAATGGGATATGTCTCCTGCTCCAGTTTTTCCGTCACAGCCGGATCCTGCTGCAGCTGCGGCAAAAATATCCCATCAATCTCCTCGTAGCGTTTCTTGGTGCCAATTACTCCTATCTGGGTTCCAAACAGCACATAAATACACAGACCGAATACCGGGAATGCCAGGATCAGTATGATCCAGGGCATCTTAAAGGCTGAATTCTGATGGGTTCCATAGATGGCAAAGGCCAACACCAGCGCCAAAACACTGCTGATAAAGGAAATGATGGCGGAATACTGATTCAGCAGATAAATCTGACTCACGATCCATCCTGCCTGAAACAGAAGGGAAAGACCTACCAGAACCAGCCGTCCCACGCTGTTTTTTACATTTGTTTTTGCCTCGCTTGTCATGTGCTCTTTTGTATTTTTCTTCATCATATCTTACCAAAAAGCAGAAAAAGGCAGCAGACGCTACCCTTTTCCACAAACTCTCTTCCCCTTATAATTCTTTTATATCCGCTTATAACTTCTTATCTCTTCCCTGTCTGAAATTTTACAGGAATGCCTTTACCTTGGCATAAATACCTGCTGCATCCAGTCCGTATTTCTCAAGAAGCTTTACAGCCGGGCCGGACTCTCCAAAGGTATCCAGCACACCGATACGAAGCATCTTTGTAGGGCACTGCTCAGACAATACTTCAGCCACAGCACTTCCCAGACCGCCGATCACGGAATGCTCCTCAACAGTTACTACCTTGCCGGTCTTCTTTGCAGCTGCTACAACCATTTCTGCATCCAGGGGCTTAATGGTGTGGATGTTGATGACCTGGGCACTGATTCCATCAGCTTCCAGCATCTTGGCTGCCTCTAAACTCTCATTTACTTCCAGACCGGTGGCGATAATGGTCACATCTGTACCATCTCTCAGCTCTACACCTTTGCCGATCTCAAACTTGTAATCCGGAGTATCATTGATCACCGGAACAGCCAGACGGCCAAAACGCAGATATACCGGGCCGTCCATCTCATATGCAGCCTTTACAGCTGCTCTTGCCTCCACATCATCGGAAGGATTGATGATGGTCATTCCCGGAATGGTACGCATCAGGGCAATATCTTCATTACACTGATGGGTGGCACCGTCTTCACCTACAGAGATACCTGCATGGGTAGCGCCGATCTTTACATTCAAATGGGGGTATCCTACAGAGTTACGCACCTGCTCAAATGCTCTTCCTGCTGCAAACATAGCAAAACTGGAGCAGAAAGGAACTTTGCCGGTGGTAGCAAGTCCTGCTGCAATACCTACCATGTTGGACTCTGCGATACCGCAATCGATATGACGCTCCGGAAAAGCCTTCTTAAACACACCGGTCTTGGTTGCTGCTGCAAGGTCAGCATCCAAAACAACTAAATCCTCATGTTCTTTACCTAACTCAGCCAGCGCATTGCCGTAGCTGTCTCTGGTTGCGATCTTCTTTACATCTGACATAACGCTTCCTCCGCTTTCTTAAGTTCTTCTACTGCAATCGCATACTCCTCATCATTGGGAGCCTTGCCGTGCCAGCCTACCTCATTCTCCATATAGGAAACGCCTTTGCCTTTCACTGTCTTCATAATGATAGCGGTGGGCATGCCCTTGGTAGCTCTTGCCTCTGCAAATGCAGCTCTCAGCTGATCGAAATCGTTGCCGTCTGCCACTTCTACTACATGGAAGCCAAAGCTTGCAAATTTTTCCGGAATCGGATACGGGGAATTTACTTCCTCTACCGGTCCGTCGATCTGCAGTCCGTTGTTATCTACAATGACACATAAGTTATCCAGTTTCTTAGCTGCGGCAAACATGGATGCCTCCCATACCTGACCTTCCTGGATCTCACCGTCTCCCAACAGGGTATATACACGGTAATCCTCATTGGAAAGCTTCGCAGAAAGTGCCATACCAACAGCTACAGAGATTCCCTGTCCCAAAGATCCGCTGGAAGCGTCAATCCCCGGTGTATGCTGAATACAGGGATGACCCTGAAGATGAGAACCGATATGGCGCAATGTCAGAAGATCCTCCACTGGGAAATATCCTCTGTTTGCAAGTGCTGCATATAATCCCGGCGCTGTATGTCCCTTGGACAATACAAAGCGATCTCTGTCTGCCTTTTTCGGATCCTTCGGATCAATGTTCATTTCTTCAAAATAAAGATAGGTAAATACCTCTGCTGCAGACAAGGATCCGCCCGGATGACCTGCTTTTGCCGCATGGACACCGTCAATGATTCCCTTACGGATCTTCACTGCCTGCTTTTGTAACTCAAGATTTGTCATGTCAGTTTCCTTTCCCTTTCATTTTTTTGACATTCCCTTTTCGTCTTATCCTATTCTACTATGAGTTTCCGGGAAAGGCAATATCTCCGTTTTCGGAAATCCGACACTTTTTTGATAGATTTCCGTTCTTTTTTTGACGTTTTCCACATAAAAACAAGATGACAACAAGCTCCGATCCTTCAGAAAAATCAAGGCAGGCTCCACAAGATTCCAGCTCATCAGAAAATGAAGTCCCAACACAAGAAAGATGGGTCCCTTCAGAAAGGGCAGCAGAATATGTCGGAAATAAGAAAACAGCAGCACCACACAACACCCGAAGAACACCTTCATCCAGGGCATAGATCATGGAATTTCCATATTGCTGTATCAACAGTGTAAGTTCCATTCTGCCTCCATTTTCTTTAAAAATCTTCTTCTGCGGCATTTGCCATACCCCAGCAGCAGTGCCGCTGCCACAATCACAGCTATCAGTAAAAAGGTAAACAGCAGTGAAGCTGCTGCAAGGTAAGGATAATCCGTATCAAACAGCATATACACATCCCGATAGATCCCAAAAAACTGCATGATCAAAAACACGATCCCCACAGCCAGATATGGTATTAACACAGGAAGCTGAATGTGTAAAAAGACGCTCCGTTTTCCTGCAGGCAAAGAAGCTTGCTGCACCGGCAATCACGATCAATGCGATTACTATGATTCTTTTGATCCAGGGGCTGTCTTTCTCCTTATGTTCACTCCCTTCATATAAACTCCACTAAAACAATCTTGCAATACCTGCCACACCATATGCAATGGACATCATCAGTGCCAGATTAAAGATATATTCCAGCCAGGATATCCCTAACCATTGCTCAACAAACAAATACATGATAAATACAATCCATACTGCAACATAGGCTACGATAAAATTTCTTCTGGCGACTCGGTTCACTGCTTCCATATATTCCAATGTACCATAGGCTGTTTCCATTGCATCGGGATTAGTCACGCAGGAAGTCAGTACTTCCAATTTCATGTTCAGAACCTTGGAGAGAATCATCATCTACATTTCGGTTTCTTTTTCACCGCTGTATGCATCCATGCACTGTCCTGCATATCCAACAACTCCTAAGACCATCATAACCAGAAGAACCACCTCCTGCTACCATCCCAGCGAGGTACCTCCCGGCAAGATCCATCCTGCAATCGGGACTCCGACGAATCCGAGGATGCTAAGAATGTTCCACACCCATTTGTGCCCTGATTCCCCATGCTGCAGCACACACATTCCGATTACACCTATCACGCCCACAGCAACTGCTACAACCACTGCCATCCTGCACCATGGCAACACCCGCATATCTTCCGGCAAGATTCCCCAGTACAATGCAGTTCCTATAAGGCCGATCACATACATCACCCGGAACAGGCGCTCCCTGGTTGCTTTTTCCTTTTCCATAAAATACCCCCTTCATAATTACATTTATACTTTAATCTGATTATTTCATGGAATTTTCTGGATTGCAACAACTTTGGAACGAACTGTCGTTTTTGGGAACGAACCGTTATACTATCACATCAACCGAAAAAACTCCTTCCTTCACACTAAATTCAATCTTTCCATCGTTTACCCTCACCACATCCTTCACATTCTGCAGACCATAACCATGTTCTTCCACATCTTTTTTCGATGATCTTCTCCCCATAGTTTCCACATCAATAGACCATTCTACTGGATTTTGCACTTTTAAATAAATTAATCCATCGTATTCTTTTATATCAACCGTAACTACTTTTTCTTCTTTTTTCAATTTTTCGCATGCTTCTCTGGCATTTGTGACCAGATTTGAAAGTATCGTGCACAAATCAAAATCACTGATTTTCTTTTCATTTGAAACATGCCCCCTGCAACACAGACTGATTTCTGGGGTAAATTTATCCCGTTCTCTTGTAAGCACTGCATTTACCAGCTCATTGCCTACATCAATCATTTTTCCATTGGTTTTTCTCACCCCTATATCTATTTGCTCCAGATACCGACTGGCTTTTTCCAACTTTCCTTCATCCAAATAGTCCTTTACGACAGTTAAATGCACTTGAATATCATGGTGCATCTTTCTCATTTCCTGCATGTGATATTCCTGCGTTCTATAATATTCTTTCAACATTTCTATATGTTCACTTTTCAATCTGCTTTCTTCTTGATATTGCTTGCGTAATTCGTTTAACTCAATAAACACAATAACCGCTAAATATATCATTTCTCTGAGGATCAAACATATAATCTCTATGAAATCATTTGCCTCTGCAGGAAGATCCTGACCAAAAACATATACAAAAGAGCCTAAGGCAGCTGCACAAAAACTAAGTGCTAATCCCATTATGTAGTACGGCACCGATAACTTTTCTATTATCTGTTTCCATCGATCATTTTTACTAATAAGGAAAATCAAACACAACAGCGCTAGCAAAAACAAACTTTCATATATGATATCTTGATATTGCTCCCACCATTCATATTCCACATGTCGTTCTATCAAATGAAATGTCGTTTGTATCGGTGCACTCACCACATTCATATAGAATACAGAGCACCAGATTTTTATTTGATTCTTCCAAATATTTCCCTCAAATAACAGTCCCAATAAAATAGCCATGATGAGCAGTTCATATGCCGGAGCATTTTCCCCAAATCCTACTGTTCCTTCGCATATTAAAAAAAACAGAAACAATATTCCCATCACGATGATTCGGCATTTTTGGGCAAATTTCATCTGAATAATGCCATTCATCCAAAGAATATTTTCTACCATATAAAAAATCTGTACAATCACATTCCACAACATCTTTATCCTCTACCATGCATTCTTTTCCAAATAATGATAAAATTTCCTGCGCACTTCCTGTTTTTTATCCCTGCTTAGCTTAATTTTGTCCCCATTATTCATATGTACAAACATTTCATCCACTTTTTTCACCTGTGATAAATTAACCAGAAAACTTCTGTGCGGCGATAAAAAATCATACTTCTCCAGCTCTTGTCCCCATTGTCCAATCCCCTTCCGATCCATCACTGCAATGGTTCCATCCACTGTTTTCACATCAACATATTTTTGCTTTGCTTCCATATAAAGAATATTTTTTATTTCAATATTCCGAAAACCATTTACTACCTGAACACATATTTTTTTCTGCAGTTGCGCAATGTCTTGCATAACACGATCCATCTGTTTTTTGAATTCATCATATGTTACTGGCTTTTCTAAGAACCCACTAACATTTTTCCCAAATGCATCCGGCATATTTTCACCGTGACTTGTAATGAACAATATCTGCGTTTCCGATCGCCTCTCTCTCATTTTTTCTTTTACAGCAATACCGCTCATCCCGTCCATCTCAATATCCAACAGTAGGATTTGCGCTTTATTATCCCTTAAAAAAGATTCCCCCGAATCATATTCTGCAATCTCCCACACATATGATTCTTTCAGATATCGCAAACAATATGTTTTTAACAGTGCTCTCTCGATTTTATTGTCATCACAAATTGCTATCTGCATCTATGTCCTCGCTTTTTTGATAAACATTATTTATACTTATTATAACTCATTTCTTCATTTTTTCAATTGTAGTTCATCGATCTTTTCACTCACTTATGTTTCTCACAAAAAACCCTTTCATCAGACTTTATTAGTCCAACAAAAGGGCTTTTTTTATTGAAAATCACTGTTTTTCTGTCTTGTTTTCATTAATGTATGAATCAATGCTCTGTCCTACATATCCAACAATTCCGAAAATCATCATGACTAGGAGAGCCGCTTCGCCCTGCCACCCCAAGGATATACCTTTCGACAAAACCCAGCCTATTATAAGTACACCAATGAAACCAAGAATGCTTAGGATTCTCCACACCCATCTGTATCCCGGCTCCTTATACTCCTGCAGGCACATCCCAATCATGCCCATGATTCCCATCACACCAACAATCGCGATCGCGATTTTACACCACAACAATGAGCAAACAGCCTCTGGTAAAATCCCCCAATACAGTGCGGTACCCACAAGTCCCAAAACATACAAAAAACGATATCGACGACCATTGTTTGTAACTTTGTTTTTCACGAAATCGCCCCTTCCTTTGCATAACCCGCGTCAGTTCTATCAAAATACTTTTCTATCACCACTTCCGGCAATCCGCTTCATTTTGCAATATTATTTTATCACATATTGACGCGGAATATAATATTATATCTTTTTTGAAGAAAAAGTTTGCAAAAAGGCCGGTAACTCCAGCCTTTTAATACTATGTCGAAAGATATTGATTTTGATTTTAACTTTAATCTATATTAGACTCATTTCACTGAGATGACAAAAAAATCGCTTTATTAGTTCCAGATGAGTCTGCATCTAGCACGGTAATAATAATCCCCTTTCCTGATGCCGATACTTGCTCAATCTGTTTTGAAGTTACTCTCAAATAAGCAGAACCAATCGTTGCAGCCGCACCAATGTACCCTAATTTTGCACCTAATGCCGGTGCCACCCCTGATGTCAACAACTGCGCTAGGGCCGTCCAAGTACATGCTCCAGACAAAAGATCAATACCTTTTTTCAAATCAGCGACTTCATCTGTGTTCAAGTATATTTGAGTCGGTCCGTACGGATATATTACAACTTTGCTTTCTCCTTTTGCTGCTCTACTTGATTTCCCAGGAATGACAGCTTGAAATGACTCATTTATATAGGCTTCTCCCGAATTTACCAATTCATTCATACGAATCACATTGTTCTTAACATATAAAACAGTCTCAGTATCATATCCTGCGTTACGAGCACCATTTTCATCCAATGTAATACTACCATCCTCATTATGTGAAAGGAATTCTACAATGTCTTCAATGGGTTTTTCTTCTATTACTGCTGCTTGTGTAACTACATTTTCTTGCAATAACATTATGCAAGCCACTGATATGCAAAACAATCTTTTTACTATTTTCATCTACAATACTCCTTTCATCATTCCATTATTTTCGATAATTACTACTTGCTGTTTAGTAGAACGTTTCACTATTTAGTGATTGTATTTATCTTTCGAGCATAGTCCTGTACCTCCTTCTGGCTACAACATACCATGCCACTGGACAATGTACCATTATTTTGGAACGAACCGTTGTTTTTTTGGAACGAAATGCATCTAATTTTTTGTTTTTGATACTTTCAGTTCCAGTATTACGCATGAACAGTTAGGCGTTCTTTCGTGCTTTATCTTATGAACGACATACTCAACGATATATTATCGGCTGTTTTTTATCAATCGTTTTCTGCAAGAGCCTTTCTTGCAGAAAAAAGTCCAGGCCGTGCCTCCCTCCGGAGTCTCACAGCCTGAGCTTTTTTAAGCCAATCTTCTATTTTTCCTGATATGGAGCAACCGCATCATACTCGCCATATTCGCAGCCGATGTTTTCCGCATGGATACGATCGATAAGCCTGCCGTCCCGATACAGTTCCACGGTTCCCACGCCGTTTCCGCCATTCCAGAGACGGGTGTGGTGCTTGGAGCCGTCGGGCGCTTCATAGTTGATCAGAAGCATATCTTTTTTCTTACAGGACACTTCCGTAACCATTCGATTGCGCCAGGTTTTCTGTTCCACATGCCAGAGGACTTCATCCTCTGTTTCCCAACCGGCGTATCTGGTGCGGGTGAAGGTCCAGAACTTGGAAAAATTAAATTCGTACCCTTTCCCTTCATAGTAGAAAGCCGACAAAAGCTTGCCCTTCAAAGCAATGGGACCAACCTTTGGCCGTCCGCCACCGATGTCAAAGACACCCTTTTCCAGCTTCTTCCCGGTGATCTCACTGGTCAGGTGATTGGAAGACAGCCACAGCCAGGGCGTGGTAAAATCCTTTCCCCAGTTCTTGTCCGCATAGCCGTAACAGGTCTCAGGAATGACCCGGTAGCGTTCCCCGTTCCACTCAACATATCCGGTGTAGGCCGTTTTCACGCCTTCCGCATGCCAGAACATTTCAAACAACTGCATTTTCCGCATGGGGCCACTGGCACCGTAGCCCACATTGAACGGGATCAGTTTCTTTACCTCCAGATCCCAGGCCATAGAACCCGCTGTCACACATCCACTCCGAATGAGCAGCTGCTTCCTGAGGCGTGATGGAAACAGAACCTTTTAGGTGGGTTTCTGTTGCAAAGCAGTCCTCTGCTTCCACCTGATATGGTACACCAAAATCAACCCTGGTCTCCTTCCATCCAAAGTAGCGGTGCAGCTGAGCACCACCCTCTCCCCATGCTCCCGCTTTTACCATAAAGTAAGAGGGACAGATCCCATTTTCTTTATGTTCCGGCAATTGCCCCAACACCGGCTCTTCTTTTCCGGATGCGGGATTGCAAAGAAAGTATTCGATAAAGAACGGCCTTTTCTCTCCGGTGGTTTCGCTGACAGCTGTAAAACTATGCCACCACCAGTCGTATCCCCTTTTTGCCTGTCCGCCAAACAGCTGGCAGGCATTTCGTTTACGATCGTGTTTGTAAAACATTTTATTTATCCCCTCATATTTTCGTGTTTTTGTTATTTTCCGTTTACCAGTCCCAGCATACGATCCATCTCCTCATCGCTGATCCCGGTGTACTGCTGGTAGGTACTGATGGGAAGTCCCCAGGCATACTGTTTCAGAACATCATACTGTTCTTTTGCATGGGCTTTCACCACCTCCAGCATCTTGTATCCATTGGGCATATCCTCCACATCCGCAAAGGTGTTGTCCCTTGTTATGGTGATCTTTGACAGATCCGCATCTCCCACAGCCACAAAGCGGACCAGCATATACTCTCTTCCCGGAAGTGTCAGGGAAAAGGTACCCGAGTATGTACCCGGCAGCAGTTCCCGTGTCATATTCCAGGTATCGATGATCTCCGCCTGATAATTCTTCGTAACCGTAAGATTGTAATGAGCGCTTGTGGGACGGAAACCGCTGTAATAATACAGCAGATACTCTTTTCCACAGCCGCCGCACAGTGCATCCCCAAAATCGGAGATGGGATCGATCTCATACTGGGGATATTCCTCCAGCAATTCCCGCAGAAAGGCAATTCTTGCCGGGCTCTCACCCTTTAAAACGCCGCCGTGGCTCCACCAGAGCACATCCTCCGGACAGACATAAGTTTCGCTGTGGCCCATGTATCCGCCTCTTACTGTGCCTTCCCAGAAACGGCGGGTCATCTCTTCCCCGCTGATATTACCCCAGGTGTGATCAATATTTCCCTCATAAGCACATTCATCGATGACCACCGGTTTGTTCCACTCTCTGCGCCAGGTGTCTGTCATTTCCGCCGTACGGTAATAATCAATCCGCTGCATGCTGGCATGGGTGATCCAGTCAGCATTATGGTCATAGATCCGCACGCAGTTGTGAATACCGATCAGATGCCCATAGGGATCTTCCTCGTGCACAAACCGTCCCAGTGTATCCCAGTACCGGTCATCTGCCTTTGCGCAGGTAGGCTTTGCAGCAAAAATATCCCATTCATTTGCCATGCTCCACCATACATTATGATAGGCGGCAAGCCGCGCAATCAGATAGCGCATATAGATCCGGTCCTGCTCCTCATTCATGTAGTTGAAGGCCCATTCGTTGCGCTCATAGGGATGGAAAATGATAATATCCGCCTGAATATTCATATCTGCCAGCTGTCCCACTCTCTTTTCCAACAGGCGGAAAAATTCCACATTGGGCCGCTCATAGTCGAAACCTTCCTCCACACTTCCCTCATAGGGATAAAGGATGGGCGTCTTATCATAATTATGCTCGTACCACTTGGGAAAAACACACATACGGATCTTGTTAAAGGGCGCATGTTTCAATGTTTCCAGGGTCTGCTCCTGGCGCTCCATGGGCTGATACACCCAGGCGTAACAGGTGGTTCCCACCGAAATATGGCGGGTGCCGTCCGCATGAGCAAAGTGATAGGTGTTGTGGACTCTCACTGGTCCGTGACAGCCCTCCTCTGCCGCCACACAAAGGAAACTCCCGGTCTGCCCGGAAAGCGCAGGCAGATTGGATTCCGTAACAAACTTCCATTCCCCTTCTTCCTGGGGCATAAAACGGATACGCCAGGTATTATCTCCATCATAAAAACCATGCACCGTAACAGGCTGTGAACCCGGGTGGGAAAAGGTGGCCGTCAGGGAAATATCTTTAAAGGGATTCCCCTCAAATTCCGCGGAAAAAGCAGCTTCATACCTGCTGTATTTTTTTATTTCTGTCATAAGTGATCTCCTTTCCTGGGCATCTAAAATATACACTTATCTATAATTAAGTATAGTATAGCGTGGAAATCACTTAATATCTATTTGAAATTAAGCAAATGATCGAAAAGATGCAACTTAATCTCCCATCCGTTCAAATCCCCTGTCCCGCTTATGAAAGACCAGAAGTTCCCCTTTTTCCCTTTCCTCCCCACCACGAAGACCCACATAACATTCATTTTCTATCACAAAGGTATCATAGAAAATCCTGCCCCGTGGACTAAAATACAGGATTTCCTCCTGTCTTCCCGGGAAAGGATAGAGAGCTCCCATCAGATATCCGTTTCGCATGGGCTCATAGCAGGTATAAAAAAGGATCAGCTGTCCCTGCCAGTATTGAAGCGACAGATGATCATAATGGCTCCGGGCACTGCCCTCACCTAAGATCAGCCGATACTGGGGATTTCCCATACAGCCGATCTCGATTTCATCCTTTTCGTTGATATATGCGTAGTATATTTCATGATCCGTCTGCACAACGGTAAGCTCTTTTTTTACACTCATACACTGTCGTCTTTTTCTTTTATTATATGAGCCTGATGTAAAACCGTTATATCACGAATGTTAAAAGAGACCCTGCAGCAGCCTGCAAGGTCTCCTTCTACTCATCATCTTTTGCAATGACCTTATTTCTTCTTATAGTTGGTATATCCCTTTGTTACATGAGGATGTTCTGCCCAAAGTTTGTCAGCAGTCTCTTTCCACTCCTCGGCATACTCTACACATTTGCCGCAAAGATGCTCTACCGGCTCTGCTTCCTGTACATCGGTGGAATGTGCACCGGTCTCATTTACCATACGCTGCAGGATCTCCGGATTCTCCAGCATGGGGCAGGGACGAAGCATATTGTCATTGAATGGCTGATTATCTCTGTATGCCATAAACAACGGCTGCTGCAGACACTCAAGTAAGGTGTTCTCACGGATATTTGCTCCGGAATAGTGAATGAATACACAGGGCTCCACATCTCCCTTGGGGTTGATATGGCAGTAGTTTCTTCCTCCGGCGATACATCCGCCTACATACTCACCATCGTTCTGGAAGTCCATAACGAAGATTTCCTTACCACCTTCAAATCCACGTACTTCACGCAGTCTGTGGTAAATATACTCTCTCTGCTCCTTGGTAGGCATCAGCTCCGGTGAAGCTTCCATACCAACAGGCATCAGATGGAAATACCATGCAAAACGGCTTCCGTGCTCGATGAGCAGATCAAAGAACTCATCACTGGTTACGGATTCCATGTTCTTGGTTGTGTAACATACGGAGTTACCGAAGATCAATCCGTTCTCATGCAGCAGATCCATTGCCTGGATAACCTTGTGGTATACACCCTCGCCACGACGGAAATCATTTGCCTCTTCAAATCCTTCCAGACTGATGGAAAGTGACAGGTTGCCGACTCTCTTCATCTCGTCGCAGAACTCCTGATCTACCAGGGTTCCGTTGGTGTAGCAGTGGAATGCACACTCATTATGTTTCTCGCAAAGTTTGATGATATCAGCCTTGCGTACCAGCGGTTCACCACCGGTCATCATGTAGAAGAAAATTCCCAGTTCCTTACCCTGGGTAACGATGCTGTCCATCTCCTCAAAAGTCAGGTTTAACTTATGGCCGTATTCTGCTGCCCAGCATCCGGTACAATGCAGATTACATGCACTGGTGGGATCCATCAGGATCAGCCAGGGAATATTGCAGTCATATACTTCACGATTCTTACGGATCATCTTTGTTCCCTGGAAAGCAGCCTGATATCCCAGATTCAATGCGGTCATCTTTGCCACATGGGGATCTGTTTCAGCCAGCAGACGGTCCAGATAACGCATCCATTTTGCATCCGGATTCTTGATCATCTTCCGGGCACCTTCGTATGCCTCCGGTGTGAAGTTATTTCCCATAAATTTCTCGGCTAAGTCAACAATTTTCAACAGAGATTTTTCTCTGTCAGTCTTTATGCTCTTTAAAGTCTTGTCAATCGCTACACTGAATGCCTGGCGCTCTAAGTTCTGTACTACGTTTGCCATGTTACATTTCCTCCCTAATTATCAGTTCTTTAATTTAAATAAATCTTATCGCATCTAACACTTGAAAGTATATGAAATCCTCTCGCCGATTAACATATACAATCCCATTTTGTTGTACTTCCGAATTATACATTTTTTTGATTTTGTATAATTCCATCGACAAAATTATCACTTTGTCATCTGTATAAAATCACGTTTTTTCCCTATACTTTCTATATCCCGCTTTTCTGTCCTCAGAGAAAGTGTTATACTTTTTTCAACAAATATTAACCATACAACATTCCATCGGAGGTGTGCTATGCCAGGATTTGCAACCCATTATATTTTTGGAGAAAATACCATTTCCCAGATCACCAATGTGAGGGAACGGAATTGCATCCGCAATCATATACATAGTTTTTGTCTTGGACTTCAGGGACCTGATGTCTTCTACTATTCCCTGCCGGCTTATGCATCTTCCACCGGTAATATCGGAAGTCAGATCCATGCTTCTTCCACGCTGGCGTTTTTTGTGGCTTTGATGGAGGCCCGCAGTCATCTTCGGGACCGGGAATCCCGTCAGATTGCCGATGCCTATATCAGCGGTTTCATTGGGCACTATACGCTGGATACCTATTGTCATCCTTACGTGTACTGCCGCACGAAGCACATGGAGCATAAGGACCAGTCCCTGTACGATTTCAGCCGTCATGTTTTTCTGGAAACAGCCATGGATCAGTCCATGATCCGCCATTTTCATAACACCAGGCCTTCCGATTTCCGCCCGGAAAAGACCATTGCCCTCTCTCCAAAGGAACGACATGTGATTTCCCGCCTGCTGTATCGGGCCATCGCTGCCGCATACCCTGGAGCAAACGTTCCCCAATGGCAGATTTCCTTTGCCATTGGCGCATTGCAGACAGAGAGCCGCATGATGCATGATCCTAACGGATGGAAGAAACTTCTGGTGCGTACATTAGAGCAAAAGATCTTAGGACAGGCTTTTATTTCTCCTATGATCCCCAGCGACACGGTAAGTATCTACCCGGATTCCTGTAATCTGTCACACCGCAGATGGCACAATCCCTGGGATCCAACCCATACCTCCAACGACAGCGTTTATGACCTGATGGATCAGGCTCTTCCTGTTTTCCGTCGTCGGATCCACTTGTATTTTCAGTCCGTAACACAGTCAGCCAATATTTCCGGACAGGCAGCGCTGCATGCAAGAAACAGTCTCCTTTCCGATCTGGGCGACTGTTCCTATAATAGCGGGCTTCCGTTAAAATAATGTTAACGAAACAGGACAGCCGGAAAGCTACCGACTGTCCTGTATTTTTTTAATCATTTTCCAAAAACTCTTTGATCTGACCATAGATGGTATCCATCAGACGTTTCCTGGCTTCCCGACTGGCCCATGCAATATGTGGCGTGATCAGAAGCCTGGTGCTGTCGCTAAAATCTCTCAGCGGGTGATCTGCACGCATTGGTTCTTCATCCAATACATCAATGCCTGCCGCCTCAATCTCCCCCTGCTCCAATGCATCCCTCAGATCCTGCTCCACGATAATGGGGCCGCGTCCTACATTCAGCAAGTACGCACTGGATTTCATCTTGTGAAACGCTTCTTTGTCCAACAGATGGTAGGTATTCTCCGTCAGCGGTGCATGGACAGAGATAATGTCCGATGTGGCAAGCAACGTATCCCAGTCAACCTCCTGATAAGAAGGATCATGATTCTTTCCTGATGTGGAATAATACTGAACATTACATCCAAAAGCCTGGGCGATCTGGGCAACCTTTTTACCGATGGCCCCCAATCCAATGATTCCCCAGGTTTTCCCCGCCAGCTCCTGAAAGGTTCTGGCGAAATGGGTAAACATCTGGTCCTCCACATAACGCCCTTCCTTTACATATGCGTCATAATAGGACAATTTCTCATAGAGATAAAACAGCATGGCAAAGGTATGCTGCGCAACGGAATCGGTGGAATAGCCGGCTACATTGCGCCATTGGATTCCCCGCCGATCCAGATACTCCTTATCCAGATTATTGGTACCGGTAGCTGTAATACACACCAGTTTCAACTGTTTTGCACTGCCTATGGTCTGCTCATTGATGGGCACCTTGTTCAGAATGATGACGTCTGCATCTTCCACTCGTTCCGGCACTTCCTCC